>NZ_JAKKRZ010000100.1:0-579 GCF_025653725.1 Shewanella sp. SM74 | reverse complement strand
ACACACCGCCCGTCACACCATGGGAGTGGGCTGCAAAAGAAGTGGGTAGCTTAACCTTCGGGGGGGCGCTCACCACTTTGTGGTTCATGACTGGGGTGAAGTCGTAACAAGGTAGCCCTAGGGGAACCTGGGGCTGGATCACCTCCTTACCTATACGACTAACTTAATGTTTGTTGAGTGTTCACACAGATTTGCTTGATAGAAGAAAGAGTAAAAGATGGACCTAGTTAAATAGGTTTATCAAAGATGGGTCTGTAGCTCAGCTGGTTAGAGCGCACCCCTGATAAGGGTGAGGTCGGTGGTTCAAGTCCACTCTGACCCACCAAATCCTCGTTCTCCTTTGTTAAATTAACACTCGTTTAGTGAACTAAACGTCGCGTTAATTTGCCGCGGATAACTCGATTTGGCAAACCAATCCTTTTAGAGGTTTGGAACATCTTACTTACTCGCACTGCATGTAAATGGGGCTATAGCTCAGCTGGGAGAGCGCCTGCCTTGCACGCAGGAGGTCTGCGGTTCGATCCCGCATAGCTCCACCATTTACACCTTATTCTGACTTTATTGCAAAGTAATAAGGCA
>NZ_JAKKRZ010000099.1:0-625 GCF_025653725.1 Shewanella sp. SM74 | reverse complement strand
TTTATTGTCATCCTAAAACCACCGCCTCTGGCGGTGGTGATTGTTCCTTGAGGCTATAGCCTGAATTACGCCCATGCTAAAAGAGACTTCTTATTCACCACAAGTAAGAGGAAACGAAAAGCATGGGCGATTATAGAAGTTCATCACATGTTTATTGGCGTTGCAAATATCATATTGTTTGGACTCCGAAGTACCGTTTTAAAATGTTAAAAGGAAACCTTGGTAAGGAGTTATACAGGTCAATTTATATCCTTTGCAATATGAAGGGTTGTGAGGTTTTAGAATTAAACGTTCAGATAGACCACGTTCACTTGGTAGTCATAATCCCGCCGAAGCTGTCAGTATCAACGCTGATGGGAGTATTGAAAGGAAGAAGTGCGATAAGGTTATTCAATAAATTCCCTCATGTACGTAAAAAGCTATGGGGCAATAGCTTTTGGGCCAGAGGTTATTTTGTAGATACAGTAGGTGTTAATGAAGAAATCATTAGACGATATGTGCGCCATCAAGATAAACAAGATCAGGAACATGAGGCTCAATTGTCGTTGCAGATGATGTAGGTTCTTGGAATAGCCCCTTCCAGGGGCAAGTCAAAGCCGCCTTCTAAGAAGGCGGATTCTTTACT
>NZ_JAKKRZ010000098.1:0-630 GCF_025653725.1 Shewanella sp. SM74 | reverse complement strand
ATTGGCACTATAGGTAATATTGCTTTAATTAGACAGACTCCAGATTTCGCAATAAAGAATGTGGCTTTAATCAAAGATAAAAACGAAATGGATTTTTTATACAGCTATTATTTTTTGCAGTCGCCAATTACAACTCAGCAGTTGGATGATTTTGCTAGTGGTGGAACACAGAAATTTATTTCATTAAGTAATGTTCGCAGTTTATTAATATGCGTCCCTGAAAGGGAAGAACAAACCGCCATCGGCAATACTTTCCAAAAGCTCGACAGCCTAATCAACCAGCACCAACAAAAGCATGACAAGCTAAGCAACATTAAAAAAGCCATGCTGGAAAAGATGTTCCCCAAACAAGGCGAAACGATCCCTGAAATCCGCTTTAAAGGGTTTAGTGGGGAGTGGGAGGAGAAAGTTTTAGAAGATATTTGCGACGTGAGGGATGGTACTCATGCATCACCGAAGTACCAACAAAACGGATTTCCCTTGGTTACATCAAAAAATGTTAAAAATGGGTACATCAATTATGACGATGTTCAATACATTTCTAAAATCGATTTCGATGAAATAAATAAGCGTTCTAAAGTTGATGTTAATGACATTTTAATAGGGATGATTGGCACTATAGGTAATATT
>NZ_JAKKRZ010000097.1:0-650 GCF_025653725.1 Shewanella sp. SM74 | reverse complement strand
GTCCGGGTCCCCTTCGTCTAGAGGCCTAGGACACCGCCCTTTCACGGCGGTAACAGGGGTTCGAATCCCCTAGGGGATACCACATTTTGGTTCCTAGCAAATAACTAACGTGTTGTTTGGTAAGAACAAGGCATTTGCTTCCTAGCCTACTGAAGTGAATGTGTTAMAAAGCTCGGTTACGAGTTAAAACATAAGTCCGGGTCCCCTTCGTCTAGAGGCCTAGGACACCGCCCTTTCACGGCGGTAACAGGGGTTCGAATCCCCTAGGGGATACCATCTATATTTTATAGAGAGTGGTTCCTAGCAAATAACTAACGTGTTGTTTGGTAAGAACAAAGCATTCACTTCCTAGCCTACTGAAGTGAATGTGTTACAAAACTCGGTTACGAGTTAAAACATAAGTCCGGGTCCCCTTCGTCTAGAGGCCTAGGACACCGCCCTTTCACGGCGGTAACAGGGGTTCGAATCCCCTAGGGGATACCACATTTTGGTTCCTAGCAAATAACTAACGTGTTGTTTGGTAAGAACAAGGCATTTGCTTCCTAGCCTACTGAAGTGAATGTGTTACAAAGCTCGGTTACGAGTTAAATCATAAGTCCGGGTCCCCTTCGTCTAGAGGCCTAGGACACCGCCCTTTCACGGCGGTAACA
>NZ_JAKKRZ010000096.1:0-687 GCF_025653725.1 Shewanella sp. SM74 | reverse complement strand
AGTAATCGTGGATCAGAATGCCACGGTGAATACGTTCCCGGGCCTTGTACACACCGCCCGTCACACCATGGGAGTGGGCTGCAAAAGAAGTGGGTAGCTTAACCTTCGGGGGGGCGCTCACCACTTTGTGGTTCATGACTGGGGTGAAGTCGTAACAAGGTAGCCCTAGGGGAACCTGGGGCTGGATCACCTCCTTACCTATACGACTAACTTAATGTTTGTTGAGTGTTCACACAGATTGCTTGTTTAKCTTCTCTYASGAGAAGTCAGAGCTRAATGCGCCGCKAGCCGGTACGCATTGTTCTTTAACAATTTGGAAAGCTGATAGTATTTAATTGCATGAGTCTGTCATGTGATTAATTACAAAACGTTTAATGCGCAAGCATTGAACATGAGTTCTCAAACACTTTATTAAGTGTCTTGAATATTCAATAGTAAATTATGCTTAGTTGCATAGTTTACGTCTAAGGCGCGTCCACTTCTTTGGTCAGAAGTGAGACAAGTAAAACCAAGCTGGTCGCAATGCGGCGCAGRTGAGTGAAACTCATTTGGGTTGTATGGTTAAGCGACTAAGCGTATACGGTGGATGCCTTGGCAGTCAGAGGCGATGAAGGACGTAGTAACTTGCGAAAAGCGTTGGCGAGCTAGTAACAAGCATTTGAGCTAACGATGTCCGAATGGGGGAAC
>NZ_JAKKRZ010000095.1:0-702 GCF_025653725.1 Shewanella sp. SM74 | reverse complement strand
AGCTTATGCTGCTGGGTTCCCCCATTCGGACATCGTTAGCTCAAATGCTTGTTACTAGCTCGCCAACGCTTTTCGCAAGTTACTACGTCCTTCATCGCCTCTGACTGCCAAGGCATCCACCGTATACGCTTAGTCGCTTAACCATACAACCCAAATGAGTTTCACTCAYCTGCGCCGCATTGCGACCAGCTTGGTTTTACTTGTCTCACTTCTGACCAAAGAAGTGGACGCGCCTTAGACGTAAACTATYCAATAAAGAATAATTTACTWTTGAATATTCAAGACACTTAATAAAGTGTTTGAGAACTCATGTTCAATGCTTGCGCATTAAACGTTTTGTAATTAATCACATGACAGACTCATGCAATTAAATACTATCAGCTTTCCAAATTGTTAAAGAACAATGCGTACCGGCTAGCGGCGCATTTAGCTCTGACTTCCCCGAAGAGAAGCTAAACAAGCAATCTGTGTGAACACTCAACAAACATTAAGTTAGTCGTATAGGTAAGGAGGTGATCCAGCCCCAGGTTCCCCTAGGGCTACCTTGTTACGACTTCACCCCAGTCATGAACCACAAAGTGGTGAGCGCCCCCCCKAAGGTTAAGCTACCCACTTCTTTTGCAGCCCACTCCCATGGTGTGACGGGCGGTGTGTACAAGGCCCGGGAACGTATTCACCGTGGCATTCTGATCCACGATTACT
>NZ_JAKKRZ010000094.1:0-703 GCF_025653725.1 Shewanella sp. SM74 | reverse complement strand
TGCCACGGTGAATACGTTCCCGGGCCTTGTACACACCGCCCGTCACACCATGGGAGTGGGCTGCAAAAGAAGTGGGTAGCTTAACCTTCGGGGGGGCGCTCACCACTTTGTGGTTCATGACTGGGGTGAAGTCGTAACAAGGTAGCCCTAGGGGAACCTGGGGCTGGATCACCTCCTTACCTATACGACTAACTTAATGTTTGTTGAGTGTTCACACAGATTTGCTTGATAGAAGAAAGAGTAAAAGATAGACCTAGTCAAATAGGTTTATCAAAGATGGGTCTGTAGCTCAGCTGGTTAGCACCCCAATCCCTTCATAAAGAGTAGGGTGAGGTCGGTGGTTCTAGATGGACTTAGATTTATCAATAAGATGGGTCTGTAGCTCAGCTGGTTAGAGCGCACCCCTGATAAGGGTGAGGTCGGTGGTTCAAGTCCACTCTGACCCACCAAATCTTCGTTCTCCTTTGTTAAATTAACACTCGTTTAGTGAACTAAACGTCGCGTTAATTTGCCGCGGATAACTCGATTTGGCAAACCAATCCTTTTAGAGGTTTGGAACATCTTACTTACTCGCACTGCATGTAAATGGGGCTATAGCTCAGCTGGGAGAGCGCCTGCCTTGCACGCAGGAGGTCTGCGGTTCGATCCCGCATAGCTCCACCATTTACACCTTATTCTGACTTTATTGCAAAGTAATAAGGCA
>NZ_JAKKRZ010000093.1:0-734 GCF_025653725.1 Shewanella sp. SM74 | reverse complement strand
GCCAACAAGGCGCAGCCCCAGCGGCCGCAACTCAAGGTGATGCGCTGAGCCAACATGGCGCAGCTCCAGCAACCATGGCTCAGGGTGACACAGTGAGCCAACAAGGCGCAGCCCCAGCGGCCATGGCTCAGGGTGACACGGTGAGCCAACAAGGCACAGCCCCAGCGGCCGCAACTCAAGGTGATGCGGTGAGCCAACATGGCGCAGCTCCAGCGGCCATGGCTCAGGGTGACACGGTGAGCCAACAAGGCRCAGCCCCAGCGGCCGCAACTCAAGGTGATGCGGTGAGCCAACATGGCGCAGCTCCAGCAACCATGGCTCAGGGTGACACAGTGAGCCAACAAGGCGCAGCCCCAGCGGCCATGGCTCAGGGTGACACGGTGAGCCAACAAGGCGCAGCCCCAGCGGCCGCAACTCAAGGTGATGCGGTGAGCCAACATGGCGCAGCTCCAGCGGCCRYRRCTCARGGTGAYRCGSTGAGCCAACAWGGCGCAKCCCCAGCGGCCGCAACTCAARGTGATGCGGTGAGCCAACATGGCGCAGCTCCAGCAACCATGGCTCAGGGTGACACAGTGAGCCAACAAGGCGCAGCCCCAGCGGCCATGGCTCAGGGTGACACGGTGAGCCAACAAGGCGCAGCCCCAGCGGCCGCAACTCAAGGTGATGCGGTGAGCCAACATGGCGCAGCTCCAGCAACCATGGCTCAGGGTGACACAGTGAGCCAACAAGGCGCA
>NZ_JAKKRZ010000092.1:0-744 GCF_025653725.1 Shewanella sp. SM74 | reverse complement strand
ATCCCTAAGAGCATGACCACACCGAGTCTGCTTGCCCAAATCATCAGCAGCAAAATGCACTATGGCTTACCGCTTTATCGTCAGGAGCAGTTGTTTAATCAGGCCGGTATTGAGCTTAGCCGTCAAACGATGAGCCGCTGGCTGATAAGCTGTGCAGAGAAACTGAAACCGTTACTGGCGTTAATGAAAGCTGAGCTTCTGAAACAGCCCGTGCTGTGGGCAGATGAAACCACGGTTAATGTACTGGATGTTGAGAAAAGCACCTGCTACATGTGGGTATATGGCTGTGGCTTAGAGCAAAGTACCGGCCCCAAGCTCGTGCTGTTTGATTATCAGGACAGCCGCAGCAGCAAACATCCCACCGACTTCCTGACGGGGTTTACCGGCTATCTGCAGGTTGATGGTTATGCCGGATATGAGAAAACCCACGCAACCTTAGTCGGCTGCTGGGCGCATGCCAGACGTAAGTTCGTCGAAGCCCAAAAAGCGCAGGGTAAAGGCAAAACGGGTAAGGCCGATGTGGCCCTTAACCATATCCAGAAACTCTATGCGCTGGAGAGTAAATTAAAAACTGCGCCGCCTGATAAGAAATATGAAGCCAGGCAAACGCTAGCCAAGCCGTTGCTCGCGCAATTCAAAAGCTGGTTGGATAAATCAAGCGAGAGTGTCACGAAAGAAAGTTTACTGGGAGCGGCTATTACGTATAGCCTGAATCAGTGGCCCAAGCTTGTCCGCTATCTGGAT
>NZ_JAKKRZ010000091.1:0-749 GCF_025653725.1 Shewanella sp. SM74 | reverse complement strand
CATTGGCACATCGAGAACCTGCAACACTGGGTGCTTGACGTCACTTTTAGGGAAGACTGTTCAAGGATTGGTGACCGTGAAAACGCGAAGAAGATGGCGCTATTTCGTCGTATCGTGCTGAACCTTTTAGAGCAGCATCCGCTAAAAGCCAGCAAACCAACCAAGATAAGAAAAGCTGCATGGAATGGCGATTTTAGGAGCGATATTTTCTTTGGTTAAGAGATTTAACAAAGCTTAATCCCGCCCTGACACAGAAGACGGTTTAGTTGAGCAGCCAGCTATTGCTTTGTTTAAAAGCTTAGGGTGGGAAGTGCAAACATGTTGGGACGAATTGTTTGGCTCTGATGCCCAAGGAGAGCTAGCCTTTGGGCGTGAAACTCGAAGTGATATTGTTCTCAAGAACCGTCTTCGCCAAGCGCTTGAAAGATTCAATACGGCTGTGCCAACTAGAATCATTCAAGAAGCTATCGATGAGATTTGTCGTGATCGAAGCTCAATGAGCAGGGCGGGATTAAGCTTTGTTAAATCTCTTAACCAAAGAAAATATCGCTCCTAAAATCGCCATTCCATGCAGCTTTTCTTATCTTGGTTGGTTTGCTGGCTTTTAGCGGATGCTGCTCTAAAAGGTTCAGCACGATACGACGAAATAGCGCCATCTTCTTCGCGTTTTCACGGTCACCAATCCTTGAACAGTCTTCCCTAAAAGTGACGTCAAGCACCCAGTGTTGCAGGTTCTCGATGTGCCAATG
>NZ_JAKKRZ010000010.1:0-170532 GCF_025653725.1 Shewanella sp. SM74 | reverse complement strand
TTTCGACCTAACTCAGTCAAGGTCAGTGTCTTACATTCAATCAGTGCCTTAGAGGCCAGCATCAAGCTGTTTAATCGTTTTAGGTGAAGTTCTGGGCAGTATTGGTGTAAAGAATGTTGTAGGATATTGGCTTCGCGCATCTTGTTGTCCAAGTGTAGTTTTTAGCGAAACCATTTGATCATGCAACAAGATGCGCTTCCACCCTAATTTGATGATTTATTTGTAAATCATCAGGGGATTCTTCAGAGCTCAGCTTGAAGCATAATATTTGAGCAAGGAGTGCCTACTACCTTGAAAAACACCGATGGTAGGTGTGAGAGCATTGAGAATTATAGATAAAAAAGGAGTTATCGATGAAGGAAATAGATTTTAATCAATTGCAAAATATAAATGGGATCTATTATGAAATAGATACACAAATACCTTTTACTGGGAAAAGTAAAAGGTATTATGAAAGTGATGATTGTGACGGATATAGGGAAATAACTTACAGAAATGGTCTAGAAGACGGTCCTTTTAAAACATATGATGAAGATGGTTTGCTATTGTTCGAAGGATCTTATAAAAATGGGTTGGAAGAAGGCCCTTACAAAAAATATTATGAAAATGGCGGAGTGGAGAAGGAAGGAAGTTATAGAAATGGATTAGAAGAAGGCCCTTACAAGATATTTTATAAAAATGGCGCTGTAAGGCTTGTAGGGAATTATAATAATGGATTAGAAGATGGTCCTTATAATAGATATTATGAAAGTGGTAGGATATTGAGAAAAGGAACTAAGAAAAATGGACTTCCAGAAGGAATTTGTGAATCATATTATGAAAATGGTCAATTGTGGGGAGTGGTTTTCTGTAAGGATGGTAAGCAGGAAGGCCTTTCTAGATATTATTATGAAAGAGGTCAGTTGTGGTGGGAGATGACGTATAAAAGTGGTTTGGAAAATGGCCACTCTATACATTATTATGAAAATGGAAAGGTCAATTGTGATGCAATTATTGAAAATAATCTAAAAGAAGGTCCATATAAGCGATATTATGAAAGTGGTCAATTGATGGAGGAAGGGACTTATAAAAATGACTTATTAGAAGGAGTCCTTAAAAGCTATTGTGACGATGGGCAATTAGCATCTGAAGAGATTTATAAAGATGGTCAATTAATCATGGTAAAAAATAAATAAAATTTAAATCTGCAATTCACTGAACCAGACTTATCTCGTCTGGTTCCCAGGGTAATCGCGTGAATGTTCATATTTTGTCCGCCTTGGCAAGCCCAGCCATTAATATCTTTTCAAGAAATGCGGTTTTCATCCAAGCTCGATTTCTTTTGGTCACTAGACTCGACTTGCTCGGCTAGGCATTGAGCATATAAGCGAAAGTCAGGATAGCGAAAGTCAGGACATATATGGAAACGGTTTGTCTTATCCAAAACCTGATAAGGACATCTGCTTTCGAAGTCTTACTGCTGCCAAGAGGTAAAACGTCAATTTGGCACATATAAAGATGCTCAGTCTAGCTATGACGCCTAATATGTCGCAAGACCGCAAACCATTAACAACCAAAGCTCAATTACGAAATATTATTTTATCAATTAGCGAAATTTTTGGACAAAATCGCATGGGCCTTATTAAATACAGGGGGTGTTCATATATACCATCTAATTAATAAATGTTATTATTCAAATAATTAGATAGTAACAAGGATAATTACTAACTGAAAAAAATCATCTCAGCTGCGGCCTTATCAATGACTCTTTCAGCATGTGGAGGCGGAGGTGATGAAGGCGGCAATGGCAACGAAACCACAAAGCCAGTTATTCCGCCATCAGGCTTTGTTTCAGGCAAGATGGTTTCATCGGCCGATACTGGATTTGCCACCTTCCCCAAGTATGGAACAGGTTTTTACGGAAGAGACTGCGACAATTCTTCCAGTTATTTTGAAAGTAGCAACGTTCGCGTTTATTCAAAGCGAAACCTTAGTGATGTCGATTACAAGTCGGTTGCGACCGTTGTTCAAACCAATATGAGCTTCGCGTTTGAGAAAATGGGCTTTACCATTGATTCACTGAATGAGTTCAAGCCAGTATTCAATCATTTTGATGCCCACAATATGCTTCTATCGCCAAGCAAGGAATTAAACGATGAAGGGGTGTACATTAATTATTTCCCGTACATGAGACTCAATCCAGATTTCGCATGGCCTGAATTAAATGATGACAACTGGGAGCTGGTTATGGGCACAATTATTGATCACTATCAAGAGATTGCGCCAAGTAAGCTAAGCGATATCTATAACTACATCTTTAATGAAGTGGGCAATACTTACCCTGTTGCCGATGTTGAAAAAACAACCGATAAAGTTTCTGTTTGCTTGACAAATGCCATGGGCTCAGGAAGCTTGGCGGAAGGCACATTCTCTGGGGTTAATATTGCTGAGCCGGAATCAGACGGTCGTGTTTTGGAGCCTGTTTACTCAAAACATGAGCTTATTCACTATGTTCAAAACCAATATTATCGCTCCAGCAATATTGACAGAAAAAGTGTGTTAACAACGCTGCCTCGATGGTTTACTGAAGGTCAAGCAACGTACCTTGCTGGGCAAAATATAGCCCGAAAGTCCGAGGCAGTTAACACATCTATTGATGATATGAACAATGCATCAGATCGCAATCAATATTATGCTGAATACGGTTTGGCATATAGCTACCTTCACTTAAACAATGATATACCCAAAATCAATCAGGTTTTCACAAAGACAGCCAGTGGAGCCATGACTTTTGATGAGGCGTTTGATTCTCTTGAATTTAAAAATCACATGGGTGAAACCATGACATATAAGTCATACCGCGATAACTACGGTACATGGGTTCCCCAGTCTTAATTTGAAAAATTTTGGTCTTCAACTACTAGTCGACACAAAAATAATGGCCCCAAGATACTAATCTTAGGGCCATTCTCTTTTTATAATTAGTGCCAGCTACGGGAGCCGTGGCAGTTTGTGCAGTTGCCTTTAACATCGCCAGAACCAATCTTGTCTATACAGTTGATAGATGTTCATATCAATACCAAATGATAAAGATAGGCCCATTGCTTACGATTCTGGATTTATATTGAAGTGGCATGGTCGCTTATTCACATACATGTGATCGCGACATTAGTATGTCCTATACAGCAGATTCCATGCTCGAGCATACATGGACGACTATTTTAAAACCAAAGTCGGCGTGTCACTGGAATGATAGTGCTGAATGGATATGCGGAATTAAAGCTACACCTATATTTACAAACGCACGAAGGATTAAGTTGGCATCCAAACTAAACTGCGGACAAAACTGAGTATTCATGATCTCACCCTGCGGTAGATTGCATTAACTCACCAAAAGATTTTTTGTTTACGAAAAAGTCTTAACCAAACATATCCTCATTGATCAAAATAGGCTGAAAGAGCAAAATGCGCCTCTTGAAGCTGTATGCCAATTCGACTAACGCTCCTGTGTCTATGGCAAAATTAAATGTGTTGATTATGTGAAGGTAGGTGCAATGGATAGCTCAATATTAGTTTTTGATTCAGGTTCAGGTGGACTGACTGTCGCGGCCGAAATAAAAAAGAGAATCCCCAACATACGGCTGAGTTACGTCTCTGACGCTGGCTTTTTCCCTTACGGAAAAAAGCCACACGATATACTAAAAAAGCGAATTTTAGACGTTATATCCAAAGCAAGCTCACTGACTCAACCCGATATCATCGTTATCGCCTGCAATACAGCGAGTACCATTGCGCTAGACTTACTTCGTGCTGAACTCAATATACCTATTGTCGGCGTTGTCCCTGCGATAAAACCCGCCGCTTCGTTATCAAAATCAAAGGTAGTGATGGTACTTGGCACTCACACCACAGTGAACTCAGCTTATGTGAAGATGCTGATCACGAATTTCGCCACAGAATGTAAGGTTTTAGTAGAAGACTCTGAAGCGCTGGTTCTCGCCTCAGAGCAAAAACTTCTCGGCAATGGGTTTGATCCCGACATTGTAACCCAGGAAATTCAGCGTATTTTTAACAAACCCGATGCGTTTAATACCGATGTATTAGTGCTGGCTTGTACTCACTTTCCACTTATCAATGCAGAAATCAAAAATGCCCTTCCCCACCACGTTACCGTCATTGATTCTGGATTAGCCATTGCTAATCGAACGCACTCATTGTTGAAAATCGAACACCAAACGTGTAGCCCGATACTCGATCCAGAAATAACGTTTTACACCACTGGGAATGTAGATTCAGAACAAGCGAAACAAAGCAAAATTGAAGCACTGCTTCAGTGCTCTATTAAATTTAAGCAGCTGTTATTGTAATATTTTTAACTCATTTTCTTTTAAAACCCGTTTTCAAAGAAATCTAAATGATTACCCTAAAAAACACCACGAAATAAATGCTATATACCATTGCTGATTGTTAAATATTGGATCTTAACAGGCTGCTATTGCGGCCTTTTTTGTATCAGCTACTTCCTGAAGTGCTTGTCTTGGCATAAAATTCGGCCCGTTTACTGGTGCGCATGAGGCGCAAGTTATCGGTGTAAAAGGTGTAATTAAATGGAACTTTCGATTCGCAGTTTATTCACTGCAGCGGGCATGATGTTGTTATCCTCTTTAACGGTTATTCCTGCGGCAAACGCTGCGGTCAAAACCGTCCATCCCACTGTCGATTTACCAAATGGCCAATGGCTTAATTTTCACCAAAAAGACAATCAAGTGTGGAGCGAAATGTCCGACGGCGATGCGCCCGGCGTACATCTTGATGATTATGGTGCGGCTGAAATTGTGGCCGTTTTTTACTATGACTTTGATAAAGGTGGCGACAAAGAAGTCGTAGTCATGCTTAAAGATGCTGATGGTCAGCATTTACGGGGTTATGGTTTTGAGGATTCAAAGCTCACTAAGCTGCCACGCCTTCAAGTTGTGCTGGATGAAGTCGCCCCGACGTTATCATCATTTACCGTCAGCGACACCCGCAAAGTGTTAAACCAAATTCCGCCGCAGCAATATCGCATGACCTATGATGTTGAGGCGATTGAAGATCCTGCCATTAAAGCGATTATCGATGGATCAACCAAGCTCAAACCAACCTTAATCGGCTATCGCAATGCTAAAGGTTTACCCGCCGATGTGAAAACCGCGGACGAATATAAATTACGTTATCCCCTCACCCGCAAAGATAAAGATGCCCAAGGCCGCGAGCATCAATACAGTTTAGTGACCCACTTTTATCGCAATGATTATCGCGAACAACAGGGCAGTTTTGTGTTGGTGAGCGTTGTCTTTGAAGCCGATGATGTGGACTGGCTAAGCAGCGGTGAGGGTGAGATCCCAAAGACGGGCCCAGCTTATGATTACATGAATCTCGGTGGATCTTGGGCTGGACTTGCGCTTGAAAGTCATTATGCCCAAGGTGTGCTCGATGGCCCCTATATCGCCTACGATAACCGTAATGCCAATATCATGTTGAATGGTCAGTACAAACAAGGCAAAAAAGTCGGTAAATGGATGGAGGCTGACGGCCAAGCAAGCTATTGGGAAGGTGAATATCTTGACGGCAAAAAGCAAGGTAAATGGATTGCACAGTCCATGTTCGATGAGGCAGATAACTACGGTTTTGCCCATTACAATCAAGGAGTGCTCGATGGCCCCTATGAAATCTATGAGCCCGAATATGGCGGAGACACAGGAGATAAGCGATTGTCTGAAAAAGGCATTTATCGCAACGGCGTCAAAGACGGTGAATGGCTTGAGAGCAATGGCAATAAAGGTCACTATCAAAACGGCATTAAACAAGGCCCTTGGGTAGATAAAGTCTCGCTTGGCGAATACCGCAACTATGTGGGTAACGGGGCTTACCTTGATGGCAAGCGCACTGGCCCTTGGGTATTTAAAACTGACAAGAAATCACGGATCGAAGTGACTTATCTCAATGGATTACGCGAAGGTGAAGAAAAACTAATCAGCGATGAAAATGTGCTCTTTGCCAATAAGCATTATAAGCAGGGCCTGCTCGATGGCCAGAGTATTTGGTACTCAGCACAGGATGTTGCCAGTGGCATTAGGCACTATCGCAAAGGTGAATACCATGGCATGCAGGCGATTTTTGATCCTAACCACAATCATAGGCTTATGGAGTTAAGTCATTATGAATATGACGAAACCTTGCCCGTCAAGCCCTCTCAGGACGAGTGCATAATGCGAGAAAATCCCTATAGCAATGACTGTAAGGACATACTGAATCCCCCCTTTAGAAATACGCCATCGATTAAGCATGGGGAACAATATTATTATGATAGTAAAGGAAAATTATACAAATTTTCTGACTACCATCATGGCAACCTCATCAAAGAATATGAATTCGATGAAGAGGGTCGTGTCCAAAAGCTGCAAAATAATGAACAGGGGCAAGACAGTCAAATCAGCATCCGCTATAAGAAGGATGGCGGTTATTCACTGTCCAACTACAGCGACAATGAGCAACGTAGCTGGACATATGAAATCGATAACAAGGAGCGATTACTGTCCCTGAAGTATTACCACGATGGTGAGAAAAAGGGGTTTACCATCCGCTATAACACAGATGGAAGTTATGCGATTACAGAAAGGTAAACATTAATATCGAACATCAGGCACTGCTTATCCTTTTATCCTAATGGTTAACTCAAGACCTTGAAGACAATTACCAGCAAAAAGGCAAAGTTTAAAATTGGGATATAGGGTAATGCGGATGCCCTTGATTAAATTGACCTATATAAGCCTAATTAAAGTGCGCTTTATTCAGGCTAAGTGAAAATGGTTATTTTACCAATCACTTAGTTTGTTCTTGTTAATAGGTGTAATGGTGCGTCATCACTTAAATAAATATCATCCACCAGATATAGCTTATTGGTACGGATCATCTGACGAATCGCCTCAACATAGGCGTGCCCACGCTCCGAATATCGGTCTAACGTCCCTGCGAGTGCAGAGCCTGTCACAGCTTGATTAGCTTGTCTTGATTGGGCACGAAAATCTCGCATCTTCTGATAAGCATTATGGGTATTCAAATTCAACAAATACCCTTCTACTGAAGCAAATGGTGTATCGAATCGTGCTAAACCATAATTGCCTAAACCTTGGCGCTTTTGCCTAGGTTCCATACCATTACCCTTGAAATCCCACTGCCCAAATAATGCATTACCTTCACGGGCAAATCGCGATGTGCCCCAACCGCTTTCTTTTGCCGCTTGAGCTAACACTAACGATGGTGGCAGGATATCCACCCTTTCAAGTAGCATTTGTCTTTGGGCTTCTAACAGCGGTTTATCTTCACTGCTTATTACTTTGTACTTTACCCCTAAGGCTAATAACGCAATATCATCAAGGGGGGCAGACATAATGACCTGTCTTTCTTGTAAAATTTTCTCATTCGCCAATAAGACTAAAGGGGCAATCATTCTAAGAAACACCATTTTCTTTTGCTTCACCGGGAGTTGGCTTGACACTGAACTCCAGCCCTCACCCACGGCATCAAAGGTCAATCTAGGGACCGATTTATTACCATCACGAAAGCTTTCTGGCGTGTAATTAAGCGAGTCAAACAAGCCCATGAGTTCATCGAGAGAACTGATATTCAGACTCAGTTGTTTAGACTCTGGATTGTCTAAGGATGACTGCTCAAGCATTTTTGGGGATGAGAAATGTTCAGCAACCGTTGGGTTTGCAACAGCACCTTGATTCGCTTGCACCAGGGAAGTCGTCATCAGTTTTGGCAAACTCTGCATATGATGTAGAGCACTCTGACTGGCAACTAAAGGATTGGAAGCCGTCAGTGACTGAAAACCAAGAGCATCAACTGGCAGCCTATTCGAAATCAGCTTAGTCGCTAGCGTTTCTTGCACATACACCGAAGAGCATAAAACAGACAAAGCAATGAGTGCGAGCATAGCAACGGGAAGCTTAAACTTTATAAACATGGTATCTCTTTAACTGAGGTAAAACGGTAGCAATGGGATTAGCCAATACATCGGGGGCGTAAGGTAACAGTAAAAACCTGACAGTTTGCTTAATAGATATACAAAATGACCTATTACGATCATTTTTTAAGGAGAATAGGACGAGCGCCTTCTTGGCCGCCTCTTGACCCAATGTCAGCAATTAAATCCAACACCTTGATTTATTTAAACTCAATATGAAAATAGCGAGCGTTCACTCGCCAATAGAGATTGGCGAAATAAAATCAACTTATTCCAGTGCCAGCAAAACGAGGTAATGCCTCTTCAAGATAGGCGACGCAGGTGCGAAGTTTGGCAGACGTTTCTAATCGTGATGCATAAATTACATGAATTTCAGCGGATTGATGATACTCGGGGAGTACTCTGACTAATCTGCCACTTAAGAAATCTTGCTGTAAATCCCAGATGGAGCGCAACATAATACCGTGGCCTTTAAGGCACCACTGCTTAGCGACTGTGCCATTATTGGTCATCAAGGAAGCCGCTAAATCAACCGAGGCTATGCCAGCCGCACTTTCCAATCGCCACACTCTATGGTTTTGATCGCGCTCGCGGATCCCTATGCACTTATGCTCGGCTAATGCCGCGAGATTGTTTGGCATGCCATGCGTGTCGATATAGGTCGGCGATGCAGCCAATACCCGATAATTACTCGCAAGACGCTTAGCAATCATTTGCGGTGGCAATTCGCCACCGACACGGACCTCTAGATCAAAACCTTCAGAGACCAGATCGACCGGGCGGTCGAGCAACTCTAAATCAACTTCTAATTCGGGATAGTGGAACACGAGGTCTGAAATAATCGGCGCAATACAGTGGCTGCCAAATCCTGTGCTAGTTGCGATACGTAATCGCCCCCGTGGCACTTGCTGCT
Source organism: Shewanella sp. SM74 (assembly GCF_025653725.1). Classification (NCBI taxonomy): domain Bacteria; kingdom Pseudomonadati; phylum Pseudomonadota; class Gammaproteobacteria; order Alteromonadales; family Shewanellaceae; genus Shewanella; species Shewanella sp. SM74. The sequence continues at coordinate 161,632 of NZ_JAKKRZ010000010.1, read as the reverse complement.
CTAAGCTAATTTCAAGGCTCATTTGCTCCATGGTATCGAGCAAACGTTCGGACCATTCCAAGGCAATCTTGCCCTCTAAGGTGAGGCTGACACTTCTGGCAGAGCGCAGAAACAAGCGCACTCCGAGCGCTTTTTCTAATAGGCCAATGCGTTTACTCACATACGCTGGAGAAAAAGATAATTGCTCCGCAGCGGCTGTAAATCCCCCGCTTGTTGCGGCGATAACAAAGACCCGTAAATCTTCAAGTGGCGGCAGTTGACTCACGATTCGTAATCCTTAACAAAACATTTAGCCTATTCATACACGATACGAATATGGAATAACATACTAAAAACGCAGAATCCCCTATTGGAGTCAAAGATGTCTAAGGTAAAAATCGCCGTAATTGCCGGAGATGGCATAGGTACAGAAGTGATCCCCGAAGGGATACGCACACTCGAAGCCGCAGGAAAAATCTTAGGTGTGGCGTTTGAGTGGACCTACTTCGACTGGTCCTGTGAAACCTACCATAAAACCGGTCGCATGATGCCAGAGGATGGACTTAAGCAACTAAAATCCTTTGATGCCATCTACTTAGGCGCTGTTGGATTTCCAGGAGTTCCCGACCATATTTCACTCTGGGGATTGCTACTACCGATCCGCAGAGCCTTTGAGCAATACGTGAACCTTAGGCCTATTCGGTTATTTGAAGGCGTGCCCTGCCCACTCTCGGGTAAAAAGCCCGGCGATATCGATTTTTATGTAGTACGTGAAAACGTGGAAGGCGAATATTCCGCCGTCGGCGGCATTCAATATGAAGGCACTGAACATGAGATTGTCTCCCAGCAGAGCATTTTTACCCGTCGTGGCACAGATCGCATCTTAAAATATGCCTTCGATTTAGCCCAAAGCCGCGAGGCAAAGCACTTAACCTCGGCGACCAAATCCAATGGCATATTTCACTCTATGCCCTATTGGGATAGTCGCGTCGGGGAAATGGCAAAACAATATCCCAATGTTAAGGTCGACCAATATCATATCGATATTCTGACGGCAAATTTCGTGCTAAAACCCGAGCATTTTGACGTGGTTGTTGGCTCAAATTTGTTTGGCGATATCCTGTCTGATCTTGGCCCTGCGTGCACTGGCACGATCGCCATTGCCCCTTCGGCGAACATCAATCCAAGCAAGGAATTTCCGTCGATGTTTGAGCCGGTACATGGTTCGGCGCCGGATATTGCAGGCCAAGGTATTGCCAATCCTTTAGGCACAATTTGGGCGGGCGCTATGATGATGCAACATTTAGGTTATGGCGCAATGCACGACCTGATACTCAGCGCGATAGAAAACGTATTGAAAGATAAGCAGTCTTTAACCCGCGATATGGGCGGAACGGCGAATACTCGGGAGCTGACCGATGCGGTTATCGCTGCGATTAGTCGCAATTAAAACGTGCATTAAAACCTAATGCTAAAAGCCCTTTAGCATTAGGATTGAAAGAATTTGAAACTATCAAGAAACTGATAATAAACGCATTAATAAGCTAGCCAATTAATGCGTTAATTAAAGGCCCCTCCTTACAGCGGCATTCTGTACTCAATGACTCCCGGTTTTTCACCAATCCAGTTATAGAGTTTTTGCGCGGTTAAATTTGTTTCCTGTGTATGCCAGTACAGGCGCGCACACTTGTGTTCAATGGCCGCTTGCTTTACAAACTCAATCAATTGTTTTCCAACATGTTGACCCCTTGCCGTTGGGGCAACAAACAAGTCTTCAAGATAACAATAATCCGTTTCGGCCCAAGTAGAACGATGAAAAACATAGTGCACAAAACCGAGTAAGTTTTGGCCCTCTCTTGCAACTGCGCAATAAATGGGTTCTTGGTCATCGAAGAATCGGTGCCACGTGGCTTGGGTGGTCGCTTCTGATAACGCCACTTTGTAAAAAGTCTGATAATCACGCCAGTGTGGTAACCAGAGTAAATAGTCCGTTTCTTTAACCATATCAATGGTCACTGTTAGTGATTGGCTGGACATTAGCGCACTCCTTGAAATTAAGTAAATGGTCTCAGTTTTACTGAAGCAAGATTCTAGATTCAATTGTGGTACCGCATAAGGTACACTTTTTGTATTTTTTACAGTACCAGTTAGCAAATGAAAAAACCTCAATCCAATTTCCCTCACTTGCAACTCAAAGATGGCATCCTCAAAGATCAGCTTTATCATGCGTTTAGAGAGGCCATTCTTGATGGACGTTTACACCCACGAATGAAGCTCCCATCCAGCAGAGCCTTGTCGGAAACCATGCAGATTTCACGTAACTCAGTACTGCAAGGGTTTGAGCGCCTGATTGATGAAGGTTATCTGCTGACTAAGCCGGGATCGGGTACTTATGTTTCAGATACCATTCCCGATGAACTGATCGATATACCAAACCGTGCCAGAGAAAGCGCTCAAGCCTTTGATTCCGAATTAGAAATTAATCCACAGTTAATAGAAATGGCGCGACTGAAAGCGAAGGGGAATACGGACCACAGCCATAGCATGTTGAATATTGGCGTCGGATGCGTCGATCTTTTCCCGCACCAACTTTGGGGGCGGCTGTTAGGCCGAGTTTGGCGGCAATCGCGTAAAACCTTAGGTAAATCAAACCATAGCGCAGGGTATTTGCCGCTGCGTGAGGCGATAAGTGACTATGCGCGTTCGACACGCGGCCTCAATTGCACACCTGAGCAGATCATCATAGTCAATGGAACTCAGCAGGCCATTAACCTCACAGCGCAGGTACTACTCCAACAGGGAGATGAAGTCTGGCTTGATGAACCTGGATATGACGGGGCTTTAGGCGCTTTTCTCTCGCAAAATATGCGGGTTCGTCCTGTGAGTGTTGATGATGAGGGCACAAATATTGCCGATGCGATCCAGCGGTGGCCCGCAGTGAAACTGGCTTTTACCGCGCCCTCACACCAATTTCCCCTCGGCGGTATGCTAAGTCTGCCACGACGATTGGCCTTACTCGATTGGGCCGCTGAGCAGAATAAGTGGATTTTAGAAGATGACTATAATAGCGAGTTTCGTTATAGCGCCCGTCCGATACAGGCATTACAGGGGCTCGATAAACATCAAAGGGTGATCTACGCTGGCACCTTTTCCAAGATGCTGCTACCCGAATTACGACTCGGCTTTTTGGTGGTGCCCCCTAAACTGATACAGGCTTTCCAGTTGGCAAAATATTATGCCGATACGCACACGGCTCACCTAGAGCAAGCAACATTAGCGTTGTTTATCGCCGAAGGACATTACGCGCGGCATGTTCGCCGAGTGAGAAAAGCCTGCTTAGCACGCCAAACGGCGTTAATCGCGGCAATTGAGCAGTATCTGCCCGACAAATTGTCCGTTCAAACCTCTGACTCAGGTATTCACCTCGTATGTTGGCTAAAAGGCAACTTAACCGAAGAGGAAGTGATCAATAAATGCCGCCAACTCAGTTTAGGTGCACAGCCTTTGTCTCGATATTGCCAAGCGCCCTATCCAAGGCAAGCAATCTTACTGGGCTATGCCGCTCATACGCCTGATGAGCTGCGGGAAAGTATCAAAAAACTGGCGCAGATCCTTTAATATCCAAGCTTAAAAAGCCTGAAAGAAAATCCCGAAAGCACTGAAGATAGCAACAAACCATGTGAGGGATCTTAAGGTGCCTTTGTTGGCAAGATAGAGGATGTGATACACAAAGCGGGCGCCGACATGGACGATGGCGAGCCACTCAGTGGTGGGATTCACTTTGCCCGTGGCGATAACCACTAATACGGCTAGGCCAAACACCAGCAATGATTCAAAGGCATTTTGATGTCCTGCTAAAGCGCGAGCGCCAAAACCGGTTAGCTGTGCTTGCTGAGCACGGGGATGATTATTATCGTAACCACCCGTCTTTGCCATAGCCCAAGCCACTGGACCTTTCGCAAGATATGGCAATAACATGGCGACAAATAAGCAAATAAGTAAGGTATTCATGGGGTAATCTTCCTTTGATTGTTGTTTTGAGCTCTACTGTTTGAGTTCTACTGCTATAAGTGCCTAAGTTACAAGTGTATTGGTTAGCGCCGTTATTTCACCATATACATGCCTTCACTTGCGGGACGACTAAATTTAAAGCCAAACTTTTCATAAAGTTCAGGCACATCCGCCATCAGGGTAATATACGCGCCCTCAAAAGCCTCACGATCTAAATAAGCCATGATGTACTGCATAATAAGCCGCCCTAATCCCTTACCTTGGTGCTCAGGATCCACTGCGATATCGACAATTTCGAAGTTGAGTGCGCCGTCACCAACCACACGCCCCATACCCACAGTCTGTTCGGCGAGCTTTATTTGCACGCCATATAAACTCCTTGGCAAGGCCTTGATGGCCCCCTCCAATGGTCTAGGGCTTAAGCCAGAAATCTGTCGTAGACGAACAAAATCATTGGCAGAAACAACGCCTTCAAGCACTTGGTACATGATATTTCCTATTGTTTTTATTCACGAACTTATCTTTCTATCACCTCAAGCTCAAAGCCTTCATCCAGAGTCGGCGGCTGAAAATAACCACTCACATGCCAGAACATCGCCTCAGTATCGAACATGGCGCGCTCAGGGTGGCTTTGTCTGCGTTTATCGAGTTGACTCAAACAAAGCGCATCGCTGTGATTAAGATAAATAAGTTTATGGGCGGCGCAATCAGTAAAAATGCTTCGAAACCACAGGCGCTGATTGATAGTATTCGCGGGAAAATCCATGACCACAGAAACACCCGAACAGAGCAGTTCCTGCACATGCTTTTTAAGCAAAGGCTTAAGGCGAGCGGAATAGCTCAAGTAAGTATCAAAATCTTTAATTTCATCGGGATATAGCGCCGCCAGCCATGCGTCTTCCGAGATTAAAATACAGTTTTCGGCCTCTGCAAGTTGTCGCGATAAGGTGGATTTACCTGCGCCCATTTTGCCACAAAAGAATATTAACGTACCTTTACTGACCAATTGTCCTAACGCATTCTGCTGTGTCATCTTCACTCCTTGATTACTGGTCTTTTATCTCAGCCGACAATTTTACTCGCTATGACACCAATGAACGACAGTACAGAGCATCACATAAAGCATGAACACCGAGCAAGACTTGGGACGAGTTTAAGGTAATAAAATCCCATTAGATTAATGACTATCCTGTGTTTAGACAGCAGAAGTTTACCGCTATTCGCACAATCCACCGTTAGCTTTTTTTGAGATATTACATCTCTTCGCCCGCTGAGATCGCCTCGCTCTCTCAGCCCTATCCTTGCCTTAAATCAGGGAGAAACCAAAGCATTTAACTCGAAGAATAAAACAATAAACCACACTATTAATCTAACAATTAAGCACTAAAGTAGTAATTTACGCTTAACAATAAAAACATTGCCACCATTCATGCTATGACATTAATTTAGGCGTATGCTAGGGTAAGAATGAAAGGATAACCGTCATAAGTGCAAAGGAGGCTCTATGAGCACTGTCGTTCCACGTACCGTCACTTCCCCTAAAAAATTCATTATCGGCAAGGGCCTATTAGCTCAAATGCATGATTATGTTAAGGACTTTGGTGACAATGCTTTTATCATCTGCGATGAATTTATCCTCAGCCGTGTGAAGAATGAAGCTGTCGCTGGGCTAGATCAAAATGGGATCAGCAGCCACCTCGAAAAATTCAACTATGAGTGCAGCGAAGCCGAGATAAAGCGCTTAGGCGCGCTGGCAGAACAGCATCATACCAACGTTATTGTTGGAGTTGGCGGTGGAAAAACCTTAGATGCCGCCAAAGCCGTCGCTTTCTATCAAAAACGGCCTGTCATCTTGTACCCCACAATTGCTTCAACCGATGCGCCTTGTACTGCACTTGCAGTGATCTACTCCGAAACAGGTGAGTTTGAACGCTATCTGTTTCTGCCACAGAACCCAGATGCTGTCGTTGCCGACACTGCCATTATCGCCGCGGCTCCGGCCCGATTTTTTGCGGCAGGCATAGGCGATGCACTGGCAACCTATTTTGAAGCTCGTGCCTGCTATCAATCGGATGGCGTCAACCTAGTCCTGAAAAAGCCTTCCCGCACAGGGCTGGGATTGGCCCAACTTTGTTATCAGTTACTGACTGAAAATATTGAAGCTGCTATGGACGCCGTTAAAAACAAAATAGTCACACCTGCGCTAGAGCAAACCATTGAAGCCACCATCTATCTCAGTGGTGTTGGTGCAGAAGCGGGCGGATTAGCCGCCGCCCATGCCGTAAACAATGGTATGTCAGCGGTGGCGGACTTACATAAAGCTCAGCACGGCGAGAAAGTCGTCTTTGGGCTGCTAACTCAGCTCGTGCTCGAAAATGCCCCAAAAGCCGAAATCGATAACGTTATCCGCATCATCAAAACGGCGGGACTGCCGCTCACACTCGCAGATTTAGGGCTGAAAACCTTTATCGAGACCGAATGGCGCAAAGTGGCTGAGATAGCCTGTGCTGAGGGCGATACTATGGGCAATATGCCGATGAAATTAACCGCAGATGACGTCTATCAAGCCATGATAGCCGCCAATACCATGGCTGAACGCTATAAAACAGCTGAAGCTTGTTAACCGTAACAATATGACGTGTAAACCGTAGGTGTAAATCAACTATACATTTGATTTAATTGATTAATTATGTTGAGGTAGTTCCTGCTGCCACACGAGTTTACCGTTCATCCTAGGCTTCCTTGCCACATAATCAATGGCAAGGGAGTCCACAACAAACAAGACATTTCCACCCTCGATGCCAAAGCTGGCATTTACGCTCTATTTGTTAAACGCTTGGAGGCACATATGGCTTATGCAACAACCAATCCCTTTACGGGAAAGCTCATTAAAGAATTTCCAAATGCAACAGATACCGAAGTCACACAGGCGATAGAATCCGCCCATCAGGCATTTTTAAGCTGGCGAACCACTCCCTTTGCCGACAAGGCCGCAATACTGTCTAAGGCAGCGAAGATCCTCAGAGACAACAAGTCCAAATACGCCAATCTACTGACCTTAGAAATGGGCAAAGTCACAGCAGAAGCCGAAGCTGAAGTCGAACTGTCGGCGCAAATTTTCGAGTACTACGCCGAACATGCCGAGCGATTGTTAGCCCCACAAAAACTGCCCGTTGCCGATCCCGCCGAAGGTGAAGCGATACTGGTTAACGAGCCGCTGGGCGTATTGCTGGCCATCGAACCTTGGAACTTCCCTTACTACCAAATTGCTCGCATCCTCGCGCCACAGCTTGCTGCCGGTAATACCCTACTGCTCAAGCATGCGTCTAATGTGCCCCAGTGCGCCGCCGCATTTGAAGGTCTAATGCGCGATGCCGGATTACCCGCAGGCGCATTCCAAAACCTGTACGCCACTCGAGAACAAATAGGGCAAATTATCAATTCGCCCAAGGTACATGGGGTTGCCCTCACAGGCTCAGAAGATGCGGGATCGATCATTGCGGCTCAGGCCGGTAAGGCGCTGAAAAAGTCCACCCTCGAACTGGGTGGCGCTGATGCTTTTATCGTACTTGAAGATGCCGAACTGCCCAAAACCATCGATTGGGCTGTATTTGGTCGTCATTGGAATGCGGGTCAGGTCTGCACCTCATCTAAGCGGATGATCTTAGTTGAAGCCATTTATGATGAATTTATGCAAGGCTATATCAAGGGGATTGAAGCGTTAAAAGCGGGCGATCCTATGGATCCCACCACCACACTGGCACCGCTGTCTTCCCAAGGCGCAGCCGATGAATTGAAGCAGAAAATCCGTGATGCCGTAAAACACGGCGCTACCGCGACCGAAGTGGGGCCAAAAGTGCCGCAGCAAGGCGCCTTTGTGCAGCCAACAATACTGACAAACCTGACGCCAGATAACCCAGCCTACTATTGGGAATTCTTTGGTCCTGTGTCCAGTATCCACAGGGTGAAGGATGAGCAAGCAGCGATTGCCGTTGCCAATGACTCGCCCTTTGGACTGGGTGGCTCAGTGTTTACCGCCGATACCAAACGCGGGCTGGCGGTCGCTAAGCAGGTTTCCACTGGCATGATGTTTGTTAATCATCCGACTATGGTCAAGGCCGATTTACCCTTTGGTGGCGTGCGCCGCTCAGGTTATGGCCGCGAGTTGATTGATTTAGGATTGAAAGAGTTTGTAAACCACAAGCTGATTGATGTGGTCGATATAAACGCACCTTTCTAACTCCTTAAACAATAGCGACATCGGACTAAACGCCTGACGGAATAATCTGTCAGGCGTTTTTATTTAACGCGCTTTATCCAAGGCATCACATAAGGCTTGAACGCCGAGTAAGGCTCTGGGCGTCGCACGGTGTAATAAATCGGCATTAAGCTGATAAATATGCTGATTTTTAACGGCGGGAATTTCGGGCCATTGGCTCCAATCGACACCTTTAACATTGCCTTCCTCTTGGCTTTGCAAAATCACCTCGGGCAAGGTCAGCAACACATTTTCTAAACTCACCTGCGGGTAATCACTGGCGGCATCGTAAAACACATTTTGGCCATGGCAGACACTGATGATTTGTTGGATCCAACTGTTTTTAGAAACCGTCATCAAGGGCGTAGACCAGAGTTGATAAAACACTTTAGGCTCAGATTTACTGGCATTATCGCTCCTTAAACGACTAAGCTCAGCGCGGTACGCAGCGGCTGCCTTGCTCGCTTCTTCAACGTGGCCAGTTAATTTACCTAACTCTTCCAGTTCCTTGGCAACCCCTTCTAAGGTTTTGGGATCGCTACCATAAAGATTAAAACCCAGAGCCTTAAGTTGATTGATGTCTTCGGCTTTATTGCCCGTATCCCACACCACAATCAGATCGGGATTAAGCTCCATCACCCGCTCCATTTGAATGCCATAGTAACCGCCAATACGCGGGATTTTTTTGGCTGCCTCGGGATAATCCGCATAATCAGTTGCGGCCACTATGGCATCACCCGCGCCTATGGCGTAGAGCATTTCTACCGCGTGGGGCGAGAGCGCAATAATGCGTTTAGCGGGATCGGCCAACACGCCGTGGGGAAGAAACAAGCTGAGCCCAAAAACGAGTCCAGCTAAGTGTCGCTTAATCATGATATGCCTTAATTTTTAAAAAGTTAAACTAGCTGCTCTGGCCAGCCATAGTGTTCGATATAGGTTTGTAGATTCTTGGGGCGATACTTAGGATCTTGATCCCAGCGAGCCTTCACTGAATGATGCAAAAGTACCGGGACTTGCTCAGGGTCGAGTGGTCGCAAATATTCCTGTTTTATCCGATAAAAGCTGCGCCTCGAATCATGCAAGGTGGCTAACGGACTCGGATGCACACTCGCGGCTAAGTGTGGCTCTAGGCTTAAATCAAATTTCTGCGCCTCGGATATCATCCACAGCAACGCATTATCCGACAGCAATGCACCGTCTTTATCGGGTTTATAACTGCCGCCAATATTGCTATGGGCACCGGCAAACCACACCTGTTGCATGTCCATATTGTCACGCAGTTGCCAAACGGTTGGCTCAAAGTCGCTGCGGTGTTCGTCTATGGCTAAGGCATGGCGGGCAACGCGCACATTGCGGCCGATTTTAGTGTCGTAAAACTCATCTTTATCTTCGAACAAGCCTAAAAACGAGATAGGGATCCCCATGGCGCCAACGGTATCCCACACGCCAACAAACTTGATGTCCCGCGATTCATGGCTGTATCTAGCTCTAAATTCGAGGGATATTTCACCATCAGGCGCAAAGGGCGCACTGCTTTTTTTATAATGGTCGAAGGCTTGCTGGATCAATGCCGCATCGGGGCGTTTGAGTATGCCGCAGTTATTAATCAAGCCACACAGGCAACGCACAGTGTAAGCACCACGGCTAAAACCAAAGAGGTAAATCTCATCGCCTGGGGAATAGTTTTGTACTATATAGCGATACCCATCCATGATGTTTTTATGCAAACCGCGCCCTGTTGCGCCGCCCATGGCTTCATCGTAATAGGAACCGACACCCCAATCGTAAAACACTTGCTGGGGTTTACCGTCACTGGCCAAGGGGCTAATCGCCCGAGCGAGGCGCAGCACATTGGTTGGGAAATCGACCTTTAGATCTTTCTCGGGCCGATTCCAAGTCCCATCGGCACAAATCACGATACGCTTATTCATAGGATCATCCTTGAGAACACTTTGAACGTTGAACGGTTAGCGACTAACGGCTAGTAGTGGCTAAAGGCCTAGCTGCCAGCCAATAACAGATAGTCGCTAACGCATAGCCACTAACGCCATAGTCACTAACGCCATAGCCACTAGCCCTAAAACTTACCTGATCTTGTACCCGCGCTAAAGCCATTCGCGCGACTGAGGTCGAATCGCAACCGGCGTGCACCGCCACTTATGCTCACTTTCTTATGCTCACTTTCTTATGCTCAGCCACTTATGCACAATCATCTATGCTCAGTCGCTTATGCGCCGACTTTTACCAAGTTCGATTAGTAATCAAAACCTTGCTGTGCCTTGATACCCGCTTCGAAGGCGTGTTTCAGCGGCTGCACTTCGCTGACCGTATCTGCAAGCTCGATGATGGCACGGTGGCAAGCACGGCCCGTAATAATCACATGCTGCATCGGTGGGCGATTTTTAAGTGCGCTAAGCACACGTTCCACATCCAGATAGTGATAGCTCACCATGTAGGTCAGCTCATCCAGCATCAAGCAGTCAATCGACTCATCTTGCAGCAGCTTTTCAGCGGCTTCCCAAGCGAGCACAGCGGCGGCGGTATCCTTTTCTTTATCTTGGGTTTCCCAGGTAAAACCTGTGCCCATCACATGAAACTCAACCCCAGCACCTTCGAGTAAGTTGCGCTCACCGCATTCCCAAGTGCCTTTAATAAATTGCACTACCGCGGCTTTTTTACCGTGACCGACGGCACGGGCAACTGTGCCAAAACCTGAGGTCGATTTACCTTTGCCGTTACCGGTTAATACCAGCAAAATGCCCTTCTCTTCTTGGGCGGCGGCAATTTTAGCATCCACACCCGCTTTCACTTTTTGTTGGCGAGCCTTGTGGCGTTCGGCCTTGATTTGCGCTTGTTCATTGTCGTTTTGTGCTGTCATGGTCTTCTCTTCACTCTGCTGCTAAAAATGTCTGCTTGTATAAATGGTTCAATTTGTAAATGCCGCTCTCTTAATATCCGTTCTTTGCCGAATTCAACGCTGAACTGCGGCATCCAAAATAGTCTGTAATTTTTGCATGTCTAGATGCTCGGCTAGTACATCGGCTAAACGCTCGAGTTGCTGCTCACGTATTTGATTGATATCTATGGTCTTAGCATCGTTTAATCCCGCCCAGCGCAGGATCAGCTGACAGGCATCAGGGCTATCAAACAACCCGTGTAAATAAGTACCTAAGATTTGCCCATCATCACTTTGCAGGCCATCGGCAAAACTCACCGTAGGCGCGGTTAATGATGTCGATTCTGGGATTAACTGCAAGGGCGCATTCGTTTGTTCAAGCCTAGGGATAAGATAACGTGATTCGCCGCAGTGGATTTCATAGCCCTGCACTGCAACCCTTTGCCCAATTAACGTTAGCTCACCGCTCACCCGCCGTAACTGTTTATCGGCTTTCAGTTCTGTGCTCAATGGTAAGTAGCCAAGTCCTTCGGTATCGCCCGCACTGTCTTCAATCCCTAAGGGATCGGCAATGCTTTGGCCTAACATTTGGTAACCGCCGCAAATGCCGAGCACTTTGCCGCCGTAACGCAGGTGTGTGTCGATATCCTTATCCCAACCTTGCTGGCGTAAAAAGGCCAAATCGGCGCGCACATTCTTACTGCCGGGCAAGATCAATAAATCGGCGGCGGGCAAATGAGTGGCGTGACTCGCGGCTTGGGTTTGCAATGACACATAGTCAAAATCGATATCGGGATGCAACCGCAGCGGATCAAAATCCGTGTGATTACTGATCCTTGGGTACACTAATACCCGCACTTTTAAGCGGCTGTTAGCACCTTTGGTCGGTGAACTTACCAGCGCATCTTCGGCATCGAGATGTAAATCGTGCAGATAAGGCAACACGCCTAAAACAGGCTTGTTCGTATAAGCTTCAAGCCAATCGAGGCCAGATTGCAACAGGCTAATATCGCCACGAAAACGATTGATCACAAAGCCCTTTACCCGCGCCTGTTCAGACTCAGATAACAGCGCCAGCGTCCCGACCAAATGGGCAAATACGCCACCTTTATCGATATCGGCAATAATAATCACTGGGCAATCTACAGCTTCGGCAAATCCCATGTTGGCAATATCGCCCTCGCGCAGATTGATCTCCGCCGGACTGCCCGCGCCTTCCACCACTATGGTTTGATACTGGCCACTTAATCGCTCGAAGGATTCCAGCACAGCAGCGAGTGCCATTGCCTTGTAATCCTTAGATTTAGGCCCAAAAAAGGCCGAGGCTTCCAGCGTTGTCAGGGCTTTGCCGTGAACGATAATTTGCGCGCCCGTGTCCGAGCTAGGTTTAAGCAGAATAGGATTAAAATCGGTATGGGGCTCAAGATAACAGGCCACGGCTTGCAACGCCTGTGCGCGGCCAATCTCGCCGCCATCAATAGTTACAGCGCTATTGAGCGCCATATTTTGCGGCTTAAAGGGCGCAACCTTACCGCCCTCTCGGGCGAGCAAACGACAAATCCCCGCCACTAAGGTGCTTTTACCCGCATCGGATGTTGTGCCCTGCACCATCAAGATTTTTGCGCGCCGAGGTGAATTAACAGCAGGCCTATTCACCGCAGAATTAACAGCAGGCGTATTCACCGCAAGATTAGCAGCAGAATGAATAGCTAAAGCGTTAGCGCTATCGAGTGCAGTTGCACAGCCTGTGTTGTCTGTGTTTGGAGAGGGCATAGGGCTAAAAAACTTATTCTAGTTTGCAGGGATAAAGGTAAAAGCTCAGTCTAAATATCACTTAACATATTTAGATTACAGTGGTTTGAGTGCCAAGGGTAAACCCGCGACCACTAAGGTGACATTGTCAGCCAAAGCGGCAACGGCTTGGTTTAACCAGCCCGCTTCATCGACAAATTGTCGGCTCAACTCACCTAAGGGCACGATACCTGAGCCAACTTCGTTACTGATCAACACCACCACACCTTCGAGCTCGGCAAGTGAATCCACAAAAGCGCTTTTCTCCCCCTGCCAACTCGCCAAAGCTTCATCGTTAGAGGTTGAACTGGCAGAGGTTATAAAGTCAGTCGCATGCCACTCAGTCGATGCTGGTTCATCATCAATTTTGGCGCTGGATGCAAGTAATTGATTGGTCAACCAAAGGGTTAAACAGTCCACTAAAATCACTCGCCCAGGTTTTGCTAAGCGCTTTAACAGTGCCGTAAGGGCGAGCGACTCTTCAAACAATTGCCATTCGATACCATCGTCCGTTCGTCCCGCTTGATGTTTGGCGATACGGGTCGCCATTTCATCATCCAGCGCCTGCGCCGTGGCCACATAGCAGGCATCGAAGCCGAGCGCAGTGTACTGGCGCACTAAGGCTTCACCATAGCGACTCTTACCGCTACGGGCGCCGCCTAGGACGAGGTGGATCACAGTATGTTACCTACAACGAGCAATACAAAATAACACACGATTTCAGATATTTGCTGCGCCGCGCCTAAGGTATCACCCGTGTAACCGCCAATCTGGCGTCTAAAGATCACTATGATCAAACGGCGCAGTCCTATCATCACCAATAGCAATGACAATGCCGCTAACCCCTTGAGGAATAACAGCACTAATACGCCGCTGGCGATCAAGATAAGCAGCTCATTAATGCCTTGATGTTGCGATAACGGCTTAGACTTACTGGTCTCGTCATCGCGGACATATTTTTCACTAAAGATGATACTGGCTGATACCACGCGGCTGACCGTGTGTGCGACGATAAGCGCCGAGCCCGCGACCACAGGATCGTACAGTGCCAACTCGACGAGCAACTGCCATTTCAGCAGCAGGGCCAACATCAATGCCAGTGCACCATAACTGCCAAGGCGCGAGTCCTTCATGATCCGTAGCTTGTCTTCCGCCGTCCAACCACCGCCAAAACCGTCGAAGGTATCGGCTAGGCCATCCTCGTGAAATCCGCCCGTGAGCAAGACGCCAACCAACATAGCTAACAGCACAGAGACGCCGGCGGGGAGCCAGTTCTGCGTCAGCCAAAATACAATGGCACTTAACAGGCCGACCAAAAGACCGACGAGACCGAAATAACGGCTGGCCTTATTCAACTTATCGCTATCGACTTCGACCCATTTAGGCATAGGAATGCGGGTAAAATAGCCCATGGCAACTAAAAACAAATCTATCTCTTTGTGCCAGCTTTCGCGTTCTGACATAAAGCATCCTTAGTGAATTAACACTTGCTGCAAGGTTTAAGATTAAAACGGTTGGCTAAAAAGTTATTATTTTAAATAAGTAAAATAAGCGACTTAGCAGAGCACATCATACAACAGCCTCAATCCCCGCATCACTAAAACTCGCCATTTGATTGTAAAAATTTACTGAGGCTTGAATAAGCGGCAACGCCAAGGCTGCGCCCGTACCTTCACCTAATCTCAGCCCGAGTGATAATAAAGGTTTCGCCTGCAAAAATTCTAACATCCGCTGATGTCCTTGCTCGTCTGACTGGTGGGCGAAAATCAAATAATCGCGCACATTGGGGGCAATTTGCACCGCGACTAATGCCGCCGCCGTGGCGATAAAACCGTCCACAACCACCAGCATTTTACGCTCGGCGGCGGCTAACATAGCCCCCGTCATCTGCACAATTTCAAAGCCACCTAGGCAAGCTAACACTGACTTTGGCCCAGTTAAGGCGCTTTGATGCAGCAATAACGCCAGCTCAATCAACATGAGTTTACGTTCTAAGGTTTCGCTATTGATGCCCGTGCCACGGCCGACACAATCAATCACGTCGAGCTGCATGATCGCCGCCATAATGGCCGCAGCAGACGAGGTATTAGCAATACCCATTTCGCCAAAGGCGACTAAGTTACAACCAGCTTGATGGTGACGCTCAATCAAATCGCGCGCCATCGCAAAGCCTTTATCGACGGTTTCCAGCGCCATTGCAGGCTCTAAATGAATCGCCCCTGTACCCGCGCCAAGACGCTGATCGATAATGCCTTTAACCCCTTCGACTGGCGTTAAAATGCCGCAATCGATCACTTCGAGCCTAAAGCCCACCTGCCGACAAAAAACGTTAATCGCCGCGCCGCCATGGGCAAAGTTTTGCACCATTTGGCGCGTCACTTCGCTAGGGGCAATCGACACGCCTTCTGCGGCAATACCATGATCACCCGCAAACACTAACATAGTTGGATGAACGATTTTCAGCACAGTATTTTGTGGCTGATCCGTTTGTTGTGAATCAGTCGCTTGCACGCGGGCAATCTGTAAGGCTAAGGATTCGAGCTGACCTAAGGCGCCGGGCGGCTTAGTCTTAAGATCAATTTTCTGCTGGATCAATGGATCCTGCGTTTTACTCACAGGGCTGATTTGAAAAGACACGGCTGACTGAGACATCCACACTCCACTTATTATCTTAAATAACCACAACGCATCCTGCGTCTATGACTAACATGTCCAATTTTGCATTTCCAATCGCGGGGCAGATATCAACAAAAATGCTGATTATCTCGCCAGTCTGCGCTTGCTAGATGACTCTAGGATTACGTTCTGACTAGGTGCTTACGGCATGACTCTGCGTTTACGCAAAATCAGCAAAAAGAACATGCTACCTATGGCCGCCGTGATAATCCCCACGGGCAACTCTTGATTGCCCAACAAACAGCGCGCCAGCACATCAATCCACACCATAAATAATCCGCCCACCAGCGCCGTTAATAGAATCGGCTGACGACCAGGAAACAGCATACGCACGGTATGGGGGATCATTAACCCGACAAAACCGATACCGCCGCAGGTAGCCACCAAAATAGCGGTAATCAAGGAGCAGAGCAGCAACATATTGAGCCGCAGCTTAGGCACATTCACCCCTAAGGTATGCGCCGTTTCATCCCCCGCCTGCAACGCCATGATCTGCCGTTTCATGCCTAAAATAATGAATAAACTCGCACCAATCACCAGTGTCGGCAGTACTAACAAGGACCAACTGGCCTTTGCGAAACTGCCTAAACTCCAAAACAGCACAGAGGCTGTCGCCTGCGGACTGGCGAAATACAGCAGCAGACTCGTTAATGCGCCGAACATAAAGGAGGTCGCCACACCAGAGAGCAGCATGCGCTCCACTTGGCTATTGAGCCCAAGCCCAGACAAGGCAAGCACTATCAACACCGACAAACTCGCACCAATAAAAGCGCCCAAGGGCAAGCTAAACCAAAGTAATCCAGACAAGGCACCCGAACCGCTAAAAAGCCCAGAATGTGCCGCCATGCCCGCATTATCAAAAAATCCAGAGCCAGTGAATAAGGTCAACATCACCACAGCGCCAAAGGACGCGCCAGAGCTAATGCCAAACAAATAGGGATCGGCGAGCGGATTGCGAGTCACGGTTTGCAACACACTGCCCGCCAGTGACAAACCCGCACCCGCCACAAAAGCCAGTAAAATGCGCGGTAGCCTGAGCTCCATCACAATGCGTTCTGTCATACCATTGGCTTGAGTGAGGTTCGTCGCTTTATTGATAAATACTTGAATAACATCCATAAAACTGATGTTAGCCGCACCAAAACTCGTTGCGGCAATAGGCGTTATCAAAGTGATGATACCTAATACGAGCAGCATCAGTTGTTGTCTCGTCAACGGTGTCACGATACGCCCCAAATATGAGATGAAATATTGTTTACTCCCCAGAGTCATCCACCCTCGCCTCGCTCGTTCAGGCCATAATCTACATGGTGGTAACCATAAAAATAGCTGATTAAGGGCTTTTTATGTTGTGGATGGGGCGATACCTGAGCACACACACCAAACACATCGCCAATTCGCGCCTCGGTTAATACTTCGGTTGGCGTCCCCATAGCGCTGACTTCCCCGTTATGGATCAACAACAAACTGTCGCACAGGGCACTGGCTAAATTAAGATCATGAATTGAGGCAATCACGCTAATCCCAAGACTACGCACCAATTCGAGGATTTGAATTTGATAGCGCACATCGAGGTGGTTCGTTGGCTCATCGAGGATTAAAAGCTGCGGCTGCTGCACTATGGCGCGGGCAATTAAGGCGCGTTGCTTTTCACCGCCGGATAAGTGCTCATATTGTTGGTGCATCTTATGGCTCAAGCCAACTTTCTCTAAAGCCTTTGCAATACGCTCAATATCACAGCTCGAATTGGTATCGAACATGCCCTTGTGGGGCGTTAAGCCCATGCTGACTAATTGCTCTGTGGTGAGGTCAAAATAGTGCGGTGTATCCTGCTGCACTACGGCGACGCGACAGGCAAACGCCTTGGGCGACAAGCGCTCAATATCTTGATCAAAAAGGGTAATTTTGCCCTGAGTCGGGCGAACAAACCGATACAAACAGCGCAGCAAGCTAGACTTGCCCGCACCGTTAGGGCCAATCAGCCCCAGCATCTGCCCCGTTGGCAGCGTAAAGTTAATACCGGAAAGTATGGTTTTGCCATCGATACACCAGCTCAAATGACTCACATTGAGCGCGACTGACGGGCTCGATGATGGGTTAGTGTCATTCACGGGGCTGTTAGTTTGGATTGCGGAAAGTTTCACCTAAGCGGCGCTCCTATCGAGTCCAAACCTGTATAAAAAAAGGTTGTGCACATTGTCATCTGCTCCCTCGAGTCACCCGCTCGAGAACTAAGGCTGCACGCAGCGATAACAGAAATAGGCAGGTCTCCTGACTCGTAGGGAATAAGATTCGAGATCTTTTTCACTACTCACAGTTGCGGGCACAGTTCGGGCTGACTAACAAGCAGCTCCCCGATTCCCTATTATGTTTGGGTTGATATGCTCTTTGTTAACAACGCCACTGTGAATTAAAACAACGGAGCGATTCGAACAAAGAGAGTCTATTCCCAACACCTATTTCTGCGACGTTATCACTCATTGCGCATGTAATACGCTATCTTGTTCAAACGTCAGGGAAAAGCATTATCCTACATCTATCCCATTAGGCAATGCTGTTTAAATCAGAATATTTTCATGTCAGCTTATTCTCGCCAAACAATCACGCCTACACCATAGCGCCTAGGTCGTGAAATAAGGCCTCAACACCTGCGCCCACTCGGCCAATCTAAACGCCAATAGCAGGCACCCTGTTCATCTTGCAGCACATTAATGCTCACCACGGCCGCCACGGGTAAATCGAGTTGACTATAAAACCCCACCGCCCGTTCAACCCCTAAGGCACGCGCCATTAAGTGACGGATCACCCCGCCGTGGGTCACGACCCACACTTGAGTGGCAGGCATATTATCAGCGGTTTCATTAATGGCACTGTTTTCATTACCCATTTTATGTGAGTCAAGGGTCAATCGTTCAAACTCGGCGGCGAGTATCTGGTCAATCGTCCCATTCACCCGCGACTCAAAACTTGCCATAGTTTCACCATTGGGCGGCGGATTTTGCCAAGGGTTTTGCCAATACGCCGCTAAGCGTTCGCCCTCTTGTTGATACAGTTCATCGAGCCGACAACCGTCCCAATCACCAAAATCAATTTCCTGTAAACCCGACAAACACTGTGCCTGCAATGGCCTTGACTCAGATATCCGTGCCGCCGTCGAGTGCAGCTCGGCGGCAAAAGCGTGGGCAAAATCGGCGCAGCGGCGTGAAGTCGAGCTGTAAATCGCACTGCACACGCTGGCCTGTGACTCAACTGCTGCCGACATTTGTTGCCAACCCTTTTTGCTTAAAGGCACATCCACACGACCCCGCAAGATCGCGCCGCCTTCACACTCACCGTGGCGTAACAATAACAATCGAACTTGTTTCATATATGCCTTTTTAGTTAGGGACTAGATGCTAGGAACTCAAGCCGAGGGCCTAAATTCTAGATTCTCGCTCCGAATGCCTTTGACTTTCATCTTGCCCTGACAATCATAAGTCGCGTATTATGGACGTCTATACGTTTAAATGTCCAAAACAAATTTTTAAGAACAAGTATTCAAAAAATGTCGGCTGACGACAATAAAATGCACTTAGCATAACAATGGCCGATTTTTGGACTTAACTTAGCTGTATTTAAGGTAACTATTTATGACGATACCCTCTACCAAAGCCGGCCAGATATTGGCAGACATTCGCAAACAGCTTGCAGAGCGCATTCTGATCTTAGACGGTGCCATGGGCACTATGATCCAAGGCTACAAGCTGGAAGAAGAGGACTATCGCGGCGAACGCTTTAAAGATTGGCATACGGATGTCAAAGGTAACAACGACCTCTTGGTCTTGTCACAGCCTCACATCATCAAACAAATTCACACCGACTACTTAAATGCCGGTGCCCACATCATTGAAACCAACACCTTTAACGCCACCACCATCGCCATGGCCGACTACGACATGCAGTCGCTGTCCGCCGAAATTAACTTAGTCGGCGCGCGCCTCGCCCGTGAAGCCTGTGATGAAGCCTTTGCTGCCACAGGCATTCCACGCTATGTCGCCGGTGTGTTAGGCCCCACTAACCGTACGTGTTCGATTAGCCCTGATGTGAACGACCCAGGCTACCGCAACGTCAGCTTCGATGAGTTAGTGACTGCTTACAAAGAATCCACTAAGGCACTGATTGAGGGCGGCGCGGATATCATTATGGTCGAGACTATATTCGATACCTTAAACGCCAAAGCCGCGCTGTTTGCGATTGAATCCGTATTCGATGACTTATTCGGTCAGCATTCTAAAGACAGATTGCCGATCATGATTTCGGGCACCATTACCGATGCCTCTGGTCGCACACTGACTGGCCAAACGACCGAAGCCTTTTACAATTCCCTTCGCCATATCAAGCCCTTATCTATCGGTCTTAACTGTGCACTTGGGCCAAAAGAATTGCGCCCGTACGTCGAAGAATTATCCCGTATAGCCGAATGTTATGTGTCGGCGCATCCGAATGCAGGCCTGCCGAACGAGTTTGGCGGTTACGATGAAACCCCAGAAGATATGGCGAATGTGATCGAAGATTGGGCGCGCGAAGGCATGCTCAATATTATCGGTGGTTGTTGTGGTAGTACGCCTGAACATATCCGCGTGATCCGCGAAGCGGTGAGCCGTCACGATCCACGTATTTTGCCAGACATTCCGGTAGCTTGCCGCTTGGCAGGTTTGGAACCACTGACTATCGACGCCCAATCCCTGTTCGTTAACGTGGGTGAGCGCACCAACGTCACAGGTTCGGCCAAGTTTTTAAAGCTGATCAAAGAAGGCAAGTTTGAGCAGGCGCTCGATGTCGCCCGCGAGCAGGTCGAAAGCGGCGCGCAAATCATCGACATCAACATGGACGAAGGCATGCTCGATGGCGCCGAGATCATGCACAAGTTTTTAAACTTGATTGCCTCTGAGCCCGACATCAGTCGCGTACCTATTATGATCGACTCCTCTAAGTGGGAAGTGATCGAAGCTGGCCTCAAATGTATTCAAGGCAAGGGCATAGTTAACTCTATTTCCCTCAAAGAAGGCGAAGCCAAGTTTATCGAGCAAGCCACCTTAGTGAAACGCTACGGCGCGGCGGCCATTATCATGGCATTCGACGAGCAAGGTCAGGCCGACACTAAAGCGCGTAAAATCGAAATCTGTACCCGCGCCTATCGCGTACTGGTCGATAAGGTCGGCTTTCCGCCCGAAGACATCATCTTCGACCCGAACATTTTTGCCATCGCCACGGGTATCGATGAACACGACAACTATGCCGTCGATTTTATTGATGCCATTAAGGCGATTAAAGCCACCCTGCCCCACGCGATGATTTCGGGCGGCGTGTCGAACGTGTCGTTCTCGTTCCGCGGTAACAACCCCGTGCGCGAAGCGATTCACGCGGTATTCCTGTACCACGCCATCAAAGTCGGCATGGACATGGGCATTGTCAACGCGGGTCAATTAGCCATTTACGACGATATCGATCCTGAGCTTAAAGTGCGGGTCGAAAACGTGGTGCTTAACTTGCCCTGCCCAGTTGAAGGCTCGAGCAATACCGAGCAGTTACTTGAAATCGCAGAGAAATTCCGCGGTGATGGCGCGCAGGTGGGTAAGAAAGAAGATTTAGAATGGCGCAGCTGGCCGGTGAGCCAACGCTTATCCCATGCGCTAGTCAAAGGCATTACCGAATTTATCGATGAAGATACCGAAGCCGCTCGCCAAGAAGCGAAACGTCCGCTGGATGTGATTGAAGGCGCCTTGATGGATGGCATGAACGTGGTCGGCGATTTATTCGGCTCGGGCAAGATGTTCCTGCCGCAGGTGGTGAAATCGGCGCGGGTGATGAAAAAAGCCGTGGCTTACTTAAACCCCTATATCGAGCTGGAAAAGGTCGAAGGCCAATCTAACGGCAAGATTTTGATGGTGACGGTAAAAGGCGACGTGCACGATATTGGCAAAAATATTGTCGGCGTGGTGCTCGCCTGTAACGGTTTTGAGGTATTCGATTTAGGCGTGATGGTGTCGGTGGAGCGAATTCTCGACGCCGTGAAAGAACACAATATCGATATCATCGGCATGTCGGGCCTCATCACTCCGAGTCTGGACGAGATGGTGCATAACGTGAAAACCTTTCACCGCGAAGGCTTAACCATTCCAGCAATTATCGGCGGCGCGACTTGCTCTAAAATCCACACAGCGGTAAAGATTGCGCCCCATTATCCCCATGGCGCCATTTATATCGCCGATGCGTCCCGCGCCGTGCCTATGGTGAGTAAGCTCATCAACAACGAGACACGCCAAGCGACCATAGACGAAACCTATGCTGAATACGACGACATGCGTACTAAGCGTCTATCCCAAGCCAAGCGCAAAGAGATAGTGTCACTCGAAGCGGCCCGTGAAAACCGCTGCCAACACGATTGGGCCAACTACACCCCGTTCACGCCAAACGTGCTCGGTCGCCAAGTGTTTGATAATTATCCATTAGAAGACTTAGTCGAGCGTATCGACTGGACACCGTTTTTCCGCTCGTGGGAACTACATGGCCATTACCCTGAAATCCTCAGCGATAAAGTGGTCGGCGTCGAGGCGCAAAAGCTGTTCGCCGATGGTCAGGCCATGCTCAAGCAAATTATCGAAGAAAAGTGGCTCACGGCAAAAGCGGTTATCGGCTTATTCCCAGCCAATACCGTGAATTACGATGATATCGAGCTCTACACAGATGAGTCGCGCACCACAGTCGAAATGACCACACATCACCTGCGGATGCAGCTTGAACGTGTCGGCAACGACAACTTCTGCCTATCCGATTTTGTTGCACCAAAAGACTCAGGCGTCGCCGATTACATGGGCGGCTTTGCGGTGACCACAGGTCATGGCATAGACGAACATGTGGCGCGTTTTGAAGCCAACCACGACGACTACAACGCCATCATGCTCAAATGCTTAGCCGACCGTTTGGCCGAAGCCTTTGCCGAACGGATGCACGAACGGGTACGTAAAGAGTTTTGGGGTTATGCGGCCGATGAGCAGTTAAGCAACGAAGCCTTAATCCGCGAGAAATACAAAGGCATACGCCCAGCACCGGGTTACCCAGCTTGCCCAGACCACACAGAAAAAGGTTTGTTATGGGACTTGCTCAAGCCCGATGAAACCATCGACTTGAACATCACCGAAAGCTACGCCATGTTCCCGACAGCGGCAGTATCGGGCTGGTATTTCGCCCACCCGAAATCCCGCTACTTTGGCGTGAGTAACATAGGCCGTGATCAAGTGGAAGATTATGCCAAGCGTAAAGGGATGAGCATTGCCGAAACGGAGAAGTGGCTGGCGCCAGTGTTGGATTATGATCCCGAGTAATCATGTTTACTCAGTAAGTTGCCCGAACTGAATTTAAGCAACTTTATAAATGGGCAAAGTTAAGGGGCGAGTTATCGCCCCTAATTTTTTACTTTAGAAAGTTAAAATCAAGGTCGTGGGGCTTCACCCCACACCCGACCAAGGAGGACTGCTCGTCCTATCCTCCTTGGATTCTCCAAGACGCCCCTAGCGAAGTTACATGCATTAGTTACCTGTCTCATACTCCAATAAAAATCGCCTAACGGCTCAGATGGCACATCCATGTGCCCCCGAGCCTGCGCCATCATCCATGATGTCGCCACGGCATTTTTATCTGCGTATTTCGACAACTTCGCAGGGGATCGGTGAACTTCTGTAAGATTAGAGTTAACTTTTCGCATTGAAAGAGTTATGCCAACTCCACACGCCTTATTGTCCTCAACTTACTAATTTATATAGTAGACTCGAGCTTATTATTGATACTTTTATAAACTAAATATAAGTGTATCAACTCAACCAAAGCGAAATTAACTATTACGACGGTGAAATATTGAAGATGACCCATAGCCCATAAGTTAAATAAAAATAAAACTTCTATAAGTCGAAATTTAGACCATTTAAAGTAATTTGACGGATAATCTTTACCTATAAGCATAGGTAACAGTTTCAAATTAAAAGTGACTGCAATAGCAATCTGCACACAGAGCATGCTAAGTAAAGAAAACAATAATTTAAAGCTAAAAATATTCATCTGCATAAAAATCGATTCAGACTTAAATTCAACCATAAAATCAACTGCAAGACCGATAACTACTGTCAAAGCAAGCACTATGCTCATACCCAAAAAACTAATTTTTTTCATAAAACTCTTAAATCATCCCTAAAATAAATCAATAAACACAGTCAGCAAAACATCTCGAAAATAAAATTAACCCAATAAATTCAACCTATTACACTTTTTCACAAGTATATTAAAAACAAAAAACAAGGTCAGAAACATGAGTGTTTTTACAAAGATATCGATAAAACGTAATGGACTCATCCCGCCAGCTAATAACACATCGAAAACAGGCAGTGATGGCAGCACAACAAATGTAAAAAATGAAGTACCTAACACAGAGTAAATAAAATACCTTGGATACCCAACTCGATTAATAATCAAAGCACATGCTAAAGAAAATATGATCATCAGTGGAAGATGTATCCAAAAGCAAAATACAACCATCCCCAAGTTTTCACTTAACGCTTTTACATTGAAAGATAACAGTAAATCCCACCACCATTTGTTATCGACAGACAACCAACTTCCATGCATATATATCGACACAGCTATGCCGAAGATAATCACTAAAAACTTCAATTTACCTCCAATAAATCTGCTCTGTTTCGAGCTATTGCAAACCTTATCTTTTGAAATAAATAACAAAATCAAAATCGTGGAATTCCATTCCACACCAGGGCAAGAAGGGGATCAACAGCAATCCCCCTCTTGCATCTCCCCTTGCCGCCCCTAGCGAAGTTACATGCATTGAATACTGGCTTCGTGCTTATTCGAAAATAGCTAACGCTTCCGATGGGGCGTCCCTTCCCCCCGAAAGCTACGCAGACTTCCTGTCTGCGTCACGCTATTTTCTTCAACGCCCTTCAGCAACTTCGCAGGGGATCGGTGAACTTCTGTGGCATTTAGAGTTAACTTTTCGCATTGAAAAAGTTATGCATATCCTGTAATTTTGCCGAATATAATAATTTAAAAATGGATAGCCAAATAAATTACTCTATTTTATCACCCTAAATTAAATTACCTCTTATAGATAATAGTGCAATATCCTTTTTATTACTTTGCCGATTCAATTTACTTAACACTGATTGCTGAGTCTCTGGCGTCCAAAAAATTTTTAAACTATCTCTTGCTCGTGTAATCGCTGTATAAAAAATACTGTGCGTAATGTCATCTTCATTAGCATCTGTGATAACTATTTTTACAGAGTCATACTCTAAACCTTGAGCCTTATGTATCGATACTGCATAAGCAACTTGAAATGGTACTGTCATATTCAAGTCATCATCGTCGTTGTCACTAGCTTCATATCCATAGTCATATACCGAAAAGCGAACGACAGAGTCTCTAATCCAAGTCAACTCTGTACCAATCACATCAAAAGAAGTTAACGGCCTATCCAAAATAACTTGAAATTGTATCTCACCTTTACTAAAAAAAATGTCATCTATCCAACCTTTCAAGTTATTATATACAACTTTTTTAAACCTTTCTGAGTCTGAAAATAAAATAGGATCTCCTACTTTATATGCTGTATCCTTCCAAACAACTGATTTACCAACATTACTAGCTTGGAGAAAAAGATTTATATTATTTATACCATAAAGCCCATCGTAGTTTAGGCATAAAATGATCTCATCCCTCCCTAACGACTCGAATAAAGAACTATTCAAAACAGATGAATACTGATTTCTAGAAATAACCTCTGCAATATCATCATCAATTTTTCTAACTTTGTTCCAAAAACTTAAAAGCGATATATTTTTAGTTCTAAATGGTGTGGTTAGTTCAAAAACTGAAGTCTGCGGAATAAATGATGGTATCACGCTAAACCAATTACCAAACTCTATTGACTCTATCTGAAAAACATCACCAACTAGTAACAACAACTTATATTTCGTATTTTTTATGACATTTAAAAAATCAGAGTTACTAACAGTACTACACTCGTCAATTATCAACAAATCATATTCTATATTTTCTTTACTCTTATATTTATGACTATTAATTGTTCTAAATATCGAGTTCTGATGAGCTGAAACTTTCCGTTTAAGATTATCTATAGCTGGATTTGTATGTGCCAAAAATAGCTTGCTATTGCTCCCAAAATAGTTTGCAACATGATCAACCATTGTGGACTTTCCTGTACCTGCAGCACCATATATGAGAGCAACTTTTGAGCACTCAAACAATCCTTTAAGCGCAGTAAACTTTACCTCATCATCTATAATTCTAGTACTTTCCTTTACCCAGCGCTCAACAGCATTTGAATAACCTTGAATCCCAGAGTTTGAATACTGCCTAAGATTATTTATAATTGACAACGTGTCTTTTTCATAACCATTTATAAATGCATGATCATTTTCAATGACCATCTCTCGCTTTTCATAATGCTTGCTATAAATTCTTCTGTTATAGCTATTCTTTAATAACTCAATATTTTTAAATTCACTTAAATCTGATAACGGGGTGTATAACAGAGAATGTCTTTCGACGTTATTCTTTATCTTTCTGATCATTAGCTCATGTTCTCTCCCTTTTTGCTCGATACTTTCGACAAGATCCCAGTATTTTGGATTATGCCCTGCCAATGATGTACAGAATGGCATTGTATCAAAAGGAATACATGAAAAACTAATATTCAAACCAGTTAATAACGAGCATTTATGGAAACCATACTGTGATTTTAATATCTGATTATTCATTCTCAACATCAGATAAATCAAAACTCTTGAGCCAGAATTATTTCCCCTATAAAAAATACGTACATAGTCTAACATGCTAAATATCTGCGGACTTGTTGTTAGTGATGAAGTACAGTGATTTCTTATTACTTGATAATCAGAACCCTCCATTCCTATTAAATCTAAAAGATTTGTTGAGTTCTGAGTTAACCAACGCATTAAGTTATAATACTCAGGGGAATTTGTTCTGACTTTCAGGTCACGACCAATTAGATAACCATAATTATTAAATTCACAAGGCCTAATTGAAACCTCCCACCCTCTAATTATTGTGATTGGCATATCCTTACCAAGCACGTTAATTGACTCTCGTTGAAGAGTTAGCGTAGAAGCATATTTTTCAGTCATATCAATGTTAGTAAATGCAATTAATCTATCGAACTTATTTACCTTATTTATCGCTCTTAAAAAAATCACTTCATAATAGACTTCTCCACCTAAGAAAAAAGGTTTTATTTTATGTATATAATATCTACCAAATGAAATATTTTCTGAATTTGTTTGGTAAGCACCTTTTACTCTTCCTGCTATCATTTCATGATAAGCGGTTAACGATGGATCTAAATCCACTGGAAATAATTCAAGATTATTAAGTATATTAAAATTATATTTTTTATATATTAATGATTTTATTCTGTAAAGATACTCATAATACTTAAGCATGAGTCTCTCTGAATTATCACCATCTAATGTGTAGTGTGATGCACTAATTTGCAATAACTTATGAAATCTACCTATAAAATTAAGATCTGACTTACTCTTTACAAACTTGATTGCTGGCTCTATTGCAGGATAGTTAAACTCTGCAGAAAGTGAATCTTTATGAAATAGAACACTAACTCCTTCAATAAGATTTCTAAGCTGTGATAATAAGTTTTGAGATAACAAATCTCGATTACTCATATAAGCTGATATATTTCTACAAATTAAATTATCAACATTCTGAATTTGATACATTACAGTAGTCATGAAATTTTCACCTAAATGAATCTTATTAAAATAATAGAAAAATCAAACCGAAGATTGGGGGGCGGCAAGGGAGATCCAAGAGGGAATTGCTGTTGATCCCCTCTTGGTCGGGTGTGGGTTGAAGACCCACGACCTTGATTCACCTCGGCCGTGAGGCCGCATTAACTCACCGAACTCAACGCGAAACGGTTAACCCATAACACTCAGTAAAGTGCTACAAACACAGAGCAACAAGAAAATAAGTGCCAAAGCATATTCACGAATTTGCAAGAGGAGTTGGGTATCTAAGAAAGAGAAAAGACACATCGTCCTGATGCAAGTGACTCGAATCGCGGGTACGCGATTAAAGCTCATCCTTGTTAAAAACCTAAGATAGCGACATAGCGTACACTTGTCTATAACTTTAGCATTACAAATTAGATAGTTAAGTGATGACGAATCTTTGCATCTGCTTTGTTGGTACTGGCCAACAACTCCTTAGTCGAAGGAATACACCTTCCCCTGCGAAGTTGCCGACGGGCGTTGAAGAAAATCACGTGAGCGAGGCATGGATGCCGAGCTAGCTTTCGGGGTACAGGATGTACCATCGGAAGCGTTAGCGATTTTCGAATAAGCGCTAGGCCAGTAACTAATGCATGTAACTTCGCTAGGGGCGTCTTGGAGCATCCAAGGAGGATAGGACGAGCAGTCCTCCTTGGTCGGGTGTGGGGTGAAGCCCCACGACTTTGATTCACCTCGGCCGCTAGGCCGTATTAACTCACTATTACATGCGTACATGCGACCTAATTTTGGCGCGCAAATAAGCCCCAATTGAGTGCATTGCTCAAGGGCTCGAACAAAGGGCACTGAGCAAAACTCAGCCATAACGTAACTGAGTTGAATCACAGTACGAACATCACTGCAGAAGCCTGATAACACGGGTTTTACACTCTGATTTAGCTTGGTCAAAACTGCAACGATTAACCGCCTAAATTTGCATTTTCGGCCCTACATGCTAACGTGGCTAATGTAAATTTACATTCAGTGTTTATCAAAGCTATGTCGCAACAATCAATAAAAAGTCGATCGACAACAAGCTTATATCGGGCGATACCATGTAGCGCGGCTGATATTACACGGAAGCACAACTGAGGTTGAGATATGGAACCATCTAATACGTCACGCCGGACCTTTATCAAGCAATGTGTGATTGGCGGGGTTGCCGTATATTCGGCCCCTTTGTTGTGGGAAATGAGTCGCGCGAATGCGGCGATTGTCTCACCTGAACTGGCAGCCCAATGGCAAACTCAGGTTAATGGTCAATCCAAACCTAAGTTTCGTAACGACGGCATAGCTAAGGTCACAGGCCAAAAGGTCTATGGCCGTGATTACCGCGCTATGGACATGGAAGGCTGGCCCAAGCAGCAAGGTTACGCTTTTATTCTACGCGCCGCCGATGCCTCCCATGTTTATCAAGGCTTTTCCCTCGACCATCTGCCCGCGTCGGCTAAGCCCTATAAAGTGATCACTGCGGCCGATCTGGCTCGTGATAAAATCAAGCTGCCCGATTTTTACGGTGACAACATGTTACTGGCCGAGGGGCAAACCGCCGACTACTTAGGTCATGCGGTGGCAATATTGTTGTTCGACAGTTTCCCCGCCTTTAAGCAAGCTAAGTCCTTGCTGCAATTTGACCAGACCTTACTGCGCTTTGGTGAGCAAACGCCGTTTGTATCGGACACCAAAGACCCGTACGCCAGCTGGCGCCTTATTCGAGTTGAAGGTGAAAATGGCGCAAGGGAAGATTTATATAGCCCGCTCCACGATGGGCTGTTTTTCCCTAGCGTAAAAGATCGCAAGCCAGAATGGTTAGGCAATCCGAATGCCAAAGGGACAGTGTCAGAGCGCGGGCTTTATTATGCGGGTGAGATAGATAAGCAGATTGCTAGCGCCCAAGCCAATCAACAATGGCAAGTGTTAGAGCGGGAATATCGCACCCAGATCATCGATCCTATGATGATGGAACCCGAAGCCTTTAACGGCTGGTATGATGCGGCTAGCCAAACCTTTCATACTGTGATTACCTCGCAGTCGCCGCAGGACTTTCAAGAGATGGCAGTGCACATGCTGTTATCTAGCCCACTAGCAGGCAAGGTAAAACATCTTGTGGTGCACTCGCCTTATATCGGCGGCGGATTTGGCGCGAAAGACCATTCGATATTTCCTTATTACGGCGTGATCGCGGCCGTTTATGCCAAAGGGCCAATCCGACTCGCCAATGACAGATTCGAACAATTCCAATCTGGCCTTAAACGTCATCCGTTCATCATGAAAAGCCGCTTAGCGGTGGATAAATCGACCTTAAAAATCCAAGCCTTAACTTCACAGATGACAGTCGATGGCGGCGGACGAGTCAACTTTACTCCGTCTGTGACCTCGGTTGGCGCAACAGCGATGCAAAGCATTTATTACACGCCGCGCAACGATATTATCGCCACCGCCTATGCGTCGCGTAATCCAGATGCGGGCTCGATGCGTGGTTATGGCACGCTGCAATCGATGACGGCGATGGAATGTATGATCCACGAGATCGCCGACGAGCTAAAGGTTGATCCCTTTAAACTGCGCGCCGCCAACGTGATGGAGTCTGGCCAGCGTAATACTCAAGGTGCGATTCCTAACGGTACTTTGCGTTACCGCGAAATGCTCGACATGGCCGAGCAAGCTCCCGTGTGGCAAAACCGCGCGGTGAATAAAAAGGACTATGAGGCCAAACATCCAGGGATGCGTTACGGCGTCGGTTTTGGTATCGCCACCAAAGATTATGGTACGGGTGCAGCAGCGCCAAGTGCGGCGGTTCGCCTAGCTAAAGACGGAAAAATCACCCTAGAAATCGGCTTTATCGAAATGGGCACAGGCACGCAAACCTCCCAAGCCGTTGTGATCAGCGATGCCCTTGGCAACTTTGCCGATGAGGTAAAACTCGCCGAAGTGGATATTTGGGATGCGATGCAATTAGTGCAAACCGATAATCCTTATATTATTTCGCAGCAACGCCAAGATGCAATGGCGGCTAATCCACGCTGGACACCGGTTAAAGCTATGGCATCGTCGGCGTCTATGTCGGCCTATTACCAAAGCCATGTTACCCGCATCGCCGCCGATATTATCTATCGCCACGGCCTATGGCCTGCGGCGGTATCAATTTGGAACGAGTTGTATTTTAACACCCCAATGGGTTCGACTAATTTGCATAACTCACGGGATGGTCGCTGGGTCGATGGCAAGTTAACCGCCTTGGGCTTTCCGCCACTGTCGATCGATATTCTCGCGAAACGCGCCCACGATATGGGTTTAGTGATCGGCGTGATGGGCCATGCCTTTAATCGCTGGGCTTGGGCCGAAGCCGATTTCGACATTCTTGGCACTAAAGAACGTTTAGCACTCGATGCGCTGGCGTTGCAATACGGCGAAGGGAACGCGACGTTTGCGGCCACCTCCGACACGACTATGAGTATCAAAGCGCGCCAAGCCAGCATGAAGTCTAACGGCTATCACTTGATCGATCGTCAAGCCATAAGTTATCCCAGAGCCGAACTGAACAATGCCATGGTGACTTACTACGCCCCCTGCGCCACTTTGGTTGAAGTGGCCGTAAACGAAGGCAATGGCGAAGTCACGCTACTGAGTTCTCATACTTGGTTAGAGGCGGGCAAAGTGATTGTTAAAGAATTAGTCGAAGGGCAAATTCAAGGTGGCCTTGCGATGGGGATTGGCCATGCACTGCATGAAGGCTTACCGCCATTTGAAGCAGGCGCTGGCAATGGTACGTGGAACCTCAATCGCTATCAGGTGCCGCTAGCGCGGCATGTGGGCGTGTGGGATCAACGTCATACCATATTGCCGCAGTTATCTGATAACGATCCCAGCCGTGGTATCGCCGAAGTGGTGATGATCCCTGTGGTCGCGGCGCTGATTGAAGCCGTGTATCAAGCAACCCATGTCCGCTTTTACGATTTACCTATGACAGCGAAAAAAATTAAGGAGGCCATGGCATGAGCCAGTCTATTAAACTGACCATTAATAACCAAGCCGTAGGCCCGATTGAAGTCGCCGATGGTGTGATGATGATTGAGTTTCTACATGAATACTTGAACCTCACAGGCACTAAGTTTGGTTGCGGCGCAGGCGTATGCCACGCCTGTACAGTGATCGTCGACGACGAGCAAGGCATGAGTGAAGTGGTTCGTACCTGCATCAATGGTGTAGAGCGTTTTAATGGTAAACGCGTCCGCACTGTCGAAGGTCATGCTAGACAAAACTCCCTTGGCGAAATCACCGCCCTGAGCCCAGTACAAGAGGCTTTTTTAGAGCACTTTTCGTTTCAATGTGGTTGGTGCACCTCGGGCTTTGTCAACGAATCGACTGCGCTGCTTGAGCGATTAGAGCGACAACCTATCGCTAAAGATCAAGTTGAAAAAGTCGTTGAAGATGCCTTGAGTGAACACGTATGTCGCTGTACTGGCTACGTAAAATACTATGCGGCGGTCAAAGATCTGATCCTCAAAACTAAGGGGCTAACCCTGTGATGACATCAGCCAATCTGCGCCATTTCTCGCGCTATTTCCCGCACATTAGTAGGATAAAAAATCTGTTGAGCCACAATCTACTCCTGAGTTTAGGGCTAGGTTTGCTCGCCTGTTCCAGCAGCGTTGCCGATGAAGGCGGCAATACGAATAACGACATCGCACGCGGCGCGTATCTGATGAAGATAGGCGACTGTGTGGCCTGCCATACTGCAGTCGGCGGGCGCGAACTCGCGGGCGGTTTGCCGTTCGAAACGCCCTTTGGCGCTGTGTACTCAACCAATATCACCTCAGATAAAGAAACCGGGATTGGCAAATACAGTTACGAGGAGTTTTTTGATGCCATGCACCACGGTGTTGGCGTCAACGGCAACCTCTATCCTGCTATGCCTTACACTTCCTACAGTTTGCTCACGGACGCAGACACTCAGGCGATTTATGCCTATTTGATGAGTACTAAACCCATCAAACAAGCCAATCGCGACAATGATGTTTACTTTCCGTTTAACCTGCGTTTTGGCTTAAAAGCCTGGAACTTAGTCGCACACGATGCTAAGGAATTTACCCCGAGCAAGGAAAAAAGCGAACATTGGAACCGCGGCAATTACTTAGTCAATGCCCTAGGGCACTGCGGTGAATGCCACACCCCAAGAGACACTATGTTTGCCATGGAGCAGGACAAGCACTTTGAGGGCGCGATTATCGAAGGGCTAGAGGCATCGGACATTCGCCCCGCCGAGCTTAACAGGCAGAACTGGACCCATGAGGATCTTAAGTCGCTGTTTACCGAAGGCTACTCCCGTAAAGGCACTGTCTTTGGCGGCATGTATCCCGTGGTATATCACAGCTTTAGCCACTTGACCGATGATGATATGCGCGCGGTTAGCAGCTATCTGCTTGATACCGATGAAGATATTACACCACAAGCCCTCACCTTTAACGGCCATAAACCTGAACTGCCAGGTTATACGCTCTACAAAGGTTACTGCGCCGGTTGTCATGGTCAAAATGGTGAAGGTCGTCCTAATGTCGCCCCCGCGATGGCAGGAAACGCCACCTTAGATAAAGCGAGTCCTCATAATATCGTCGCCGTAATACTAAAAGGTATTCAGAGCCAGCATTACAACGCTACCACCAGCTTTTATGCCATGCCGGGATATGCTGATGAGTTAAGCGACGAGCAGATTAAAGACTTAGCCAATTACCTAAGACTCACCTGGAGCACACAAGCTGGTAATCTCGATGTGAAGACCATCCAAAGCTTAAAAGAAGTGATCCTCGAGCACGACTAACCCACATAGATATGTGGGAGATTTAAGATAAAAGCCGACTCTAGCGTCGGCTTTTGCTTGAATGATATAGCGCGCATGAATCGGTCACTCATCGACTTAATCAAAGTAAGCGGGATCAGAGTAAGCGGAGCTTCACTCCCACTTAGCCACGCAGTCGAGTATCAAAGAAAGCTAAGCTGCGCGCCCAAGCGAGTTCGGCGGTGGCTTTATCGTATCGGCCAGTGGAGTCGTTATGGAAACCGTGATTCACATTAGGGTAAAGATAGGCGACATAATCGGCTTTATTGGTTTTTAGCTGGGTTTCATACTCGGCCCAAGTGTCGTTCACCCGCTGATCGAGCCCAGCAAATTGCAACATAAGTGGCCCCTTTACTCGGCTACGCAGTTCCGCAGCGGCTGGCGTGCCATAGAAAGGTACGCCTGCATTGAGTTCATCGGGAATCGTGGCGGCCAGCATATTGACGATATAGCCGCCAAAGCAAAAACCCACGGCACCGAGTTTGCCATTGCTTTGGGGATGGGCTTTTAAAAACTGCGCAGCGGCAATAAAGTCTTGCTCGATTTTGGCTCTGTCTAAACTGCTTTGCATGGCGCGGCCCGCATCATCATTACCCGGATAACCACCAAGGGAATAAAGCGCATCGGGGGCGAAGGCGATATAACCCTGCGCCGCTAATCGGCGAGCCACATCTTCGATATAGGGATTAAGGCCACGATTTTCGTGCACCACTAATACCACAGCGGCTTTTTTACTGAGATCTAAGGTTTTCGGCTCACCTGCGGCACTGCCGGCTAGCAATAACTCATCGGGCATGACTAAGTAGCCGCGCCCTTCACCGTAACCATTTGGCGAGGGAAACTTAACATAGCTGGCTTGAATACTGGGATCGTTAAAGGAGACTTGCTCGGCGAGGGCATAGTTCGGCATGAGTGCGCCCGTGAGCATCGTCATGGTAAAACCTAGCGCCACCAGCCCTGCGAGCCGCCCCATAAACTCACGGCGATCGATAATGCCATGGGCATATTCGTCATACCAGTCAAAGGCTTCCTGCGGTATGGGTTGTACTTTCTGGGCATGTATCTGACTTGTTTCTGCTAAGGCTTGCTTGTCTTGCTGTGTCATCGTTATTCCTCCATTGAACAAGCTAACCACAGGTAACACGTCTTCCCTAGCTTGTGGGTGTTAAGATTTAACTCAAGAGTAAAGTAAGAATCGCACTTAGGGCAACTGACTTTAACGTGTGCCGTTTGGTAAGTTTGTTTTGAAATAGCACACGATCGGCACAAACGGCTGTCGGTTAGGGCAAGGCTAGCTTAAAATAGCGATTTAGATTCTAGAGGGCCTAGCGTGATACAACATAGAGCTAGCCAGATGGTGATATTCCACACTCTGGTGACCAGTGGTAGTTTTACCCAAGCGGCGGCCAAGTTAAAAACCTCGACTTCCTATGTCAGCAAGCAGCTTGGCGCACTGGAAGCAGAGCTGAACTTGCTGTTAGTCCAGCGGACCACTCGCACCTTAGTGCTAACCGACGCGGGCCAACAGTTTGCCCATTACTGTGAGCAAGTGTTTGAAGCGACGCAAAATGCCGATGCGATTATGCTAGATGCCCGCGATGACATTAGCGGTACGATTCGTCTCGGTTCCTCCCAGTCCTTTGGCACCTTACACATCATCCCCGCACTGGAAGTGTTGCAGCAAAAATACCCCGAATTGCGATTTGAGCTAAGCCTGTTCGACCATAAAGCCGACATGCTAGAAGAAGGCCTGGATCTGTGGATCACTAACCATGAACAGCTGAACGAAGGTTATATCGCCCAGCACCTCGCCGAGACTAACTTTGTGGTGGTCGCCTCTCCCGATTATTTACTCAAGCACGGCGTGCCACACCATCCACAGGCGTTAGCGCAACATAATTGCGTTATCTATCAAAGCAAGAGCCGTAATTATGATCGCTGGAGTTTTGCTAAGGATGACCTAGAACAAACCGTGCATGTGGCGGGAAATTACCGTGTCGATTTAGCCGAAGCCGTGCGCAATGCGGTGATTGCAGGGCGCGGCATAGGCTATGTGGCCACGTATTTACTCAGTGATGAGTTTCAAAGCGGAAAACTGATCCAACTCTTACCCGATTGGAAACCACTGCAACAGATGCCCGTTTATGTGGTTTACCCAAGGCGGCGCCATTTACCGACTAAGTACAAGGTGATAATCGAGTGTTTAAAGTCCCATATCGGCCACCCGCCCTACTGGGATAAAAAGCTCAAACCTTGGTTAGGTAAGACTGTAACTTAAGCTGCAGTCACTTAAAGCTGCATTTCAAACCAGCACTGACGACGACACCAGTCCAAAGCCGCCTGTGGCATGATGTCGATTATTGCCACAGGCACAAATATTATTTCCTCTGGGCAACAGTAGCTAAAATAGCTTTTATTCTCCTGCATAAACAGCAAGTTAAACTGTTGCTATTTTCAACACTTTTATCGTAACAGCCCAGTAACGCCCTCGACTTGCCCTTACTGCGACTCGGCCTACAATGCGCGACTTCTTCCTTAACTCAAAAGAATAACCCCTTATGACCGCGATATTAGGCATGATAAGTATCTTGTTTTTTGCTTGGTTACTGTCAGTGAACCGCAAGAATATTCCCTACCGCACTGTGATTTTAGCCCTAGGCTTACAAATTCTATTTGCCCTGTTAGTGCTCTACGTCCCCGCAGGTAAGGCCGTATTGCAATCCGTTACTGCGGGGGTGTCGAGCGTGATAGCCTATGGCAACGAAGGGATTGGCTTCCTGTTTGGCGATCTCGCCACGGGTAAAGTCGGCTTCGTATTTGCGATCAATGTGTTAGGTATCATCATCTTCTTCTCGGCGCTGATCTCGGCCCTGTACCATATTGGGTTAATGCCTAAGGTGATCAACATTATTGGTGGTGCTCTGCAGCGTTTACTGGGCACGGGCCGCGCCGAGTCTTTATCTGCCACGGCAAACATCTTCGTCGGCATGATTGAAGCGCCGCTGGTGATTAAACCCTATTTAAAGCATATGAGCGATTCGCAATTCTTCGCGGTCATGAGCTGTGGTTTAGCCTCAGTCGCGGGCGGTACCTTAGTCGGATATGCCGCGCTAGGTGTCGATCTTAACTATTTGATCGCCGCCGCCTTTATGTCGGCACCCGCGGGTCTGTTGATGGCTAAAATCCTCATGCCGCCTAGCGACAATGACAAACACAGCGCCGATGAAATCACCTCTGTCGAACTGCCACGCGCCACCAATGTGGTTGAAGCCTTAGCCGATGGCGCTATGTCTGGCATGCGGATTTCTGTCGGGATAGGTGCCACTCTACTGGCCTTTGTCAGTGTTATCGCCCTACTGAATGGCATGTTAGGTGCTGTGGGTGAATGGTTCGGTTACCAATTAAGCTTCGAATTTTTACTCGGTTATCTGTTCGCCCCTATGGCGTGGCTGCTGGGTATTCCTTGGCATGAGGCCATTACTGCAGGCTCACTCATTGGCCAAAAAATCGTGGTGAATGAATTTGTAGCCTTCATCCAGTTAATGAAAGTCGAAGACCAACTGAGCGCCCATTCTCAGGCCGTTGTGACTTTCGCCCTGTGTGGTTTCGCTAATATTTCCACTATGGCAATTTTGATCGGTGGACTAGGTAGCATGGTGCCAGAACGCCGCGAATTTATCGCCCGTAATGGTTTTCGCGCCATTGCCGCGGGTGTATTTGCCAACCTGATGAGTGCAGCAATTGCCAGCGTGATCCTCTCGCTGTAATCCATCAGCTTGGGCTTTTTTAGGCACTCATCTCACCATTGAGTTAACCACTAAGTTAGCCACTCTCGCGCAGCAAAACCGCGATCAACACAAACCCAAATCAAGCAAGCTTGGTTTGGGTTTTCTTTTATGCCTCAGATATTTTTTGTGTATAATGTCGCCAGAAAAAGATTAATGAGTTTACATTTCAATAACATGCGTAGCCAAAGGAGTACGAATGGCCATAGTGAAATACAAGGCAGTTAACGCCGCAATCACACTGACAATGGCAGGTATAACACTCTTGTTAACCGCCTGCGATAACTCAACGTCACCCTCCAATTCAGTTAATACCAACATACCCACAGAGCGTGAATATCAGATTATCTCCACCATAAACCTCAATGATGGCTTTGAAACCCGCAAAGTGCTGCAGGCACGACTGCTGCTGGATTACCAATTACAGAATGCAGAGGGTAAGGCGACCAGCTTAACAACGCCGTTAACCCATAACGCCCGTTTTTTTATCCAACCTAATATGCTGCAAATTAGCGATTATGGCATGCCGATTCCGGTGAGTAATATCGACCCTAAAGGTAACTCTAATGAAATCTTTCAGTTGGTTAAAGATGGCTTTAATGTGGAATTTAACAATGGTGAGGTCCGCCAACTGACTCCCATTGCCAAGATGGATCAAAAAGATATCAAGGAATTATTTGACCACTGGGTGAATCTTAATAGCTTGTTTAAACAAGCTCCAACCTTGCCTGTAGCACTTGAGCCTAGGGTCGGTTATAGCATCAGCGCCCCCATGGATGCACGCCTAACTTGGACGGTTGAGCAAGTGACCGAAGATAAGTTATTTGCAGTAGTACAAGGTGAGAAAGACAACTTTAAGGCCTATGGAAAGTTCGAGCTTAACCGCAAAACCGGCTGGTTAGAGAGCATGGCGTTTTTTCAACAGGAAGAGAGCAAAGGCAGTACCCTCACCCGCCGCATCGCCATGGCGCCCAAGGATAGCCCTTATATCATGAACATGCTTTGGCATGCCGACGCTAACTACGATGCTGAACGTGATGTAGATGATCTGCAAAAAGAGCTCTACCCGATTAGTGATGTTCCGCGGGAATATAAAGCCCATGATAAGGACTTTATAAAATCCTTATTAGCTGATCAGCAAGGTATTCTTGATAATATTGGCCCATGGGGCGCTGACGCGCCAGAAGTGCTGCAATTGCGCTTTGTGCATAATATGAGCCCGCGATATGTGGTTGCTAATGTGAATTATGAAGACTTAGCCGCCTTTGATGCCAGCGGAAATCCGATAGACATTCACTTCTGGCAGCACAGCAGAGGTGTGGCGATGAATTTCAACCGCTCGATTGAGTCTTCGGTGGATCTTATCGCCACAGGCTGGGACAACACCGCCAATAAACTCAAACAGATAGACCATATCACCGCCAAGCTGACCCTTATCCCCGAAGGCAATAAGATAGTCGAAAAGTCGTGGGATGAACTGGTCGCGAATCCTTACGCCTTCGGCGATGCGAGCCTCACCATTCAGGTGCTCGACGCCGAGGCAAAGCTATTTAAAGTCGTAACAAAGCAGAGTAACACTCAAAACATTAACCTTCCTTTTCAGCAATTTAAAGGAAAGATGGCCGAAGCCCGTCACGATGGTGATTATCCCCAATGGTTAACAGTGACGGATAAGGAACTACTGGGGGAATTAATCGGTGTCGATGATCCTCATCACCTTAGCACCCGCGCCCTGTTACTTAAGCTAGATGAAATCCCTAAAACCGTTGTAATCGTAGAGAACCAGCCACAGCCGGAGTTAAGCCAAACCAAGAACATCCGCTTTGTGACCTTTACCGACTACAACCAAAATCTGGCCAATCCCCTAAGCGAGTTTGGCGATTCGAGCCTCAATAACTTCCTCTATCAAGATCTTGAACCATCAAACGCTGAAATCAGTGCGATCCAAGGGATAAAACCTGAGACTGAAAATGGCCATAATCTGTATATTCCTATGTCAGCCGCATTAGCGAGTGCCTGTAAACCTGAAATAGAACAAGGTTTTAAAGAGGGGAAACACGAAGTCACTTGGCAGTTTGAGCATAATGCCCCAAACGGACCAGCCTATACCCTGATGACGCCCGACCGCGAGCGGCAGTTTTTCTACGATAAACACATCCAAGGAAAAATCCATTGCCAAGGTGATATCAGTTGGCAACCCTTAGAGCAGGCAGCTAACCCACGTCCTTGGTTAATCGATTTACAAGCTTGGCTAACAAAAACCGGTTATGGTGACGAGCCGAGTAAAGATCTTAAGAACTACTTTAAAGTCGAGGATGCCCAAGGCAAATCCCTAACGATTCGACTGCCCGAAACCACCGAACTGCGGATTAAAGAGGCGCTGGTCGATGGCCGCTATTTGAGTGTGGAGGGCCCTGCAGCGAAGGTGAGTTATATGACTCTCTCTCAAAACCCCGTCGACATCCCCTATGAATTCACCTTTAAGCCTTTGCCATAAGGAGCAGTTATGCGTCTATTTATATTAAAACTGCTCCTTGGAGCATTCGTACTTATCAGCACCCATGCCAATGCACAAAAGGTGTTACTCGATGCCCATTGGAAGGTTGTCAAAGATGAAAAACAGGCTCAATACTATCTAAAACAATCGACCGAAGTGATCGACGGCCATTATAAGGCTGAGGTTTATTACAAAAACAAAGATATGCTTTTCTGCGCCAGTGCCCTCGCCGATAACAAAATTGGCAAAACCCTCACAAGCGAACAATTCCGCGGAGCTTATCAATGCTACTTTGAGGATGGCAAGCCCTACGAACAAGGCTTTCGCAACGAGCAAGGTCAACTTCATGGCCTGCTCAAAAAATATATCGCCACGGGTCAATTGTATGTTGAATCGCACTATGAAAATGGCGTTAAACAAGGCCTTGAAACGGGTTACTGGGAAGGTGGGAAGATCCGGTACAAAACGACCTATAAAGATGGCAAAGAGGTCGGTATAAGCGAGCTTTTTGATAGCGAGGGCAAGCTTAGGGGCAAAGTCTGTAATAGTGGTACTTGTGTTACCCAGTACTATGACAATGGCAACTTACACGTCGAAATCCCTATGGTGGATGGGCTTACACATGGCGACGAGACCAATTGGGGCTTTGGTAAAATCATTTCGACCCAAGCTTATGTCAAAGGTAAGAAACACGGGGATTACTTCGAATATTTCGACGATGGCAAGGTAAAGCGCCACTACCGCTACCACAATGATTATAAAGTCGGTGAACAACTGGATTACTTTAAAAATGGCCAGATAGCCCAAAAGGAAATCATAGAGGCGCCATGGAATGTGAAGTTAGCGGTTAAATACAATGAAAAGGGCGAAATGCTCAGTTCAATCGAAGAAAAACACCAAGACAACAACTGGGTTTACCGTAAGCATCAACGCTTTAATGACGGTCAACTTACCTCTAACATAGAAGAAGACAAGCTTAAAAAATGGGTCCTCAGCGAAACATTTGAGCAAGGTGAGTTAATCAGCCGCAGCGAGCATATCGATAACCAATTGACAGGTTTATATCTGCAAACCTTAAACCGAACTCAAACCTTAAAAGTCATTACCCGGGAATATTTTAAAGAGGGCAAGCGCGAAGGCCCCTACGAAATGCTGAAAATTAACCATGAGACAGGGGAACAGTGGGTGGCCGAGCGCGGCCAATATGCCAACGACAAGCCCGTTGGCGCTTGGAAGAAACAACAAGAAGATGCCACCCTCACCTTTAGCTATGATGCCCAAGGCGAGCTCGATGGTGAATTCCGTAATGAGACAAGTTCAGGGCAACTGCTTGAATTAATAAATTTTAACCATGGCAACCCCGATGGATTAGTGCAACGTTACGCCACGAACGGCCAATTGTATGAAAAGGGCGAGTACCGCAATGGTCAACAGGATGGCGATTGGGTGTACACCCATGGCGAGTTCGGTTTTAACCCAAGGCCAAATCCTGAGAGACACTATTGGTACGGACGCTTCGACCAAGGTAAACAAGTCGGCCACTGGGAACTGCGTAATACCGAAGACTATGTGCTTGAAATAGCGAATTATGACGAGCAGGGCAGGCTTCATGGTAAACAATACGAATTTAGGGATAATGGCTGGATAGAAGTGATCAATAGCTTCCATCATGGCGAGTTTTTAAATCGGGAAATACCGCCGCCGGTGATTACCTCGGACCATGTTTTCCCTATTTTTTAGCCTAAGCATATTCGCTTAATCGATTAACTTAACCCTTGGCGCTGTGCACTGTATATAAGTGCACAGCCCGATAAATAAACTCAACAGCAAAAAATTAGGATTCTTGTATAGGCTGCAAACCGCGCGGCCTTAAGACCCCGAACAGAGCAAGGAATCAGCATGTTCAATACGCCATTTCGCTTTATCAGCCTCGCGATTGCGGGAGCCAGCTTAACCAGTGTCCATGTACAAGCAGCGCAAAATCTCTCCTCCATGATGGTCGAAATCCGCCAACA
Source organism: Shewanella sp. SM74 (assembly GCF_025653725.1). Lineage (NCBI taxonomy): Bacteria > Pseudomonadati > Pseudomonadota > Gammaproteobacteria > Alteromonadales > Shewanellaceae > Shewanella > Shewanella sp. SM74. Next base: position 120,015 of record NZ_JAKKRZ010000010.1, on the reverse strand, counting down.
GGACGGAATTCCCAGCTATTACAATCTCGCCACTGGCATGCCCTTAAATGGCGATATCGCCATAGTGCGCGATAACCAAGGCTATACCTTAGGGCAGTTTTCCGAGGGGATCCCTAATGGTAAATGGCAAGTATTTCATACCAATAACAGCAAGCTAGTCGAAGGAAACTATCAGCAGGGTTATCAAGATGGCACTTGGCATATGTTCGATTTGAGCGGCGCCGTTACTGAGGAACAGCAATTTGCCAAAGGCGTGCCCACGGGCGAATGGAAGGAATACAACAGCAGCGGCCATCTCAGCCAAACGACGCGCTATAAAGACGGTAAAAAGGAGCAAGTAAAACGTTTCTATGCCAGTGGCAAACTGCAAGCCCAAGAAAGTTACCTCGATAACCTGCGCCACGGGAAATGGGAAAGTTTCTATGAAAACGGTACCTTGTCCCAAAGCCAGAGCTATGCGAACAACCAACTCTCAGGTTCTTATTTAGAACAAAATCCCAATGGACAAGCCACAGTGACGGGCCGCTTCGATGCAGAAGGCCGTCGCCAAGGAGCATGGGAAACCTTTTTCGATGACGGGACTAAATCAAGCAACAGCCAGTTTAATCTCAATCTGCTCGAGGGTGAAGAACGGACATTTTACCCCAATGGTGAACTCGCCAGCCGCTGCCAATATAGCGCTGGGCAACGCCAAGGGAAATGCCAGCAATTTAATGATGCAGGTAAATTACAAGTTGAAGAACAGTATGTTAATGGTGCATTAGACGGGCCACAGCAATATTTTAATGCCGAGGGCATTCTCACCAGTGCTCTCAACTATAAACAGGATCAACTCGCCGGTACGCAAAAATATTTCCACAACAACGGCCAACTTAAAGAATTACGTAACTACCAAGACTCAAAGCAGGCTGACAATGGCCAATATCCGCTTCATGGACCATCGGAGCGTTATGACACCGAAGGTAATTTGCTCGAAAAAAGCCACTACGATATGGGAATTAAGGATGGCCAATTTGAGCGCTATCACGCTGGCAAGCTGCAATCCTCCGAGCAATGGCGACAAGGGCAGCGTCACGGTGAATCACGCCGTTACCACAACAATGGCAAACTGCGGACGCTAGATCAATACGTTGAAGGTAAACCAACAGGAAAATCAGAAACCTATTTTGACGACGGCACAGTGAGTGAGCGCGGCGAACGTATCGATGGCCAATGGGTCGGAAAATATGAGTCATTTTACGATAACGGTAAACCTCGGGAAGTATCTCACTACGCACGGGATAAAAAAGACAACGCCAGTCGTTACCCTCTTGATGGCCATTTCGCCCGCTGGTATGCCAATGGTGATCCCAATGAAGAAGGCACATATCAAAACGGCAATAAAGAAGGCCTATGGATACAGTACAGCGAAGGCCTGAAACAACGGGAGCAAACCCTCGCCAATGGCAAACTTAATGGTAACTATGCAGAGTATTACCACGGACGCCGCCGTGTGACAGGGGAGTATCTGGACGACCAAAAAACCGGTCTATGGACGGATTATCGCTACGAAGAAAAAGACCCTACCTATGGCACAATCCCCGAGGGGAATATCCAGCAAAAAAGCCATTGGCAGAAAAACAAGCGCCACGGAATTAGGGAGTTTTACAGCGTTAAGCAAGTGGTTTACCGCTCAGAAACCTATGATAAAAATGACAAAACAGGCCCGTATGCCGAGTACTATCCCAACAATGGCCAGCTAAAACTCAGCGGGGCTATGGATAAAGGTAATCAAACTGGACTGTGGGAAAGCTGGTTTGAGGACGGGATGCAAGCTGCTAGCACTGAGTTTTTAGATGGTCAAAGCCATGGCCAAACAAAAGAATATTACAGTAACGGCCAACTCAAATTAGAGGCAATTTATGCTAAGGGTTCGCTTGATGGTCAAGTTAAACAATATCACCAGAACGGTAAGCCAGAACTCGTTGAAACTTGGGTGAAAGGCCAAAAAGAAGGCGATGCCAGCTATTACCACAACAATGGCAAGTTAGCCGAACAAGGCACTTATCTTAGGGATCGCAGGGAAGGCCTATGGCAAAGTTTTTGGCCTAATGGTGAAAAACGCACTGAAGGCAGTTATCTCAGCGATCGAGAATCAGGTGATTGGAATCATTATGATCAACTCGGTAAGCTGATTAAAACAGAACACCATGGCTAGCTTAAAAATGGGGTTTTAGATTAAAAAGCGATCTAGTTCAAACATTTATCCTTAACTCCAAATCTAAAGGAAGTTTCATGCAAAGTGTGCCATAACCAGTGTCTATACTAACGGCCTTTTTTTTCGTTTAGGACAAATTGCCTATGAAGACATTTATGAAAGACGAGTTAGCCCTGCTACTGGGAATACTGACCTTAGTATTCTTTAAAACCGGTGGCGATAGCTTACTCGCCGATGGCACCGCCCTCTCGACCTATATTCCCGTTTCACTCGCCCTATTGGGTGTAGTGACTTGGGCTATTTTCTCTGTGGTACGCCACTCAGATGCACTAGCGATTAAGCTTGGCGATCCCTATGGCACCTTAATCTTAACTTTATCGGTCATTTCACTCGAAGTGGTGATGATCTCCTCCGTGATGCTGACCGGAGAACCTAACCCTGTCATGGCGCGCGACACTATGTTCGCCGTAGTCATGTTGATCATCAATGGCTTAGTGGGCTTTACATTATTACTTGGCGGCTGGCGTTACCATACCCAGCATTTCAATTTAGATGGCGTAAAATCCTATCTCGTGGCGATTATTCCCCTCGCCCTACTCTGTTTAGTACTGCCCAATTTTACCGAAGGTGGCACTATTGGCGGCATGTCTAAAGCCATGTCTTGGATGCTGATCATTATTTCGATTCTGCTCTATGGCGTCTTTTTAGTGGTACAAACGAAGAGCCACAGCCATTTCTTTGTCGATGCCGATCATGAAGACCATGAGGAACACCACGGCATACTACGCAGTAATGCTTACCATACCATTCTATTAATTGGCTACTTACTCGTGGTCATTTTGCTGGCAAAAACCTTAGCTATGCCCATCAATTACAGCGTAGCAACCCTAGGCGCTCCACAGGCATTAGGGGGCTTTATTGTGGCCTGCTTGATTTTATCTCCCGAAGCTGTGGGAGGCTTTAAGGCCGCGTTAAACAATCAATTACAGCGGGCGATGAATCTGTATTTTGGTTCAGTACTCGCGACGATTGCACTCACAGTCCCCGCGGTATTAATTATTGGCAGCGTGATAGATCAAGAAGTCCATTTAGGCCTGTCACCCGCCGACATGGTGCTGTTAATCACCAGTTTAATGGTCTGTAAGGTAAGCTTTAGCAGCGGTCGCACCAATGCACTGCACGGCGCGACTCATATAGTCTTGTTTATCGTTTACTTGTTCTTAATGTTTGAACATGCCTAAACTTTATTAAATCCAAGGCCGAGCGTGATTTATTTGCGTCTCGGCTTTACGCTTTTCTCATCCAGATTGACCCGCAGTAAGAGTACAAACCAAACTAAAGCGCCAACAACAAACCAGATAAAAATCCACACTAACTTATGGCCATTACGAGCCTCAAATGGTTCAAATTTGGGCATAAAAATCGTTTGATGTTCAGCTTGATAAAGCGGACTTTTTTGTGCGGCGCTGAGCAACTCTGAACGAAGTGAGGATGGGGCTAATCGTTCAAGGTAAACAAAACTCTGGGGGTCCAACTCATTGAACTCATTTAGGGATTTAGCCACAAATGCTTTGAATTGCGCTTCTTTCTCATTGGGTTCAAGTCGATTACTGATCTCCTGCTGATAAACTTTACCATACCAAGCGAGGGCCTTAGCATGCCAACTGTCTGCACGCTCTGCAAAAATCGGCATAGCGATATACAGCGCCATATTTAAGTGACTACTATGTTTACCTGTAACCTCTAGTCTTCGCTGCAAACCAATTTGCGTCTTATCAATATAAGATTGCTGCAACTGATAATACTGAGTATTTTTATGGAGATACAATTCTTGTATCGATGCTAATTGCGTTAACTTCCCCGTGGTCGTCTTGAGATATTCCTGCGCAACGATGCAAGGAACAGCCATTAATTGCACCGCGATCAATAAATAGAAAAAACGCGAATTATCTTTAACAAACTTGAGTCGTTTTAGCCTAGGCCGGATATAAATGATCGACAATACCCAAGACAGTATCTGCGGCAGCCACAAATTAACGATATCTTCATCTAGGCTAAAAAACTCAAGGTTAACCAACAACAGCCAATGGACAAAACTGTAACCAGAAACAAATAACAGGCTGAGAAATAAGAAGGGAAAATAGATAAGTTGAATTTTTTTTAAAAATACATCCACACGAATGTCATCCTTGAGAACATAAAATAACGACTATGGTACGCTCAAATCCATCATAAATTTACCAAAATTGAGTAGAAACTCAAAGCGTTAAAACATAAAAGCCAGATTGATTGCTCATCTGGCCTTTGTGTTTGTACTTTTATAAAGCTGCAACCGAGAAACTAGGTCTCACTCAACTTAGCTAATTGCTGCTGGCTACGTTGTTTCTTATATTGCTTAGCTTCAGCAGGAATAGGAGTGACTTTGCCAGTCTCTAGCCAGTTACGTAAACGGTTAGCATCCGCAATATGAGTATATTTGCCGTAGGCATCGAGCACGACAAATGCCACTTGGCGTTTTGCCATTTCAGTACGCATCACAAGGCAGTGCCCCGCAGCATTCGTAAAGCCTGTTTTGGTTAGATGAATATCCCAGTTATCTTTATAAACCAAACGATTGGTATTACGAAAATCTAAACTGTATCTTGGGTTGGCAAAGGTAACCGTCTTCTTCTCGGTCGAACTCAGCTGGCCTAGCATAGGATACTTTTCACTGGCCTTGAGTAAGACAATCAGATCACTGGCACTCGAAACGTTTTTATAGGATAAACCTGTAGGTTCAACATAGCGGGTATTTTTCATTCCCAGCGCTTTTGCTTTGGCATTCATCGCCTTAATAAAAGCTTTATGACCACCGGGATAATGATGTGCAAGACTTGCAGCTGCACGGTTTTCTGATGACATTAAGGTCAGCAATAACATTTCTTTACGGCTGATTTCACTGCCGATACGAACTCGAGAATAAACACCTTTCATTTCTTTGGTATCACGGATGTTTACCGCAAGCTTTTGCTCCATAGGTAACTTTGCATCCAGTACCACCATAGCTGTCATCAACTTAGTGACAGATGCAATTGACATTACTGCATTAGGATTATTGGAATAAAGCACTTCATTGGTTTTTAAGTCCACGACTATCGCACTACGTCCTGCAATTTCTTGCTTTAATGGTGCTTGCTTCGTTTTTGCTGTCGATTGAGTTTTGGTGCTTTTATATGCGACAGAGGCCGAATCGGCTGAATGCGCTGTCGTGGCAACGGTGAGACTGCTGCACGCAAGAATAAAACTACTGAGCAGAAAACGGATCTTCATATAGATTTCACTGAATAGATAAGGGATCGATTGTGCTATGGCACAGGTTTTGGCTAAGTATAGGAGTTCTACAGTGAAAGAAATAGAATGCAATTAGACTTTTATCAGTAAGATCAGCACTTTCTTCTCAATTTTTTTATATAAAACCAGCTTAACCTGTCACCAATTCAGAGCAATAAAGCATCTAGATCTAGGCTTTTCAATTACAGTAGAGACAAAATCTTAGAAAAAGGCTTTTTTCAGTAGAATAATTTAAAATGAAAATAATGGGCGACTTTTTGCACTTTTAACAAAAGTCCCTGTACAACAGTGGTTTCAAGCATCTAAATACGTCATTTTAGGCGAATGAAAGCGTTAACATACGCCCTAAAATGTCGCGTTATAGCATCTTATCCGCTAGCGTAAGACAAATTCGAGTAAAGCTTCAGTATCTTCACACTCTTGTATCAGTTGGTCTGTCAGCACAAAGCCGTGTCTGAGCAGCACTCGCTGTGAAGCTAAATTATGTTTAGCCACATGGGCAAAGAGGGGTCTTAAACTGACTAAAGGCAAAAATTGCGCTAAGGTCTGTGTCGCGATACCTTTGCCCCAATATTCACGGTCAATCCAATACCCTATAAGCGCTTGTCCATCACTTTGCCAATGCCCAATATTGCCCACAAACTTGCCATCGACCACTATCGCCCTTGGCAATACATTTACTTGTCCCAGAATATTTTGATGCCAATGTTTAAAAAATGCTTCTCGATCCCGAGGAGGAAATTGAGCAAGCTGGTTAGCAATGGGATCGCTTTGATGCACAAAAATAGCTTCAAGATCACTTTCAATAATCGGGCGTAAACTCACGCTGTATTGCGTGTTTGGTTGTTTGTCTGACTTACTAGACATAGGTATCACCATTAATACTATGTATTTCAACTTGGTACAGCATGCCACATTTTATGAAGGTAAGCTCAAAAAAAAAGCGCATAACCGAGAAGGAGTTAGCGCTCGAAGAGGCAAATTTGCCGAAATTGAGTTGTGTAAATTCAAGCCATAAAACTCACACGATAGCATTCAAAGCCTAGATAAAAATCAATGCAAAAACGGGTGCGCCTAATACCATAGCGATACCAATAAAAATCATAGTCAAACTGGCGATAACGCCCTCTTGCTTGCCGATTTCATTGGCTTTTGCGGCGCCAGCACCATGGGCAGATGCCCCTAGAGCAACACCTTTACCTAACGAAGTACGAATACGCATAAATTTAAATAAGGGATCGCACACCAAGATGCCAATAACGCCTGTAATTAACACCATCATAGCCGTCAACTCAGGCACGCCGCCAAAGGCACTGGTCGCCTCCATCGCGAAGGGCGTCGACACCGAACGTACCAGCAAACTCTTAGACAACTCCACCGGCAGAGGCACAAACTTCACCAGCAGCCAAGAAGACATCATCCCCAGAAACAATCCGGCCGTTACACCTAACCCTATCGTCAGCGGATACTGGCGGATCAAGTTACGCTCACGATAAATCGGCAAAGCAAAGGCGATAGTCGCGGGCGCTAACATGGCCATCAACCAATGGGTGTATTCAAAATAGGTTGGCAGCGGGATCTTAAGATTAAACACCAATAAGGTAATCACTATTGGCGCTAACACTATGGGCGCTAACCACCAGACTCTATGGTACTTATAGAGACGCTTGGCACCGAAGTAACAGAATATTGTCAGCAATAAGCTGAATAAGGCTAATCCGGTCTGCGACAACACAAAATCCACCACTTTTGAGTCTGTCATCATTAAGCCGCCTTAGCGTGGCGACGGGCTTGCTTTTTGATGTTCAGTTGGCGCTCAAAACGAAACACTCTATCGACCACAAAGCCTGTACCAAACATCACACACACACTGCCCATCACTAAAGTGAACAATATATTGGTGCCGTATTGCTCAAACAAACCTTCGTACTTAATAACGGATATCACTGGCGGGATGAAAAACAGCAATAACTCACCAATCAACCAAGCGGCACCCAGTTGTACTGCATTTTCAGGAATGAGTTTAAAACCTAATAAAAATAAGAGTATGCCTAAGCCAATCACACTCCCTGGAATAGGAGAATGTGCCCAAGTGGCGAACCAGTGACATGCGAAGGACAGTAAACAGAAGAGGCCGATTTGGCTTAATAACAAAGCCCAATGTCGACACTGACGTATTGCGGCTTGTGGGAATGACATGATTTTCTCGGTTAGAACAAAGTTTTCTATAGGGCTATTCTAGGCTTGCCTATTTGATAAAAAAAATGAATATTAAGAATGTAATGCATGAATTTTAAGAATACATTTAAAGGTGAACCTTAATGGACCTCAAAGTTATCCGCTATTTTATCGAAATCGTCGATGCTGGAGGCTTCGGTAAAGCCAGCGAAAAAGTCCATCTCACCCAACCCGCACTATCAAAGGCCGTACGCCAATTGGAAGAGGAGCTAGACCTCATCTTACTCGAACGCGGTAAACGCGGCACCCAAGTCAAACTCACGCCCGCGGGCGAAGTTGTTTATCGACATGGCAAAGAGTTACTCGCTGGCCGACAACGCATGCTCGCTGAACTCACGGCCCAACGCAGCTTAACCGCGGGCGAACTCAATCTCGGATTGGCTCCTCTAGGTAGTGCCGAAATTTTTGCCCCAATTATTGCCAAATATCGCCAGCAATATCCGCAGATAGAGATGCACTTACTCGTCCGTGGCGGTGTAGAGCAAACCGCGGCAATCCAAAAGGGCGAAATTGAACTGGCCACTGGGATTATTGATTTTGATGAGGGCTATGACGGCATACGCGTGTTTAGCGATCCTATGGTAGTGGTACTGCCTAAGGAAAATCCGTTATCCACCCGACAGATATTATCGTTTAGTGATCTTAGTGCCGACCCTCAGGTGATGTTCGAAACCGAATACACTCTCTATCAATTAGTGCTCAATGCCTGCCGACAGGCAGGATTTGTCCCTAAAAACATTACCCGCGTTAGCCAAGCCGATTTCGGTATTGCCTTAGTCGCCGCGGGCACAGGGGTTATGGTATTACCGCGCTCCATCGCGCGGCGCTACAGCGTACCCGGCGTCGTAAATATCCCGCTGGCGAGTGACGAGCTGCGCTGGGAGTTATCCCTCTTTTGGCGCAAAGACCAAGTCTTATCCTTCGCGGCTCAAGCCATGATCGCCTTAGTCGAGAAGCACTTAACCCATAAATAACCCTATTCTTACCAAGGAACCACTAAGCTTAAACGCACTAGCGTATCACTATCCCATGGCAGAATAGGCAAATACTCAGCCGAGTTAACATCGACTTTAGCATAGTGGTCTAAATTGTATTTAGTATGCTCGGCGCTCAGCATTAACACGCTATTGGGCCGCCAAAAATCGGTTTGGTAACTCAGCTCAAAGCGATATTGATTCTCTAACCATTTATCCTCGTCTTGCCAGGTTTGTGCGGCCACTTGCATATGTAGCTTAGGCGTCACATTAGCCCCTACACTTCCCATAAAGGTATAAGCAAACGTACCATTCCCAAAATCGCCACGATCGTAACCTCGAGTTCTAGGCACATCATCATCGATTTCGAGATAATAATAACCCGCACCCGTCTTGAACTGGGCCTGTAATTGTTGTCCGTCAAAGTTAGCTGTCAGCCCAGGAAATACCTTCGCTTGTTTCTCAACCGAGCTAACGGTATTACGCTTTCCCTGTAAATCGAACTGCCAACCGAATGAAAATGCGGGATTAACACGATAAAGTTCACCGCTCGCGGCATAGGCAGACTTAAACCACACAGGGATGTGGTCAGGGTCGAGTTTATCGACATCTACGTCTATATAGGCATCCAGCGCCGCCGTCAGCAAAATATCGCTTTGGGTTTTATGTTCTAACAATAGACTCGCATTCACCCCTAAGGTGTGAGAATCCTCGACCACAAAATCATGGCTGCCTAAGCTGTAATGCCACTGAGTTTGCTCTTCGGCCTGCAGTGCACCCGATAAGCACAGGGCTAAACACACTAATGCTGAGTTGAGATAGTTCACTTTTAACTCCTGAAACATCGTTTCTAGCTTGATAATCAAATCAGCCAGAGGATTAAACTGCATAAAATAGGAATAACACCAACTAAGGTTGCCGTTAAAGAGCGGCTAAACTAGCCAATTTAATCAAAGAATAATAGGCGATAGTTCAAATTATGACACTCTCATTGAGAAGCCGCTAATAAACACCACAGAAGTATAGATAGCCAAAAACCTAACAGTAACAATAGTTATAGACCAAAGCACAATAATTCAACCCAGAAAAAACAACTTACACACAAATTTGTACAGGAAAGCAGCGGGCCTCAATCTTGCGACTGAAAACTGCAAAATAGAAATGAATTTTTAATCAAATTAAAAGCATAATTATTGACACTTAATGCTCATCTGCCTATAGTCGCCACACTGATAGTGAAATCGAACAAGAGAGTCTTAAATGAAAAAATCCATGTTATTAGGCGGCCTGACCTTAACTGCCACCTTGTTGTTAGCTGGATGCGGAAAAAGCGATGACGTGTTAGTCGTTGGCACTAATGCCGCCTTCCCTCCTTTTGAATATGTTGGCGGCCAAAGTGGCGATGAAATCAAAGGCTTTGATATCGATCTGGCCAAGCAAATCGCTAAAGATGCGGGCAAGACGCTGAAAGTCGAAAACATGAAATTCGATTCACTGATCGTCGCGCTTAATTCAGGCAAGATTGATGTTATCGCCTCAGGTATGACGATTACCGCTGAACGTCAAGCAAACGTAAACTTCTCTGAGCCTTACTACGAAGCGACTCAAGTCGTACTCGTCAACAAAGATAACGATAGTATTCATACGCTTGAAGATATTAAAGGCAAACACTTTGCGGTGCAGTTAGGCACAACCGCTGACATTATGTCGAAAAAATACACCCAAAATATCACCGCCTTTAATACGGGTTTCGAAGCCATTATGGAGCTTAAAAATGCCAAGGTAGATTTAGTGTTATTCGACAGCGAACCTGCCGCTAACTATCTGGCTAAAAATCCTGAATTAAAGATGATTAAACTGGATTTTCCTGCTGAGTTTTATGGTTTCGCCGTGTCGAAAGAGCAGCCTGAACTGTTGGCGAGCATCAATAAAACACTGGCTAACATGAAAGCCGACGGCCAATATCAGACGCTCGTTTCTGCCCATATAAAGTGATATCAGCATGATAGACGCAATTAATACCTCGCTGTTTAGCCCGATTGGCGAAGATGGCATGATAGGCATACTGCTGATATTAAATGGTTTGAAAGTGACCTTAATCGTCACTTTCTTCGCCATGTTATTAGGCGCAGTGTTAGGCATTGGCACCACCTTTATGAAGATGTCGTCTAAGTGGTATATCCGCTTCCCCGCCAATCTTTATGTCGGTGTGATCCGTGGCACCCCAGTAGTTGTGCAATTAGTGATCCTTTACTTCATCGTGCTTTCTGCCTTAGATGTCGATAAGATCACTGCCGCCATTATCGCTTTTGGTCTCAATAGCGGCGCGTATATTTCTGAGATAATCCGCGCAGGGATTCAAGCCGTTGATAAAGGTCAAACCGAAGCGGCCCGTTCACTTGGCTTGTCCCAAGCAATGACCATGAAGTCGATTATTCTGCCCCAAGCGATTAAGAATATTCTGCCCGCACTTGGTAATGAATTTATCGTGCTCCTCAAAGAAACCGCCGTCATTGGCTTTATCGGTGGTGTTGACCTTATGCGCGCCGGTGAAATCATCCGTAGCCGTACCTTCGAGGACAGTGTGCCCTTATTTACCTGCGCCCTTATTTACCTATTCCTGACCTACAGCTTCACGTTTGTGCTGTCGAAATTTGAAAAGAGGTTGAAACAAAGTGATTAAAATAACCAACCTACATAAAAACTTCGGCGATAACCAAGTGCTCAAGGGTATTAGCGAGCATATTCATCAGGGCGAAGTGGTGAGCGTGATCGGTCCAAGCGGCAGTGGCAAGAGTACCTTTTTGCGCTGTATTAATCTGTTAGAGCAGCCAAGCCAAGGCGATATCGAGATTGAAGGTCAATTGATCACAGCGCCAAACGCCTGCGTAGATAAACTGCGGCAAAAAGTGGGCATGGTGTTTCAAAACTTTAACCTGTTCCCCCATAAAACCGTCATCCAAAACATCACCTTAGCGCCCATTAGTCTAAAACTGATGACGCCAGCTCAGGCCGAGACCAAAGCCCTCGACCTACTGGCACAGGTTGGTTTAAGTGACAAAGCCAATGCCTACCCAGCCAGTTTATCGGGCGGCCAAAAGCAAAGGGTCGCCATTGCCCGCGCATTGGCCATGGAACCAGACTTGATGCTGTTCGATGAGCCAACATCGGCACTCGATCCCGAAATGGTCGGGGATGTATTAGACGTGATGAAAGACTTAGCGCTAAAGGGCATGACCATGGTCATTGTCACCCACGAAATGGGCTTTGCGCGCGATGTATCCGATCGAGTGATCTTTATGGACGGCGGTTATGTAGTCGAATCAAGCCCACCCGATGAACTATTTAGCCACCCGAAAGAAGCCCGTACCCAAGCATTTTTAAGCAAAGTATTACGCTAGCTTAAGCGGCTTAAGTCCTGTCACTCACGCTCACTGTCATGACCTTTATAAGTACGTGCAGTGAGCGAAGGATTCAAATTAGGATCCCAACATTCAACGTTTATGACAAAGACTAAATTAGACAAGTCAGGATACAATCATCTTTCACAACACCATAAAAATTATGCCTTTGAATTAATAGGTATTGAACAAAAGCTAAATAGCCGTTTATCTGTTCAGGGAGTTTATTGTCATTGTGTCTCCAGCGACACGCCGTGAATATGTCCTTATAGGCTCGACGGCGACATCCATGTCGCCAACGGTCACTGGTGCCCCAATGCCAATTTTAACTACCAGTTTGCTATATATACGTAAAAAGCTAGTAAATATAAATGGGTTAGAATTCTTGCTCTAATCTATGATTTTCGGATTAAATTTTCTATGGATTAACGCCGCGCTCTAGGACAAACCGAAGCGCAGCGTAGGTTTGTCACAGAGCGCCTTGCTATGCGCTTGCCGCTTCACTTAAATCAATCTCCATTGGAATCTGATATGAATTTGTGTAAAGGCTAGCTTTAAATGATGCCCTCGGCTTGATCAGGACTTTTCCATCTTTTACTGAAATTGTACCGACCAGAGGAAATATATCCGATGGTCCCTTAAGATCAACAAACCTTTTAGTGAAAGTAGCACCTGTTTTGTGGTTAATGTATTTTACAAGCCCATGAGATGCTTCGCCATTTGGGCGCAATTTATATGAAACCAAAACCGAATATGACTTAGTATGTTTTGCCTTAACCGGAAGCTCGACCGCAGAACCAAATCTTTCCACCTCGTTTGAAGCAAGCTTGATTTTTTCGGTTTTTTCTATGCTCAACTTACAAAGGTGCTCAAGACACTCAAAGGTACTGCGAATTACAAATTGTTCAAGTTCGGACTCATTTAATGATTTTAATTTCTCAAAATTTACACCACAGTCTATATACCTAAGCCACTTTTCTGGTGTTCTATCGGAAAAAACCATCGTGCCTTCTGGAATAGCATTTGTGTAGTTTACATATAGGTGATCGAATTCTCCGAGGGATAATCCATTTTCACCAAGTATTGTGGCTATACGAGCACCCCAGTAATGAAGCAGCTTAGGAAATTTGAAAAATCTAGAACAACTCGAAGGTAGACTCTTACCTATCTCATATAGGGAGTCGCTAGCGTAATACCTAATATCTATTAATGCTTTTTCCATTTATATATCCGATCTCTCTTCACGCATAGCCACAAACAGCTGCTTTGTAGTGGATTGTTTTGCGGTAGCGTAGCAAAACAAGGAACGAAAAAGCCATCAGGCTGGTTTGCATTGTTATGTGTTACTCACAGAATGGACAAAATAAGTTGTTCATGAAGTCTAGTGGATCAATGTTGCAGCTAGGTAGTAGAACCGTAACTCTACCGTGCTTTTGACATTCTATTTCTTGGAAGCCACCTTCTGCTTTTAAAGTACTTATTTCCAGATCGCTCCAGCCGCACCAAGGGCAACATTTTATCTCAGCTTCAGTGATAGCAGCTATTTCCTGCTCCCAGTTACACTCTCCGCAATGGACTTTGCGAATCGTTCTGGCTTCTGTGAGGTTTATTACTTTGGGTCTTTCGATCATTAAGATTCCCTTACACATAACGTTGGGTATAAGCGGATCCGCGTTAGCGAATAATAAATCAAGCCATCCATTTTAAACCAACAACATCATGCACTTTTGGTTTGCCTTCAACCAACGATGACTTTGTTAAGCAACTGAAATAATTCAGCTTTGCAGGGTGTTCATTGGAAGCAAGATATTCCGATAATACCTATTCTTGCTCCCAATTATCCCCTTCTCGGCGACAAACATAGTCATAGTAAAGGGTGGAACCAAAGGGCTGAAATTCCATCTCAATGCCGTTTTCGTAATACTGACCATTTTCGCAGTCCATTCTGTCATTAAGTCGTACTAAGGCATCATGAATACCACCACGTCTAGCATTAATAAGCATCTTGACGAGAATCACTCTTTGCTGGACAGTTAGTGACGTTAAGAACTCATTTATTTCTGAATTTTCCTGCCTGTTTGGATAGCTCCCTTCTTGCAAGACCCATTTTTCAAATACTCCATCATGTAACTGAGCAAACTCGTCAACAAAGCATTTCCACAATTCAACTGAACTCATTTTTTCTCCTGAAAGCATAACGCAGTGCCCATGCGCGTAAACTTGTAAATGCCGCAGGCCTCGAATGCCTCACTCTGTTATGTGTCTGCTGCTTCATTAAACAAAATCCTGTTTGAAAACGGATCTGTTACAGTAAAGCAACGATCGCCCCAAGGCGCATCTTCAATACTAGGTTTGTTGTATTTATATGGCTTAGAAGTCACATGAGCAAATAATTGATCAAGTTCACTCACATTCACAAAAATCTTACAGCCAGGAGTACAGTCGCCTGAATGTTCACTCAAGTGCAAAACAAAATTGCCAAGTGAAACTTGTATATAAATCGGGTAGCCATCCTCAAAGCGATGTTCCCAATCTAATTCCATACCCAGAAAGCCAAGGTAAAACTCTTTGGCTTTATCTTCATCAAAGATCCGCATAATTGGGATTGTCTGAAACTTCATGCCATCGACTCCATCACACATAAGCTTTGTCTAGTGCGCATAAACACCCAGTTTCAAATTTTTTTTGAAACTAATACCTGCCTTGATCACATTGTTTTTTACTTAAACCTGCTTAAAATGCTGCCATTGAATTTGTATTCCTTAATGATTTGGAGCCGTTACATGAGTGATTTAAGTTTCTTCGCCAAAAAGCGCTACACCACTAAGGCCTTTGATCCAGCTAAGACGATTCCTGCGGATAAAATAGCAGAAATCAAAACCTTATTGCAGTACAGCCCATCATCGACTAACTCACAGCCTTGGCATTTTGTGTTAGCGAGTACGGCGGAAGGTAAAGCGTTAGTTGCCCAAGCGACCGAAAACTATGCGTTTAATACCCAAAAAATTCTCGATGCTTCCCATGTACTCGTACTCTGTGCTCGTGCTCAATTAGATGAAGCACACTTACTGCAAGTGCTCGAGCAAGAAGCGAAGGATGGCCGTTTTGCTAATGAAGAAGCCAAGCAAGGCCAACATAATGGCCGTTCTTTCTTCGCGAATATGCATAAATTTGAGCTGAAAGATGCCCAGCATTGGATGGAAAAACAAGTCTACTTAGCACTTGGCACTTTAATGCTCGGTGCAAGTGTATTAGATATTGATGCGTGTCCGATCGAAGGTTTTGATGCCACTAAAATGAATCAAGTCCTAGGCTTAAGAGAGCAAGGTCTATGTGCCTGCGTGGTTGTCGCCTTGGGTTATCACTCAGAAAATGATTTCAACGCTAAATTGCCTAAGTCTCGCTTAGATCAAGAAGTGATCTTCACCGAGATCTAGTCCTTCACTCTATGTGAAAAATAAGCATGCCCTTGATTTTATGTGATATAAACAAGGGCATCATGTCTAAAGCTAGCCCTCTCTTAACTACCTTCCCCTAAAACCTAACTGCTGTTAACGGCTTATTTACGCCGAGAAACCATCTAAAGTAGGAGTCAACCATCACGGTATTGCTCTAAAATTCATCTTTGCCTACACTTTGGCTCTGTGGCATAGTTTGCGGCTAAACTTCGTGAATGATCATTTATCGTCGCCTTTCGAGTCATCTTTGTTGCAGCACAGCGGTTTTATCGGCGCATTGGTAACACTCACAATTTAGGATGGGACAGTCAGTATGTTATTTGCCAAACCCTCACTCACTGAAAAACCTCAATCGATTCGAGTTGCAAACACTAAGGGCGATAACCCACTGATTTGGCCGTTGCTTACGGTTTTACAAGCTTCAAATCAAAGTTGGAAAATCCATCACTTAGCCACTGAATTACAAACCCAAGGGCTGATCCACCAACTTGATGAAAACCCGGGTAACGATTTATTCAAACGTAACTTCCTGCTGATGAACGCCCTGTTTGAACTGCAGGAAATATTACTGCCCAAGCAATGGCTGCAAGTCAAAGCCATGGAAATTCAAATCTTCCGCTTAGTACCATCAAACGTTAACCTGCTGATAATGCAAGATACTTCCCTGCGTGAGTATTACCTCGATTGGAATAACTACGACACCAGCGAAAACGTAGTACGAGAATTACTTGAGGCATTCTGGAGCAATTATAAGAGCTATATTGGCTTAAATATCAATCTGATGAACAAAGGTAACGCGCTGCGAGTTTTCGAATTAGACGAGAGTGCTACCGCCCGTGATATCCGCAAGCAATGGCGTCGTTTAGCGCTCAAATGGCACCCAGACAGGCCCGATGGCGATGCGGCGCGTTTTCGCGAGGTGTGCGAAGCTTGGCAGTCGCTTAGGGATATTGCGTAAGAATTTAGCCAGTGGTGATGCAGAACTGAGCTTTAATCAACATGCACCAACTTAGCGATGCGCTCCTGTCTACAGTCCTGCCAAATCTAAGGTAAAACTTCCATTGAGATCACAGATTTAGCCTACTAGCTTCATGCCAATTCAGTCATAATTAAGCCTTTCCATTTAACCTAAACCTATGTGTCAACGCTGCCATTTTGGCTAGCTTAACTCCTAGGTTGAAGCTCACTCTATCTCTTATGTTGACCATTGAATGTCAACGATAACAATGACTGACATTGTGAATTCAATCCCACCGAATTTGAGGAAACTATGATTAAACAATTAGCCTTGGCTGTAACCTTAGCGATTGCACCATTGAGCACCTTTGCCGCCAATTTTGTTGAAGGCACACATTACACTCAAATCTCGACCAAAGCGCCTAGCAGCGAACCAAAACTCACTGAATTCTATTCATTTTATTGCCATAACTGCTTCAATATGGAAACCAACTATTTGCCTGATATCAAGGCAAACCTCAACAAACAGATAAGTTTCGACAATAAGCATGTCGACTTTATGAATAGCGACATTGGCACCGAAGTGATGCGTTCATTAGCCGTGATCCAAAGCGTTGATAACAAAGACGCCTTAACCCATGCCATGTTTACCGCAATCCAAGGTGCTGAGGGCGCAAACGGCCACGATCACAGTGCACCAGGCCATCAGCACGAGCCGCAAATTAACAGCCGTGATGACATCAAAAAAGTCTTCGCCCAATTTGGTGTCGATGCTGCTAAATACGATGAATTAGCCGATAGCAAAAGCACTAATGAAAAGCTTTCCCTGTGGCGCACCCAGCAGAATGAATTCAAAATCGACAGCGTACCCGCCTTTATCGTGAACGATAAATATGCGGTAAATTTAAACAGTATCAAAACCTTAGATGAGTTAGTTGGGTTAATTAACTACCTTGCTGTTGAGAAAGATGCCGCCCCCGCTAAAACCTCATCGGGTGGCAGTCTAGGCTGGTTATTTCTAGTCTTCGCCGCCGCAATTGGTGTGACCCGTCAGCAACGTCTTAGCTAATTCAAAACAATCGTTGAAATAAAAAATGGCCTCCAAATTAGGAGGCCATTTTTATGCGTGTTCAATCCAAGTGATTGGTATAAGCGCTCAATATGGGTTCTGAAGTTTATTGCCGAATAAAATCAAGAATATGGCTCGCAGCCAAGACGAGATGTAGGAGCAAGAAACCAATAAAAGCCTGTGCAAAGACTTGGTGATAACCACGCCATGACAGTGCTGTTGGCGTCCCTTGAACGATAAACCAAACTAGACCCGTAACCCCTGTAGCCACCAGCAACAGCATGCCAATACCTTCTATGGCACTAAACAGCCCTTTGCCACCAGCGACGGGGAATTTGCCTTTAGCAAGTCCAACAATATCTTGCTTTAACTGTGACCAATCGCCCGCCAACCAGCCAAAGTATTGGTGCCACTTGCCACGCAAGATATTGCTGAGTAAGAAAAGAATCCCAAGCACAGTGCACGCTAAACCTAAATATACATGCAAATAATCCCAAAAACTGGCGTTATCGGGTATCCGTCGGCCCATAAAAATCCACGGACTGGAACACACGAGTAAAATAGTCGACACGACAATCCACACATGCAGTTGCGCCATAATGACTCGGCACAAGGAGCGAAGTTTAGTCATCATACTGATCATATTTAATGCTCCTTTGCCCTTGTGACTAAGGCATACATACCGCTTTCAGGGCGCGAATAGAATAGGGCTAAATGAAGCACCGAAATTTGATATCAAGCTTAAGCGCTGTGGATCTGCTCACCAAACTCAGTCACTTTCTGCCAATCCGTATATTCAACATTAGTAACAGGGTCCGTAGGTCCTTTCGTTAACCACATGATGAAACGGATAATATTTCTATCTAAAGCGTTATAGCCTTGGTAATTCAAGTTACCCCCAAAAACGCGCAGCAATTGTGGCCGCCAAGTGGTTTTACTTAAAAATGCCTGCATGTAAGGATTGGTCTCTGGGGTGTTTTTCTCGGGTTTACGTGCCACTAAACTGACAGAGAAAAAACCACTGACCTTATCCGTCAATACGGCTTGATGCTTTTCAATAAACTCGTACAAACTTGGATTATGTTTACCATGGCGAATACTGGCGCCTATGATGATTTTGTCGAACTCAGTGAGCACTGGGGCGGCCTTGATATCGGCAGTAACCACTTCATTACCTAAAGCCATTAACTGCTGTGCGAGCTTTTTAGCAATCTTTGAGGTCTGGCCGTGAACACTAGAGTAAATGATAAGAATTCTTTTCAATTTAGCCTCGATTAATCCCAAGCAAAATAACAATAAGCGGCCTAGAAAAGACGGTGCAGGCGACTTAATTTCGACTCTCTATGCCCGTTTGGCATATCAAATGACATCACAACGCTCAGACTAAATGCGCTAAAAGTAGCAATGGACACCCAGAGTCATTGGCATTCCAGTGGAATTTAACTTGGTATGCAAAAGTAAAATGACAATTATGATATTTCATACTAGGTGATTTACCCGCCAATTTACATGAAATAGATCACGGGCTTAGCGCCAAACAACCCAAGTATATGCGGTAGTTTTAACTGCCTCACAAAAATAACGCCTTAGGTATATTCTCGCTTTAGCGTCTTTGTAACCTAGGGAGTTAATTCGTCTAAACATTGTTACAAAATTGAAAGGGATAAGTCACACCTTATATAGCCAACCTAAGAAAAAAGCATTAGCATTTGAACACTTATCGCCTGAGTCCCTTATCCATGAAAGCTATTCAAGCAAAAGATCCTAAAGCACTCTTGCTGTGGATGACCTTTGTTATGTCGCTCGTGTTTGCCGTTTGGCAGGCATTGCTCAACAACTTCGTGATTGAGAAAGCCCAATTCACTGGTGCTGAAATCGGCATGTTACAAAGCCTGCGCGAAATCCCCGGCTTCTTAGCTTTTACGGCAATTTTTGTGCTGCTGCTCATTCGAGAACAAGCCTTCGCCCTGCTCTCGCTCGCCATTTTATGTATCGGTGTAGTGGTAACAGGTTTCTTTCCTCAGGTCATAGGCCTGTATCTAACGACTGTGTTGATGTCTGTCGGGTTTCACTATTTTGAAACCATCAACCAATCGCTAACGCTGCAATGGGTCGATAAAAAAGACGCGGCTGGATTTATGGGTAAAGCACTGGCGTGGCGTTCGGCGGCCGCTTTAGTCGGTTATGCCAGCATTTGGCTAGTAATGACTTGGTTGAAGCTAGACTACCTACATATGTATTTGATTATAGGCGTATTAGGTCTCATCATTGTGCTAACCATAACATGGTATTACCCCAAGTTTGAGACAACGGAAATACAACACAAAAAAATCATACTGCGTAAACGCTATTGGCTCTATTACCTGCTCACCTTTTTTTCAGGTGCGAGGCGGCAAATCTTTATGGTATTTGCGGGCTTTATGATGGTTGAAAAGTTTGGTTATAGCGTCAGTGAAATCACTGCGCTGTTCTTAATCAACTATGCCGTTAATCTACTGTTTGCGCCTGCTATTGGTCGTTTAATTGGACGTATTGGTGAGCGTAATGCGCTTACTGTGGAATATATCGGACTCATCTTAGTCTTTATCAGCTATGCCCTAGTCGAACAAGCCCATATGGCGGCAGCACTCTACGTTATCGACCATTTACTTTTTGCGATGGCAATTGCGATGAAAACCTATTTTCAAAAAATCGCCGACAGCAAAGATATTGCCGCCACTATGTCAGTCAGTTTCACCATAAACCACATAGCGGCAGTGATTATTCCTGTGCTTTTGGGCTTATTATGGTTAACCGATCCCGCCTTTGTATTTTACATAGGGGCGGGCTTTGCCGTATGTTCGTTAATACTAGCGCTGAATGTTCCGCGCCATCCTGAACCGGGTAATGAAACCTTATGGTCTTGGCCAACTAAAAGTGCGAAATCAATCGCTAAAGTCGTTAAATAAAACGGCATAATAACGAACCAAAGAATTGGCTTAACGAGATGCTCAAACTAAAGAGATGATCATCTAAAGTAAGCTACAACCGAATGTAAGAGTTCACTAAACCCTCACCTCAACCACAGTGCAGGCTCAAGGATTAATAACGCGATGAAGGATTCAGATATTTTACTGTTGGCAGAAGAAGGCGAGTCAGCATCCGAGGTATCCGCTCGCAAAAAAGCCCTGCTACTTGGTCGCCAATTAGGGCTCGCCAGTGAGCAAGAATATCGCCCTGCGAACGCCTCAATTGCCGAGCGAGCTCAACATAGAGCACGCAAGTTATCGAGCGAATATCAGGCTAATGTGGAAACCATTTTTGCCTTAGCCCTCAGTTATACCCACTCAGATGTCACTGGGGTCGATCTTGATCCCGATTGGAGCCATCAATTTTTCTTGATGGCGGAACAAATCCATAACCGTAAGATGCAAGATTTGTGGGCTCGGATATTGTCGAGCGAGATAGTCAATCCGGGCAACTTCAGTCTACGTACCCTAGCGCTACTCAAGCAACTGACTCACAGGGAAGCACAAATTCTAGAAAAAGCCCTTGGCATGGCGGCTAAGGTGAATAACGAGCAGCGCCTAAAACTCATCAGTGGCTACCGCTTGTCGGGTGGGATTGGCCAGTATTTCCGTAAAACCACCTCAGTCAATTTAGGCTTATCCCAGTTTGGGCTACCTTATTCCAGTATTTTGACCTTAGTCGATGCGGGAATACTTCACAGCAGTGAGTTCGAAACTGGTTTACTCAATAACAAAACACCAATTCAATTTGCCCTGCAAGGCATACAAATGAAGCTTACGCCCAAGAGCGGTAATCTGCTTTTTAGCTATTATCGCTTAACACCGATTGGTGATGAACTCGCCCAACTCGTGCAACCTAAGCCGGATCAAGAATACTTGAAGGCTCTGCAGCTCTTGTTTGCTAAAGACTTTAAAATAGAATAATGCTCACGCCATAAAAAATTATGAATCAATGGTATAAGCAGTAAAACCCAGAAATAACAAAGGAGCCTAAAGGCTCCTTTTAAGCAAGATAAGGGCTAAATGTTAAGCTAGCGCTTTTGCCTTATCGGCATTAATGACATTGATCGCCGTTAAATAATCGATTAATGCACGCACTTGAGTCACTAAATCGCCTTTGCTGGTATCTATGGTTAACTCGGCGGCTAATGGCGCTTCATAGGGTGATGAAATACCAGTGAAATTGCTAATTTCGCCACTGCGCGCTTTCACATATAACCCCTTAGGGTCACGCTGCTCGCACACGCTCAAAGGCGTCGCTACATGCACTTCAATAAACTGCCCCGCAGGAAAACGGGCACGAATACCATCACGTTCTTCACGGGTCGGGGAAATAAAGGCCGATAACACCACAAGCCCCGCATCCACCATCAATTTAGCCACTTCGCCCACACGACGCAGGTTCTCATCACGGTCTTCAACCGTAAACCCTAAATCTTTACACAGACCATGGCGCACATTATCACCATCGAGCAAATAAGTGTGGAATCCCGCCTCAAATAACGCCCGCTCTAATGCACCCGCCAGTGTTGACTTGCCCGCGCCAGAAAGTCCGGTAAACCAAAGTAGTACTGGGTTTTGGCCTTTCTGCTCGGCTCTGGCGGCTTGGTCTACAGGATGTTGATGCCACACGATATTTGTCATAAAAACTCCTCAATCCCCATGTTGACTAACCGCTAACATAAGGGCAATAAACTCAAGCTAATCACTAAAATGGAAAGATGATCGGCACCATAAATATCACTATCAGGGAATACAGCACAGATAACGGCAATCCAAGGCGGACAAAGTCACTGAAGCGATAATTACCCGCATTAAATACCATCAAATTGGTCTGATAGCCGTAGGGTGAAATAAAGCTCGCGCTGGCACCAAAGACAACGGCCATAATAAAGGGCCTTGCATCGACACCGTAATTAAGCGCAATCGCGTAAGCAATAGGGAACGCCAGCGCCGCCGCTGCGTTATTGGTCACCAGTTCAGTCAGCAATAAAGTCATTAAATACACGCCGACAAAAGCGCCAAATACCCCATAACCGTTAATAACTGAGAGTAATCCTTGGGCTAAACTGTTCGCAAGGCCTGTACTCATCATCAAGTTGGCAAGCCCTAACGCACTCCCCACGATCACCACTAATTCCAATGGGAAACGGCGTTTAAGCTCAGCTAGCGTGACTGCGCCTATGGCAAAATAACTGAGCAGCAATATCACTAAACCTTTAGCCAAGGGTAATATGCCAGTGACACTCAGGATGATCGTTGCCGCAAAGCCCAGCAATACCCAACGACCACGACGACTGTCTAGACGCACATTCAAATCTAAACCACTGATCGCTGCAAACTCTGAACTCAGCTTTGCGCTATTGCTAAAACCATCACCTGGCGTCAATAACAACACATCACCGGGTTGCAGAATAATGTCACCGAGTCCCCCCTTCAGCGGATGATTTCCGCGGCGAATGGCCATCACAGCCGCATCAAATTGCTCACGAAAACGCGATGCTTTCAATGAACTGCCCACTAAACTGGACGACGGTGCGAGTACAGCTTCAACTAAATTTTGTCCTTTGGCTTGATGTTTACCAAACCAATCTAAACCATCGAATTGGTGCAATAACTCAACCGATTCCACCGCGCCACTAAAGCGCAGCACGTCGTCCGCTTGCAACACTAACTGGGGCGGCACAGGGCAAATACAAATGCCACTGCGTTCTAATTCAACCAGATATAACTTTTTCAGCGCCCTAAGTTTATTATCCACCACACTGCGACCGACCAAGGACGAACCTTTCGCCACATGGGCTTCGAGCAAATATGGCAGCGCTTCTTCACCTGATTCTTCCCGTCTGTCGGGCAGAATGTTCGCCAGTAAGGTCAGTAACAATATACCCGCGACAACGATCACCACTGCAACTGGCGTAAACTCGAAGAACCCTAAGGCGGGTAAGCCGGCGTTTTCTACAAAGGAGTTCACAATCAAGTTAGTCGAGGTACCAATCAGGGTCAGTGTGCCACCTAAAATTGCCGCATAATTTAACGGCAATAATAACTTAGCCGGCGCGTGAGCCTGATTGCGGCGCACAACACCAATCAGTGATGCCACGACCGCAGTGTTATTGGTAAATGACGACAGCAAAGCCGTCGAAAAACCGAGCTTTGCCATTGTCATAGGCAAAGAATTATTACCTATGACTTGACTCAACTTTCCCAGCAGGGACGTTTTTTCTAACGCAGTCGCGGCCAACACCAACAGGACCAGCGTGACTAAGCCAATATTGGTAAAGCTTGTTAATGCGGTATCGAGCGCAACCATGCCAAGCAAATAACAGAGCAAAAATGCAAATAAAAACAATACCGCTGGATTGATACGGCCACTAATTAAGCCAGCCACAAGCCCTAACAAAATAATCGCTAATAGCCACAAGTCACTCACAAATTAAGCTCCAAGCTTAGTGATATCTATCGCTTGCCAATGGGGGAAGTGTTTACGCACTAAGGCATTAAACTCGACTTCAAAGGCACTAAATTGTGACGCTGTTTGCTTGTTAACATGTTGACCCGACACCACCATAACCGCGGCAACCGTCGCATTACTCAGGCGGTCGATTAAGATCATTCCGCCGGTATCGCGTACTAACGAATATGCATCAAACACTATGTCTTCGGTCAGTTCTAAGGTCACACGCGCAATGGCGTTTAACCCAAGAGTGTCCGTCGCACTGCGTGCTAAGGTATTAACGTCAACCACATAATCGATAGCAGTCACAGAAGCTTGCGTCTTCTTACCGGCCACTTTGATGTCGTATAACTGACCGAGTTGTAATGGCTTTTCATCCATCCACACTATATCAGCGCTGATCACGTTAGCAACGGCTGGGGCAGAATCCGGTCTTGCCAGTAAATCGCCACGGGAAATATCAATTTCATCTTCCAGCGTGATAGTCACAGCTTGGCCTGCAACCGCTTCTTGTATGTCACCATCGAAGGTCACAATACGTTCAACCTTGCTGCGTTTGCCCGATGGCAAAGCGACTAACTCGTCGCCGACATTGATGATGCCAGAGGCTAAAGTGCCTGCAAAACCGCGAAAATCTAAGTGAGGGCGCGACACATATTGCACAGGAAAACGCACAGGCAATGAGCTGAGTTCACGCTGAGTATCAATGGTTTCTAGCAGTTCAAGCAGTGTACCGCCTTGATACCATGGGCTTTGGGTGCTGCGCTCAACCACGTTGTCACCATTAAGCGCCGATAACGGCACAAAGTGGATATCGAGGTTGCCGAAATCTTTAACGAAATCCGTAAAATCGGCACGAATACGGTTGAATACTTGCTCGTCAAACCCAAGCAAATCCATCTTATTCACGGCCACAACAAAGTGACGAATACCCAGTAATGACGCGATAAACGCATGGCGCTTAGTCTGAGTCTGCACGCCGTAGCGGGCATCGACTAAAATCACCGCTAAATCACAGGTTGATGCACCCGTTGCCATGTTGCGAGTGTACTGCTCATGCCCTGGCGTATCGGCGATGATGAACTTGCGCTTATCACTTGAAAAATAACGATAAGCCACATCGATAGTGATGCCCTGCTCGCGCTCAGCTTGTAGGCCATCCACCAGCAAGGCTAAGTCAATCGTTTCACCTGTGGTGCCCATCTTGGCGCTGTCGCTCTTGAGGCTCGCTAATTGATCTTCATAGATCTGCGCGCTGTCGTGTAACAGACGGCCGATTAAGGTACTTTTACCATCGTCGACACTGCCACAGGTTAAAAAGCGCAGTAAGCCTTTGTGCTGCTGCAGGGCTAGATATTCTTTCACACCATGGAGGGTAATTTCTGCCGCCATGAGATTGGTTTTATTGACCGCTTTGTCCATCTTATTCTCACTCTTGATCTGCTTGGCTGAAGGTCGCGCTGATTAGCGCCACTTTCGCGAAATAGGGTTAACCCTGTAGAGATTAGAAGTAGCCTTGACGCTTCTTCTGCTCCATAGAGGCACTTTGATCTGAGTCGATCAATCGGCCCTGACGTTCGCTCGAACGGGTTAACAGCATTTCTTCAATAATCTTTTCTAGACTGTCGGCCTCAGAATACATGGCGGCCGTGAGTGGGTAGCAACCTAAGGTTCTAAAACGCACCACTTCTTCTTTAATCTGCTCGCCCTCGGCTAACTTCATCCGCTCGTCATCGGCCATGATTAACTGACCACCGCGCTCAACCACTTGGCGTTTAGCTGCAAAGTACAAAGGCACTAACTCAATGTTTTCTTGATAAATATATTGCCAAATATCCAGCTCAGTCCAGTTAGATAATGGGAACACGCGAATACTTTCGCCCTTGTTCACTGCGCCGTTATAGGTGCGCCATAATTCTGGACGTTGATTTTTAGGGTCCCATCTGTGGTGACGGTCGCGGAAGGAATACACGCGCTCTTTGGCGCGGGATTTTTCTTCATCGCGGCGAGCCCCACCGAAAGCCGCATCGAAACCATATTGGTTAAGTGCTTGCTTTAAACCTTGGGTTTTCATGATGTCAGTGTGTTTCGCACTGCCATGGTCGAAGGGGTTAATCCCCTGCGCCAACCCTTCTGGGTTAATGTGTGTCAGTAACTCGAAGCCAAATTTCTTTGCCTGCGCATCACGAAACGCGATCATCTCTTTGAATTTCCACCCTGTATCGACATGCAGTAGCGGGAATGGGATCTTGCCCGGGTAAAAAGCTTTACGTGCTAAATGCAACATAACGGAAGAATCTTTCCCGATGGAATACAACATCACAGGATTATCGAATTCGGCTGCAACTTCACGAATGATCTGGATGCTCTCAGCTTCCAGTTGTTGTAAGTGGCTTAATTCACGCCCGGCCATACTATTCTCCGTTACCTTAAATTCGCCGTGTTACCACAGCATGGATTAGCTTAATTTGTTTAACTGCTTAATAGCTTTAACTGTTTGCGGCTTAGCTTATCGACGCGACGGCCGAGACTCTAACCGATTGAGTCTGTTCATCGCTGACCTGAGTCGATTCAATCGCTTCAGGTTTGAACCAATGCAAGGTGTCACTCAGCGTGACGACTTCACCTATGATCATCAAAGCTGGCATTTGTAATTCTGGATCGGCGGCAAGCTGTTCAAGCTCACCTAAACGGCCGATAAAACGACGTTGCTCTTTAGTGGTTGCCTTTGACACTATCGCCACGGGTGTTTCAGGGCTTCGGCCCGCATCGACTAGACCTTGGCGAATAATGCCTGCGTTCAGAATCCCCATATACACGACTAAGGTATTGTTAGGATTAGCATAACCTTGCCAATCCATAGGGCGACTCTCTAACTGACAATGGCCAGTGATAAAAGTGACGCCTTGGGCATGGTCTCTATGGGTTAGGGGAATTCCCGCATAGGCTGACGTGCCGTTGGCAGCGGTAATGCCGGGAACGACTTCAAACTCAACCCCAGCTTCAACTAAGGTTTGTAACTCTTCGCCCCCGCGGCCGAAAATAAAAGGATCGCCACCTTTAAGGCGCACCACATTTTTACGGGTGTAGGCTTTAGTGACGAGTAACTGATTAATCTCGTCCTGTGCGGCGCTATGCTTGCCCGCACGTTTACCTACGGCAATCTTCTCAGCGTCTTTGGGAATAAGATCGAGGATATCTTGGCTGACTAAAGCATCGTATAGCACTGCATCAGCGGTTTTAAGGATACGCCATGCCTTTAACGTCAATAACTCAACGTCGCCGGGGCCGGCACCCACCAGCCAGACTTTGCCTTTGGCCGCTTGGCCCGGTAAAGAGAAAATTTCCATCAGAATCCCCAAGATCACTTTAGTCTGTAGAAATATAGCGCGTCTTATATTCCATAATAAATAGATAATAATTAGTTTTTATATCATTTAGATATAAAAGAATAAGGGATCACTCACTTAAAGTGGGGAAAACCTTAGGTTTCAAAATCAAAAATGCCCTAAATCTAAGTTAACCCATTGAAATAAAAATGACTTAATAAGATTAAGCTAATTGCATCAAAATAATTTCTGTCCGCTAAGTGCATGATTTTGGAACTATGTTATTGCCAAAAATTCTACCTAAACATGTCTCTATGGGACTAAAAATGGCTGACGACAAGATTTGTCATTAAGTGACACAGGATTTTTCCATAACCATAAATTCACTTTCTAATGTTAAGCTGGAAATAACTATCTTTGTTGAGTACGACTGACAAATAAATAAACACATCAAGGAGGGCAGATGAAACCACTTTACTCAGGTATTGCATTGGCAGGGCTATTAGCCTGTACGGACATAAATGCCGAAGAATCATTAGTCAAAGGAAGAGTAAAAGATGAACTTGCCACGGCGGATCTACCTTTTGTGATTACGCCACATAAAGTGAATTACCTTTTACCAGTCACCTACAGCCCAGATCCCAACATGGCACCTTTCACCGAAGATGCAATACTCAACCCCTATTCTTTAGATGAGTTTGAGGCTAAGTTCCAAATCAGTTTTAAATTTCCTATTTGGTACAATGTGTTTGGTGATAATGGCCATTTATTTTTTGCTTACACCAATCAATCCTATTGGCAGGTTTATAACAAAGACACTTCATCACCTTTTAGGGAAACCAATCACGAACCTGAAGTCTTTATGCTGTTTAATAACGATTGGAAAATTGGCAGTGTGACCAATTCCTTTTGGGGGTTTGGTGCCGTACATCAATCGAATGGTAAAGCAGGGCCACTTTCCCGCAGTTGGAATCGCCTCTATGCCACTATGATTTTTGATGCAGGCCCACTCGCCTTCTCCACCAAAGTGTGGTGGCGTATTCCTGAAGATGAAAAAACAGATCCATATAAAGCCAGCGGCGACGATAACCCGAATATTGATGACTATATAGGTAAAGCAGAGTTTATTGGCGTTTATGGTATCGATGAACATAGATTCACTTTAACCGTTAAAACGAATCTAGAAGATATCGACAGAGGCTCAGCAGAACTGACTTGGAGTCATCCTATCGTCGGCAACTTACGCTTTTATACTCAATACTTTAATGGTTATGGCGAAAGCCTAATCGATTACAACTATCACAATCAACGTATTGGTATCGGAATTTCACTCAACGATATTCTTTAAGAAAGATATACCCACTTGATCCCGCTATTTAAGATTGTTTGGGTATATAAAGTGACTAAGTACAAAAATCGACCATAATTTGCTGCTAATCTACCAAACCTGCTGCTAAATTGCTCAGATGGACCTGAGTTTAGGGTTAAGTAGGACGATTTACATTGATCCTAATGGCATTTAAGCCGATAGTCGCACACCTTTTTGTGCCCTGAAGCCGCGCCTTAACATCATGGAGGAATATGAGTTTTAGCTACCGCAGCATAGTCATGCTACTCAGTGTCATTATTTTCGCGAGCTTACTTAAGCTCGCGTTTTTCGCTGCGCCAAAAGATAGCGCCGCACCAGTGCTGAATGCACAAGAGGTACGCCAAGATCTCTATGCCTTATTGGATCAAATCGAGCAACACTCAGCGTTTTATGCCTTAACGGCCGACAAAGCCAACCCGCAGCTTAAATTTATGGCTAGCCTTATTGTTGAACAGTATCAAGATATTACGCCCAATGATCGCTTTGCTGCTGAAGTCACTAAATTACTCAATACCCTCAAAGATCCAGGCGCTCAAGTGCATAACTTCGATGATCAAAGCGGCGATCTCCCGTTAACGCTAAGGCCAGTCAACGACCAATGGTTAGCCTTGGATAACGGTAATAATCCAGTCAACAACGACTTCCCCTTTATCACTCATATCGATGGTTTACCTATGAGCAAATGGGTAGCGGCCAGCCAAGCCTACTTACCTGAGCCGGCAAAACAGAGTCAAGAAATGCAGTTAACTTGGCTGAAAAAACTTAACCTACTGCGCGAAGACTTAGGACTCAGCATAAAGCCCTATGTGGTCATTACGCTAATTAATGATGACCTGCAAAGCCAGCAGGTGACTCTCGCCCTGCCAAGCCATAAACCGCAAGTTCAATTAGCAACTATCAGTGAAAAAGACGAGGCTCAAGATATTAATGTGCTCGAATTTATTAACCAATTATCTCAATTTGAGCGCACCGAATTTCAAGACATGCCAAATCAATTAGAGACGGTCAACAATACGACGGTCAAACTTAAGATCAGCGACCTCTACGCCTTTGAATTAGATAAAGAACAACAGCAAGAACTGCTAAAAGGCATGACACATCCCTTACTGATCATTGATTTACGTGATGCCAGTGGCTTTAGTCCGAAATTATTGACTATGCTGTCGCGATATCAAGATGCGGATTTAAATAACACTTTAGCACCTAACGTGATGGGATTTGCGCACTATCGCCGCTCACCAGAGCTGAGAAATGATTATCTACAGCCGCTCAATTTTATGCCTCTGGATGCGTTAGAGTACAGCCCTCCTAGGCTCAAATCTCTCACCCGTAACTTACCCTCTGTCGATAAAGAGAAATTCAGCCCTTGGTATGTCCGCACTAAGCCTGCGGTGGCTCCTGAAGGGCGAAATCGCTTAGCGCTACTCGTGAGCCCCCATTGTCGCCAAGAATGCGAGTGGATTGCCTATCGTACTAAATCTTGGTCTAGGGCAAATTTGATTGGTGAAAAAACCTCAGGCGACTTTGCACGTCAGTATCATTTCAAACTGCCAAACAGTGGATTAAACATAAGATTCAGCAGTTCGTTAACCTATGATGCACAGGGGAGACTCCTGTCCGGTATCGGGACTGAACCGGATATTTTGCTCCCTCAGAACAGTGATATTCAATGGCAAGGGCTCGTTAGTTTAATGCGCTCCGCCAAGCCCAAAGCGCAACTTGTTCTGCCAGCACAGCACACTAAGTTGGCTCAAGCTAAGCTAAATTAAGCCAAAAAAAGAGCCAGCAATCTGCTGGCTCATTTCAAACAAATATGAGTTTACTAACGCATTACTTCTTTTCAGTCGCTTTAGAATTGGCGACTGAACCTATGACCAATCCTTGCTTATTCACATCGAAGCTCATTTGAACTCGCATGTTGTAATCTTTAAGCATTTGCATTTCTTCAGGGATCGGCTCACCGCTCATTTCTAACAGTGTTAGCACTGGCGTAAACATCTTGCCGTAATCAGCAGACAAGCTGTACATGCCATTTGCTGACAGTTTCTCGCCTGCTAATTTGTTGGCTAAAGCCAAGCCTTTATCACCGCTATACACCACTAAATGTTGGCCTTTAATCGCCAGCATTGGCTTAACACCTAACTCTGGAGGCAACATCAATATTGGAGATAAATCAGTAGCATCGCCATTATCGGCTAATTGCACTTCAGCCAGCATAGGGGCGAAAGGTTTGACCATATTGAACAACATGGATGGGTTTTCGGCGCTGAGGCTGACTAAAGCATCTAAGCTTTCTAACTTAGGCTCTTGATCTTGTGTGCTCATTTTAAAATCGAGCAATGAAACGCTCATGCCTTTCACACCGTTAGCCATACCAGTGAACATGCCTAGCATAGCTGGGCTCTGTTGGCTCAACTCAGCCTGCAACTCTGCCAATGGTGCACAGGTCAGTTGTGGCTTTTGCAGATCATCCCAAATAGCCGTTAATGAAGGGGTAATTTCATTGATATCTAGGCCTATTCCCATGGAGAAGATAGTGCTGTCGATATCCGCCAGATGCGATGGAATAAAACCACGCATCTTTTGCATTGCCGCAAGAATAGGTTGATTCTTCGTTTCGACAATAAATGAAGCCGCCATATGGCTTTCTTTTTCAGTCACAGAAAACGCCGTTAAACCAGCAACGGTACGCGGCCAGTTAGCGGCAATCGCAGTCAGTTCGGTACGACATTCTGGTGTTCTGATTTGAGCTAATGGATCTTCACCCTCACTTTCATCAGCAAAAAATTGAGTCAGTTGCTTAGCTAGCATATTGCTATCTGCAGAGGCCAATGCCTTTACAATTTCCACATGGTTAATAAAGCTAATGCTGTCATCTTTAAAACCATGGGTCTTAATAATATCTTCTAATATGCCAGAAGCGGCTAATGACTGCGGCGCCTTCTTAATACCAAATGCCATATCTAATAACTCAGGCTCGGTAATAGAGGTGCTGAAAGTCATCGTTAATATGCCATCTTTCTGGGCAAATAGCAGTTCAGCTTTCTCTGCTGAGCTTTCATCCGATAGTGCATAAGCGCGATAATCAACATCGCCCACTTTACGCATTTCGTGGGTTACACCACTGTCTTTTTCGGCTTTATCTAATACAGCCCAAAATGCTTCGGCCTGATTAACATCAATCTTTAATACTGGCAAAGCACCTAAAGTATAAATATAAGGTTTAACTTCATCGGGGAAACCGAAGGTTTTTAACAGTAAGGCAGGATCTTTCATCCCATCCATATACTGCTGATAAATGCTAACGAAGAACTTGCCCATAGGGCTATCCTGCACACCGAGTTCATCAAGCGTGTTACTTGGATATTGCTGATAATTTCCAGAAATAGACTGTAAATACGCTTTTAACGGGAAGGGTTTTAACTGGCCCGAAAATATCGGCGTATCGGCAGGCACATAGTCGAGCAAAGGATTAGCAGAGGCACTAGAACCCGCGCCATTCTGCATATACCAATAACCACCAGCACCTGCTGCAATAATTGCCGCGGCAATCACAATCTTTTTCATTTAAGAAACTCCATTTAATGACATTCAATTTTATGAAAACAATACCTAAAGAACTCACCTTAGGTATTTAAATATTTATCCGCTCTTACATATCCCTTATGCAGATAATGCAAAATCAGAAAACGCAACGACTCAGCCCTACGCAATACAAACCCAGTTTAAAATGCTTAGGCTAAGCGAAACTAAGGTATAAAATATTCCCGATAATTTAACATTAAACCGACACAGAAGCGAACAGGATAGGAGTTCGCAGCATTAAAAACGTATTAGAACTAACGTTTATTCAACATGATTCCAATCTTATTTCAATTCGGTAATAAAACATCTCAAAGTCATCGACGATTAAGCAAAGAACCCAATGACAAATTAAGCTCATCTCACTCAAACTAACTCACCAGAGCGTCATCGTGCTTCGTGGACTTTTTTAAGCGTGACGTCACCTAGCTGACGCATTTGCTTACGGATCCAAGCTGAGCGCTGCTGCACATAGGATGACGGTGGAGACACCTTATAGCGCCAAGGATTGGGTAAAATGGCTGCGAGTAATGAGGCCTCGTATTGGGTAAGTTTTGCCGCTGACTTTCCAAAATAATGCTTTGATGCCGCTTCGGCGCCATAAATGCCTGGGCCAAATTCTACAATATTTAAATACACTTCAAGAATACGCGACTTATCCCAAGTCAACTCCATCAATAACGTAAACCAAGCTTCCAATCCCTTACGAAAGAAACTGCGACTCGACCACATAAAAAGGTTTTTCGCCGCCTGCTGACTTAAGGTACTTGCCCCGCGGACTTTGGTACCTTTTTGGTTGTATTTCAGTGCCGAACTTATCGCGGCTAAATCGAATCCAGTATGCTCAACAAAACGTTGATCTTCCGCAGCAATCACAGCCAATTGTAATTCGGGAGAAATTTGCGCTAAATCGCGCCATTGATGCCTGATCTCACCGATATGAGCAGGTGGAAATAAGGCACGTTCGATACGCCAAGTCCACATAGGAGGATCGACAAATCGTAGTAGGATCACTAATAAAATTGAGCAAATAAATGCCCAAACTAATCCCTTAAATAACCAAGACAATAAACGACGAAAACCACGCTTTCGTCTCTGAGGTGCTGGGTCACTCGACTTATTGACACTTGGACGCCTGACATGATCTCGCATCGCATATAAAGGGGCCGTCATTTATACCATCTCATCCACACACTCTCATTTCTTGTTTCTCATCTATCCAGTCAAGCCATCCCATTGCAAGGATTCTTTGGGGCAACCTAGGCTTACAGAAAATATTCTAAAGCTTTACGCGAGTTGCAAGCTGATCATGCTACGAGAGTAAAGGAAACACCAAGGATATCTTACTCGATAATCAAAGATAGGTTGAGAAATAACCATAACAAGAACAAATCACTATTGGAGATTGACTGGGGTCGACTTAACTTGACCTCGGCAGCTTTGACGACAGCTGACCGAGGTAATGATGGCTGATTAACGAGAGCTAGCAAGTCAATCAAACTGCTTGATACTCGCAGGTGCGAGTCAGGTTTTCAACGCTTTCACTGCATCCAATCAAGCCATATCGATACACAGCAAACCCAGCCCATAAATACCGATATACAACAACTTAACCTCATAAAAGACATGAATCATGTCAATTAACGCAGTAAAATGCTTCAAAACCATCTACGGGAACTTCAAAATATAGCGCAGGCTTAACCAATGTGCATAACTCTGTGAGTAAAAATGTACAACATTTTTAGCATTTAAAAATGAATGCAAACTAACTCTATGAATATCAATCTATCTTAGTTAAATGACGCTTAAATGACATCACTTAGTTTCCTCGACAGTCCTGAGTATTAAATTCAATCCCACTTATCTTAAAATGATAAAAAAACGCCCCAAACTAAGTTGAGGCGTTTAATATTTAAAATCAATAAAATGACTAGATTTCGTAGTGCAGACCACACTCACGTTGTAGGCCATTAAAGCGAGTTTCTTCCTCTGTCATCCCTAATTCGAGTGGTTTACTCGAATGGGTATCCCCCACAGAAACATAGCCTTGGTCCCAAAGTGGATGGTACGGCAAGTCAAATTGCGTCAGATAGAGGTGAACATCTTTATTCGACCACTCGATAATTGGCAGTAGCTTAAAGCGCGTGCCATGAATCGCCAGTATCGGCAACGCCTCACGGGTACTGGCTTGGCTGCGTCTAAGCCCTGCAAACCAAGTGCCGACCTCAAGCTCGGCTAAAGCACGTTGCATAGGCTCAACTTTGTTTAACCGGTTGTATTGCTCTAGTCCGTTTACCCCTTGCTCCCACAACTGGCCAAAGCGCGCCTCTTGCCATGCCGATGTCATCACTGCTTGGTACACTTTTAAATTCAGTGATAAACGCTCTGTCAGTTCGTCGATAAACTGATAAGTCTCAGGAAATAAATAACCCGTATCCGTCAGAATAACCGGAATATTCGCCTGTGCCTGACTCACCATATGCAGCATTACAGCGGCTTGGATCCCAAAGCTTGAGGACAGCGCATGATTACCGGGCAAATAAGTTAAGCCCCATAGCACTCGCTCTTGCGCGCTCAATCCGGCTAAGAACTGATTTATGCGCTCAAGCTCTATCACTTGCTCTGCCTTAGGCGCACTCAATAATGCCTTGAGTTCGGCAGCGCTGACCACAGTCGGCACTTTATCACTGGTTTTTTGCTCAAGATCAGCCATGAAAATCCTTAGCGGCATCGATCACCGCCTTCACTACACCCACGCGGACTGTGAAGTTACCAAAGGTTTCGCCTGCATCACGCTCTACGGCGTAGCGGCCAAACAGGGCATCCAATTCGGCGAGAATGTCCGCCTCTTGGATATTTTCTCTGTGCATTTTGTTCAAACGAGTCCCTTCAAAACTTGCACCTAAGTACAAGTTATAGCGACCCGGCGCCTTACCCACAAGCCCAATTTCAGCAGCAAATGGGCGAGCACAACCGTTAGGACAACCCGTCATACGCACGACAATCGCTTGCTCGCTAATGCCGTGTTTTGCCTGCAGTGCATCGATATGATCGATAAACTCAGGGAAATAACGCTCGGCTTCCGCCATCGCTAATGGGCATGTCGGCAACGCAACACAGGCAATCGAGTGACCGCGGGTTTGCGTCAACACTTGGCCCAGCAGACCATGTTTACGGGCTAAACCTTCAATGGTAGCTTTATCTTCCGCTGCGACGCCTGCGATGATCATGTTTTGATTCGAGGTCATGCGGAAATCGCCCTTGTGGATCTTAGCAATTTCACGCAGCCCCGTTTGCAGGGTTTGGCCTGGTAAATCTTTAATACGACCGCTTTCGATAAATAAGGTTAAATGCCACTTACCGTCAACGCCTTCGACCCAACCATAACGATCGCCGCGATCGCCGATAACAACCTCACGTTTAGGTTCAAATTTCACCCCAGCACGTACTTCAACTTCGGCTTTGAACTTTTCATAGCCGTGGTCAACGATAGTGTATTTAAGGCGCGAGCGCTTACGATTAGATCGATTACCCCAGTCGCGTTGCACTGTCATCACAGCTTCGGCAAATTTCATCACGTCTTCAGTTTTAATAAAACCAAAGTCGTCAGCAAGACGTGGGAAAGTCTCCACCTCGCCATGGGTCGAGCCCATGCCGCCGCCCGCGGTTAAGTTAAAGCCAACCAACTCACCGTTTTCAGCAACGGCGATAAAGCCTAAATCGTTAGTGTAAACGTCAACATCGTTATCGGGAGGAACCGCAACCGCCATTTTGAACTTACGTGGCAGATAAGTTTTGCCATATACAGGTTCAACGGTTTCATCTTCGGTCGAAAGTAGCTTTTCTTCATCTAACCAAATTTCGGCGTAGGCGCGCGTATGGGGCAACAGATGATCTGACAGTTGTTTCGCCACCGCATAGGCTTGCTCGTGCAGTTTCGATTCCACCGGATTAGGATTACACATCACGTTACGGTTAACGTCACCACAAGCGGCAATCGAATCCAGCGCTTCACGATCTAAGTCTTGAATAATGGTCTTCAAGTTACGCTTAGGAATACCGTGGTATTGGAAGGTTTGACGGGTCGTCAAACGAATGCTGTTCGAGCTGGTGAGCGTCGACGCAATTTTATCTACGCCTAACCATTGCTGCGGAGAACAAATACCGCCAGGTACACGGGCGCGCAACATAAAACTATATAAAGGTTCGAGTTTTTGCTCTTTACGTTCATTACGTAAATCGCGGTCATCCTGCTGGTAGAAGCCATGAAATTTGATCAGCTGCTGATCGCCGTCACTGAAACTGCCAGTCACAGAAGAATCTAAACCTTCTTTGATGGTCCCGCGCAGGTAATCACTGTCGGTTTTTAGGTATTCGTTTAACGCTAACTTTTGCTCACTCATGGCAACTGCCTCTTAAAATTGGGTTCGCTGGCTGCACAGCTCATCACGTGTGCAGCTTTGGCTATTTTTATGCGTTTCTTATCTGTGCAACGGTTGAGATTAATACACGTCTTTTTGGTAACGTTTATCGCTGCGCAGGGTTTCAAAATAGGCTTCGGCAGCTTCGGTATTCAAACCACCGACTTCGACTGCCACCTCAATCAAGGCTTGGTGAACATCTTTGGCCATACGTTCAGCATCACCACAAATATAAAGATGCGCGCCATTTTGCAACCATTGCCACAGGGCTTGGCCTTGTTCTTTAATGCGGTGCTGCACATAAATCTTATGGGCTTGATCGCGTGAGAACGCCACGTCGATACGGCTGAGATCGCCATTTTTCAAATACTGTTGCCACTCCGTTTGATACAAGAAATCCTGCTCAAAGTGTGGATTGCCGAAGAATAACCAGCTATCGCCTTGGATCCCTTGTGCTACGCGCTCCTGCATAAAGGCACGGAAGGGTGCAACACCGGTACCAGGACCCACCATGATCACCGGTGTTTCTGGATTTTCAGGTAAACGGAAATGCTTGTTCGACTCAACATAAACCTTAACTTGTGTGCCTTCCTGCGCAGATGCTAAGAAGTGTGACGCGCCGCCAAAACGTGCTGAGCCGTGGCGCTCATCTTCCACTAAAGCCACAGTTAAGTGGACTTCTGTTTCGACTTCGCTTTGACTTGAGGCGATAGAGTAAAGTCTTGGCGTTAATGGACGCAGTAGTTCAAGCAGTTTTGCTGCATTTAAGGTTACTGAGTTATTTGATAATGGATACTGAGTGACTAAATCGGCAAATTGATGCTTAAGGATAAAGTGGCGCACTTGTTCTTTATCTTCGCTCAATGCCAGCAGTTCAGCGCTGCCGCTCAATTCGGCCCATGCTTTGACTAATCCAGGGTATAACTGAGTCAGTTCTTTCTTATCAACCAAAGCTTGCTTAAGGGACAAGGATTCTGTGCCTAGGGTTACTAACTCATCGGCGACCAATGACAGGCCTGCTAAGACTTCATCGACTAAGACTTCGTTATTACTAAACCACACACCAAGGGCATCACCCGCTTGATAGGTTAAGCCTGAGTCGCCAAGGTCAATTTCAACATGGCGCACGTCTCGGTCTGATCCACGGCCGGTAATTTTCTGGCTCACAAGCACTTCGGCGCTATAGGGGTTTTGCTTAGTAAATTCACTTTCGCCAATCGCTTTAGCGGTGCCGATGGATACCACACTGGCGGACGAGGTTTCGATTAGCGGCTTAACGGCCTCTAATACATCGGCGTGCCACTGGCCAGCGGCTGCTTCATAATCCACATCACATTCAATTAAAGGTAATAGTGATTTAGCACCGAGTGCTGCTAGGCGGGCATCGAAGTCTTTACCAGTTTGGCAGAAAAATTCATAACTAGAATCCCCCAGCGCAAGCACAGAGTAATGTAGATTGTCTAACTTAGGGGCTCGTTTCGATGCTAAAAACTTGTGTAATTCAATCGCATCATCCGGCGCTTCACCTTCACCATGGGTGCTGACCACCAATAAAAGCACAGCTTCTTGCTTTAATTGGCGAACATTGTATTCGCCCATTGAAGCCAGATTGACCGCATAACCTTGCGCTTGCGCCTTATCGGCGAGCGCTTTGGCGACACCACGGCCATTACCAGTTTGGCTGCCATAGAGGATAGTCACAGTTTGAGCCGTTTGCGCCTGCGCGACGGGCGCTAATTGGCCCGCATTAGCTGTAGCAGCAAGATAGCCACTCACCCAGGCCAATTGCACAGCACTTAACTCAGAAGTGAGTTGTTTTAGCTTATCGACTTGTCCTTGAGACAATGGCGAAGCCAGCGATGAAAGTTCTTTTAACAACATGAGACGGCCCTATGACAGTGTAATGTCCACAAGCTTATCGCGGTTTAAGAAAAGCAAAAAAGAATAAAATAGGATTTTTAATTCCATTTTGGAATATACAAAGTGCAAAATTTAAGCTACAAAAGTGTGCACTGGTTAAAAGTTTTTGATCCGACCAGTGCAGAAACGGCCTGCTTGAGAAATATGCACTTGTGCCAAGCTAAAGTATTGCCACAATGGTCATGAGCCTGTCGAACAATAATTTCTGTTGCCCACAGAATAGTTTGTTTTAAAAACAAAAAGTGTCCATCCTAGATTGAATGCCCTAACTGACTCGAATCACCCGCCGAATAAACGCTGGTGACGACAGATTTTGCAGTTGAGTACGATGAAGGAAGAACAGCAGGCGGAACGATTATATAAACCATCAGGGAGTAGTCATGCAGATTGGAATACCGAGAGAAAGTCTCGCCGGTGAAACTAGGGTCGCCGCGACCCCAGCCACCGTTGAGCAGCTTAAAAAACTCGGCTTTGAAGTTGTTATTGAGGCCAATGCGGGTCAACTGTCAAGTTTCGATGATGCAGCCTTTGAAGCTGCGGGCGCGAAGGTGACATCAAACGTTTGGCAAGCCGATCTGATCTTTAAGGTCAATGCGCCAAGCGACGCCGAAATTGAACAAATCAAAGACGGGGCGACTATCGTCAGCTTTATTTGGCCCGCACAAAACCCTGAGCTGGTTGCGAAGTTATCTAAACGTAAGATCAACGTGATGGCAATGGACATGGTGCCACGCATCTCCCGTGCCCAGTCACTTGATGCCCTCTCCTCTATGGCAAACATTGGTGGATATCGTGCAGTTGTTGAAGCCGCGCATCAATTTGGCCGTTTCTTTACCGGTCAAATTACCGCTGCCGGTAAAGTGCCACCCGCTAAAGTGCTAGTCATTGGTGCTGGTGTTGCAGGCCTTGCTGCCATTGGTACTGCTGGTTCGCTTGGCGCCATAGTGCGCGCCTTCGATACTCGCTTAGAAGTGGCCGAGCAAATCGAATCCATGGGCGGTCAGTTCCTTAAACTCGATTTTGGTAACGAAGAAGGTGCATCATCCGATGGTTATGCTAAAACCATGTCAGATGAATTTATTGCTGCCGAAATGGCGCTGTTTGCTGAGCAAGCCAAAGAAGTCGATATCATCATCACCACAGCGCTAATCCCTGGTCGTCCAGCGCCTAAGCTCATCACCAAAGCAATGGTCGATAGCATGAAGAGCGGCTCAGTGATCGTCGATTTAGCCGCTGCGACGGGTGGTAACTGCGAATACACTCAATCGGGTGAGCTGTTTGTTACTCCTAACGGCGTAAAAGTGATTGGTTATACCGACCTTCCCGGTCGTCTACCGGCACAATCCTCACAGCTTTACGGCACTAACTTAGTCAACCTGATGAAGTTAATGTGTAAAGAAAAAGACGGCACAGCCAGCATCAACTTTGATGATGTAGTCATGCGCAATATGACAGTGATTAAAGAAGGTGAAGTGACCTTCCCGCCACCACCGATTTCGGTTTCTGCGGCGCCAGCAAAACCAGCGGCGAAAATCGAGCCTAAAAATACCGCCCCGAAGGCACCATCTAAGCTCAAATACGTGCTCGCCGCCTTAGGCGTTGCAGGATTTGCTGCCGTGGCATCGGTAGCACCACCAGAGTTCCTGTCGCATTTCACAGTATTCTTGCTGTCCTGCGTTGTTGGCTATTACGTGGTATGGAACGTATCCCACTCACTGCATACGCCTTTAATGTCAGTCACTAACGCGATTTCGGGCATTATCGTGGTCGGCGCCCTACTGCAAATCGGTCAGGGTTCAACTTTGGTCACTGTACTGGCGTTTATCGCCGTGCTGATCGCCAGTATTAACATCTTCGGTGGCTTTACCGTCACTCAGCGCATGCTGAAGATGTTCCGTAAGGATTAAGGGGGTTTAACGTGTCTCAAGGACTGGTAACAGCAGCTTACATTATTGCCGCCATTCTCTTCATCTTCAGTCTCGCGGGACTGTCGAAGCAAGAGACGGCAAAACACGGCAATTTATTCGGTATCTTAGGTATGGCAATCGCCCTACTGGCTACCATTTTCAACCCCGATACTAACGGAATTGCGTGGATCTTAATCGCTATGGTGATTGGCGGCGCGATTGGTATCCGTTTAGCACTAAAAGTCGAAATGACTGAAATGCCTGAACTGGTTGCCATCTTGCACAGCTTTGTGGGTATGGCCGCGGTATTAGTGGGTTTCAACAGCTTTATCGACTTACACCCACAGGAAGTATCACAAGTCGTGGTGGCAGTCGGTGGTGATATCAATACGACCCTCGCCGCAGTACAAGATGCGCTAAGTGAAGCGGTGAAGACCGCCAGCAAAGAGCACCTCACTGGCGCTATGCTTAACATTCACTTGGTCGAAGTCTTCCTCGGGATCTTCATTGGTGCGGTGACCTTTACGGGTTCTATCGTTGCCTTTTGTAAGTTACGCGGACTGATTTCATCTAAACCTCTGATGCTGCCACATCGCCACAAGCTGAACCTAGTCGCAGTGCTAGTGTCTTTCGCCCTGTTGGTATACTTCGTACAGACAGGCGGCACTATGCCAGCACTGCTGTTGATGACCTTGATTGCCTTCGCCTTTGGCTGGCATTTAGTGGCATCCATTGGCGGCGCGGATATGCCAGTGGTTGTGTCTATGCTGAACTCCTACTCAGGTTGGGCAGCGGCAGCGGCAGGCTTTATGTTGTCGAACGACCTCTTGATTGTGGTCGGCGCGTTAGTGGGTTCATCGGGTGCTATTCTGTCTTACATCATGTGTAAGGCCATGAATCGCTCATTTATTTCAGTTATCGCTGGCGGCTTTGGCACAGATGGTGTGGCCTCGACTGCCGATGAAGAAATGGGTGAATACCGTGAAACCAACGCAGAAGATGTGGCGGATATGCTGAAAAATGCCACTTCAGTCATCATCACCCCTGGTTACGGTATGGCAGTGGCGCAGGCGCAATATCCTGTTGCGGAAATCACTCAAAAACTACGTGATCGCGGCGTGAAAGTGCGTTTTGGTATCCATCCAGTTGCTGGTCGATTACCAGGCCATATGAACGTACTGCTCGCTGAAGCGAAAGTCCCCTACGATATCGTGCTCGAAATGGACGAAATCAACGAAGACTTTAAAGACACAGATGTCGTGCTCGTTATCGGCGCCAACGACACGGTTAACCCCGCGGCAATGGAAGATCCAGGCAGTCCAATCGCAGGTATGCCAGTACTGGAAGTGTGGAAAGCACAAAACGTGATTGGCTTTAAACGTTCGATGAACACAGGTTATGCCGGCGTGCAAAACCCACTGTTCTTCAAAGAAAATACCCAAATGCTGTTTGGGGATGCTAAGGCCAGTGTTGAAGCCATTTTAAAGGCACTTTGAGTTTGATTTAATATCAACAGAGTAGAAATCGCTTAGGCGATAAACACTATTCTAAAGAAATAAAGGGAGCCACTGGCTCCCTTTATTTTCACATTTTTTTAAGCCTATTAAGCTAGTCTCTGCACCAATATGATGCAAGGCTTATCTGCCCCAAATGCTGATACGCTTAATGTAAGCTAAAACACTAAGTTAAATCTAAAGCTGGTTTAAGGAAATAATAAATGTTGCTTGGGCTGTTTATCCTGTCTGCCGTATTAATCAAAACCTCATTACTCGGGCTTGGCTGGATATCGATTACCATCGGCCTGAGTGGGTACCTATTTTGTCGATGGTGTAATATCAAGTTAGATATCAAACTGATTAATAAATTTAGACGACTTTTTATTACTGGCGCGACCCTGCATCTTCTCGTCTATATCGGCTTAATCACTAAGCTTTTCCTTATCGATAGCTTTGAAGACTTGCCCACATTCCTGATAAGTCACTTAGTCTTCCACCACGCAATCAGTGCCGTGATTGCTGCCGCATTAACCTTCTTGGCGATTCGCATCTATCTACAACAGCAAAAATTAACTCAAGCCTATCGACAGGAATTAAGCTAACTCAACAAGGTTTTGATGACAAATACCGACGGAGAAAATCTGACTAGATTCATCGTTAGCTTAAGTGCCATAAAATAATGGGGACTAAAGCAGATCAGGCAAAGGTGTTGTCAGCAACACTGAATTCATCAATGGATTCAAACATCAGGGATAAGAATGACCCCTGATGTTTGGGGGGAGCTAAGCCAAGATACGTTAGTCGACGGCAATATCGTTATCTTTAAGCTCTTTTGACAGGGTTTCATAATTCGTTTTGAGTTTTGGCAAAGTATCTTCTTTGATTTTACTCAATACATTTTGCAACTGATCCTTACCGTAAGAAACGCTATAGTGACGGGTTTCAATATTGCTAATGATCTTCTCAGACTCTAAATACAAACGACGAATATCAGACAAAATATCACTCGGTGTTTCTAGCGCATTAGCAGAATAGCGCATGTTATCCCAGACAAATAATCCCATCTGCGGATGCATTTTCACTAAACTATTACTACTCACAGTCTCAACTGTGTCAGCGTAATGACTCAAGATTTCAACATTGTCACTCACTTCGTCATATAGGGCATGACGCAGATGATAGTTATTCTGCATATTGCTCAGGGCATCAAATTTAATTGCCTGTGACAACCCTTCTTGCGCGGCTAAATACACGCCAACAACAGTCGCAATGATTATAAAAATCTGACTCACCCAAAAACTGGTTTTGATAAGCTCAGTGTTATCAAGCTT
Organism: Shewanella sp. SM74; assembly: GCF_025653725.1. Lineage (NCBI taxonomy): Bacteria > Pseudomonadati > Pseudomonadota > Gammaproteobacteria > Alteromonadales > Shewanellaceae > Shewanella > Shewanella sp. SM74. The sequence goes on along the minus strand of NZ_JAKKRZ010000010.1, from coordinate 76,571 downwards.
AATGGTGCGTTTAGGCATATCTGCCTCATTAGAGATGGGTGTCATGTCCATATGTTTTATCCTGTCAAATCAAGAGTACAAGGCAATATCACTAACTTAAATCATTATTGAGTGGTCATCCTACACTATTGGGGTATGACTTACCTCAGTACAAATCACGATTTTTACCCACAAAAAAGGAGCCATCTGGCTCCATTTTTATATTCATTGGTCAGTCTATTATGCTGCTTTTGCCACATCAAAATTGGATAGCAACATCACAGCTGTACGGCCTAATAAATGGTTGATCGTGCGATCGCCCGCTAAGCCTAACTCTGCAATCGCTTGCTGACGCGCTGTACTCACCGCTCTAAAGAGGGTAATTTCATTATTCGCACCACCACAAAGACTAAAGAACAGTCTCAATACTGCGCGGTAATGTTCTTCCTGCATTGCCTGCATCCAGGATGTTTCCAATGCCTCTTGGCTAGAAAAATTCAGCGCAGCAACAAATAGATTGCCGATACGACTATCTAAACGAACAAGAAAATCGCTTTTGCGTGGAAAATGGTGACTAATACCTGTGCGACTAATACCCGTTGCTTCAGATAACGTAGTATAAGACATAGTCTCAAAGCCGATAGTCAAAATTTGTCTTAACGCTTCATCCATAATTTGATTTATGGTTTGCTCAGTTTGTACTCGCGAGCGCTTAGCCATAGTAATGTCTCCCCTCTTATTTTTAGGGGGAAAGCTTACCAAAGCCGCTCAGGGATTACTGCTGTTCACTGGGCCGTAACCAGCGTATTTCACTTTTGTTCAGCTAGGGTTCAGTTTAAAACAGGCTTCACCACTGATTTAATTAACACATTCATAACATTGAATTTTGTACCAACCAGTTATGTGCTTTTTCTTCGCCCATGAGTAAAACGAACGTCGGTTGGAGATAGTGTCCAAGATCGGCTTTTCGCCAAAATAGATATTCAGGAAGGGGTTGCAATACACTCGCGCCAAAAGTGCGTTGCATTAAGCTCGAATACTCACCTAATAATCTCGGCTCTAATTGCTCGGCTTTAGGGTAAAAATTCGTTAAAAAGTCCCGATATTCGGCAAATTTAGCCACTTGAGCAACATCGTATCGATGCAACACTTGTATCAACATTGGCGAACTCCAATGCGACAAATATTGCGGGCTTGTTAATGCATCAAGGTTACGTCTGTGGTATTGCTGCCACGCCAAGGCAAAATCATTTTTCTCCCGTGCGATACGCCAAACCAAATAAATGTCAGCTAGCCATTCATGTTGATATGCACTCAAGTGAGTAGGTAACACAGAGCCTTGCAGAGCAAGGTTCTCCAAATGACCGAGCTCATGCCATAGGGTTAATTGCGGCTGTTCAAGCAAAGGTAATTGATAGGTCACCATATCGACACTGGCTAACTGTACTTGTGGTGTCAGCTGCTCATTCACTAAGACTAGGCCCGCAATTTTATTGTCATCGACGGGCATGACCATGGCACTTCTGCGGCCTAAATCAAGCCTAAATTGTTCGAGTGTTGCAGGAAGCTGCACCAACACTTGCTCTGGCAATAATGCCAAGCAAGTGCCAAGCTCTGGTAAAGGGCAAATCAAAGCCTGCTTATCGGCAATGGGCGTCCAAGTCAGGCTAGATGCGAATGCCAGAGCGACTAAGCTCACTGATTCGCCATGATATTTTGTATAATCGCCGTGGTTGAAATACCATCCTCAAAGCCCAGCACTTGCACTTGACCACCGGCGGCAATCACTTCAGCGCCACCAGCAATATCCTCAAGCTTATAATCACCACCTTTGACCAGCAGATTTGGCAGCAATCGAGTAATGATGCGCTGCGGCGTATCTTCACTAAAAGGCACAACCCAATCGACAGAAGCTAAGCCAGCGAGCACAGCCATACGACGATCAACCTGATTAACTGGACGGCCTTCACCCTTGAGGCGTTTAACCGAGGCATCATCGTTTACCGCGACGATCAAACGATCGCCCAAAGCTTTCGCCTGTTTAAGATAGCTCACGTGGCCCGCATGTAAAATATCAAAGCAACCATTAGTCATCACCACACGCTCACCGCGCAGTTTGGCTTGCTCTAAGGCGTAGGCCAGTTGATCTTCACTCACCACCCCAAAACCCGATTCTCCATGGTGCAAAGCTAAGGCTTCGATAAGCTCAATGCGGCTCACGGTAGAAGTGCCAAGTTTACCGACCACAACGCCTGCGGCGGTGTTCGCAATCGCACAAGCTTGCGGTAAATCGGCGCCCGCGGCTAATGAGGTTGCTAAGGCTGAAATCACAGTATCGCCAGCACCCGTCACATCATAGACTTCACGGGCAACGGTAGGAATGTGCAACTCAGGCGCATTAGCGGTCACTAAGGTCATGCCCTTTTCAGAGCGGGTCACTAAAATGGCATCAAAATGATGTTGCTTGAGTAAGCCACGGGCTTTTTCCAGCAGGTCGGCTTCAGAGGTCACAGTGCCAACAACAGCTTCAAACTCGCTCATATTTGGGGTAATGAGTGACGCACCATGATAACGACCAAAGTCACTGCCCTTAGGATCGACTAATACCATCACACCTTTCGAACGCGCTAATGCAATAAAATCTCGCGGCTGATCGATAGCGCCCTTTGCATAGTCGGACAACACCACGACATCGACAGAATCGAGTAAGGCCTCGGATTGTTTCAATAAACGCACGCTATCGGCCTTGTCGAAGGCTTCTTCGAAATCGAGGCGGATAAGCTGCTGATTACGTGATAACACCCGCAGCTTAGTGATGGTTGGTTTATCAGCAATACTTAACCATTGGGGTTCAACCCCTAAAGTTTGCACACCGAGCGTTAGGGCATGGGCAGTATCATCTTGGCCGACGAGCCCGGCAAGTTGGACTTGCCCCCCTAAGGTCGCGATATTGAGCGCCACGTTGGCCGCGCCGCCGGGTCTGTCTTCGACTTGATTAATCTTCACCACAGGTACGGGGGCTTCAGGAGAGATACGTCCCGTAGGGCCAACCCAATAGCGGTCTAACATCACATCGCCGACGACTAACACTCTGGCTTTTTCAAATGCTGGCAGAGAAACCTTCATAGTGCTCTTATCTTTATGCAGAAATTAAACCGTGATTGTACCTAATTTTCAGCAAAAATTGAGTTAGAATGAGCAGTAATTTTCAAAAGTAGTGAGTATTTTTGTGGTCGAGAAAGCCGAGTTTTCATCTTCTTTATATCATCCTAAGCATTGGCCCATGTGGTTTGGCGTATTTTTGATGCGTTTAACTCAGCTTCTACCGCTTCCTTGGCAGATGACGCTGGGTAAGGGATTGGGTCGCTTAGTGATGAAATTCGCAGCTGGCCGCACCCACACAGCGCGCCGTAACTTGACCCTCTGTTTCCCTGAAATGACGGAAGCACAGCGAGAAGATTTACTCACGCGTAATTTTGAAGAAACGGGCAAAGCCATTTTCGATACCATCAATGCATGGTGGTGGCCCGATGAAAAAGTGCAGCAGCACATGAGTATCAAAGGCGAAGAACACGTACAAGACACGTTAAATGCTGGCCACGGCGTGATCCTCTTTGCCGTGCATTGTTTGCCGCTGGAAATGGGCGCACGTATCTTCGGCCAATTCCAACCCGGCGTGGGGGTTTATCGCCCACACAATAATCCAGTGATGGAATACCTGCAGGTCAAAGGCCGTTTACGCTCCAATAAAGGTCTCGTTTCTAAACGCGACTTGCGCCAAATGATACGCTGCCTCCGCAATCCCGATGTGATTTGGTACACGGCCGATCAAGACTTTGGCCGTTCCAGTGCGGTATTTATCCCATTTTATGCCATGCCAGATGCGGCAACGATTACCGGTGCCACCACGTTAGCTAAACTCGGCAAAGCCAAAGTCCTGCCTTTTTTTGTGGAACGTACTACAGATGATAAAGGCTATCGAATTGAAGTGATGCCACCGCTGGATAATTTCCCCGGCGAAGATGAATTAGCCGATGCCATTCGCGGTAACAAGATTATTGAATCCATCATAGATAAAAACCGCGCCCAATATATGTGGTTACATCGCCGCTTTAAGACCCGTCCCGACCCAACGGATAAATCTTTATATCAATAAGCTCAATTAGCTTTGAATACAAAAATGCCAGCAAATAAGCTGGCATTTTTTATGGTGACTTTCGATAGTAAGGACCATCTAGCACATAGGATTAGAGCGCATTCTCAGTCGGTAAACGAATACCTACGTTAGTGACTTTACCTTCATATAGCCCCGCCACCACCCAATGCAACGACTGCCAGTGGAACTGATCCCCAAGTACAGGATTAGCGCCAAGCTGAGATACCACAAGGTCTGCGACTGTCATATCATCAGCGAGATTATCTAAACTCAAACCATAAATAGGCGCGAGATCCGCAAGCTTAACGTCTGTTTCAATAAAGAAATCACCGAAGAATCGTTGTACTTCTTTATTTTCTGGCGCTTGGCTAAAGAGGTTACTCAAGGCTTCTAAACTTTTCTCCTGCCCCAGCACACAGAGTATATCGCCCGCTTCGAGGCGAGTGCTACCCGATGGATGCAACAAAGTGTCATCCCTAAATACCGCCGCAATCCGTGTCCCATCTGGCATAGCCAAGCGCTTTAGCGGCTCACCAATACACCACTTACTTTCACTCAAACGATAGACAAACACTTCCCATTCGCTGCTCGGGTAAATTTCAACTCCCGAGCGCGAAACGGGTAACGGCTTTGGGGGCAGTTCCACCTTAGCTAAACGCGCTGCTGTGGTCAAAGATGCACCTTGAACCAGCAACGACACTAATACAACGAAGAAGGCTAAGTTGAAGTACAACTGAGCACCCGGTAAGCCCGCCATCATAGGGAATACAGCTAAGATGATAGGCACAGCGCCGCGTAACCCCACCCAAGAAATAAACCAGCGGTCGCGACTGCTAAAGCTCTTAAATGGCAATAGACTGATCCATACGGCGACAGGGCGAGCAAATAAAATCATTCCGAATGCCAGAGCAAAACCTGGGATCATGATATCGACTAAATCTGAAGGGGTAAGCAATAACCCTAATACGAGGAACATGCCGATTTGACTGACCCAAGTCATACCATCCAGTACGTTCAAAATCGCATGACGGCCACGGGTTGGCTTATTGCCGAGGAACAGACCCACTAAGTAAATCGACAAAATACCGCTACCACCCAGTTTGTTGGACGCAGCATAAATAATCAGACCACCGCTTAAAACTAAAATAGAGTACAGACCATCAGCTAACTTGCTTAAATTGACGAGCTTCCACAGCATCCAGCCGCCGCCTAAACCTAAACAGATCCCCAGACCAAATTGCTTAATAAAGCTAATAAGCATAAAGCTGAAGGACAACTCACTGTCGACATTGGCAAGAATGGCAATCAAGGTTACGGTTAAGAATACCGCCATGGGATCGTTACTACCGGACTCAATTTCTAAGGTCGCACCAACCCGCTCGTTAAGGCTACGCCCTTTAAGCAGGGAAAATACCGCAGCGGCATCGGTCGAGCCCACAATCGCGCCCACCAGCAAACCTTGCAACCAATGCAAGTCGAACAACCATGCGGCCATCATGCCGGTAATACTGGTCGTAATGGCAACGCCAAAGGTCGCCAACGATAATGCAGGCCATAGCGCCACCCTAAAACTGGCAACGCGGGTGCGCATACCGCCATCGAGTAAAATAATCGCTAAGGCTAAGTTACTGACTAAATAGGAAGTTGAATAATCATCAAACTGGATTCCACCAAGGCCATCTTCGCCAGCCAAAATACCCACAGCGAGGAAAATCAATAAAATAGGGATGCCCAAACGGGAAGACATAGGACTAAGTAAAACACTCACTGCTGTAAGCAAGGCGCCAATCAGAAAAAAACTATTGATGGAATCTGCATCCACAAACGCCTCCTTAATACAGGTTGTTTAGTTAAACGATAGACAAATCACCGAGGTTAAAAATGACTCAACTCACAATTTTATGATTTTATATTAGCACAAAAATATCGAATTATTGGAGCGTTAAATATTAAATTTCAATCATCTACATAAAAAATGTCATAAAACCAACTTTCTATTAACCTTTAGATAAAAGCTAACGTAAAACCTAAAGGATAGCAGAACATCTCCACACGACTTAATAAGAATTAAAATAAATAAATATCAAATAGTTAAAAATAACAAACAGAACGTAAACTCAAATCATTCAAGCAAAACTCAGCTCACAAACCTGTATAAACTAACGGTATCATAGCCAATTTAGTACCAGATAAAATAATGTCGTGTAAAGGGTGAATATTTGAGCATTATTCTTAAGCTAATTGTTTTAACTCCATTTATTTGCCAATGAGATGATTTAAACTCACTTTATCCGATGAGCAATAGCCTTGTCAGAAAAGGACCGCACTCTGTTTTCCCAAAACAAATCAATTCCAGTAACGCCATACATGCTCGCCATTCAAACAGACGCGTTTTAGATTGGTTAATTTTTTCATCAAGCAGGAAGGCATGCACAAGACAATTGAGTACAGCAGGTTTTAACGACAAGACTAAATACTGACAATTGACGCCGCCAAGGAAAACCGTTAAAACAAAAAATTAAGCGATAAATACGCCGTACTGATCATATTTCAGTTGAAATAATGTCCAAAATAAGGAAGGATGCGAGCTTCGCGCGCCAGTGCATTTTGCTCGTCAAATTGCCGCTCTCGTTTTAAGAGAGAAAGCTGCGTTAAACACGCTTTTTTATTAACAGGAATCGTAGTATCCGCTTATGAGTATGCTTCGCACCACAGCTTTATTATTGACTTTGGTTTTCCCTAGTCTGTCCGCTTTAGCAACGGAATATCCTTTACCAGCCGCCCAAAGCAGGCTAATTGGCGAGAACCAGTATTATACGGTTCCAGAGGGTAAACACACTCTCGAAGATATCGCAGCCAAATACCAGCTTGGTCTCAGTAACCTACTCGAAGCTAACCCAGGTGTGGATCCATTTCTGCCAAAACCAGGTAGCCAACTGATCATTCCATTGCAATTGATCCTGCCAAACGCTCCCCGTGAAGGCATAGTGATCAACGTGGCTGAAATGCGTTTGTATTACTATCCAAAAGGCAAAAAGACTGTTGAAGTGTTGCCTATTGGTATTGGCCAAATCGGTAAAGACACACCAGAAAACTGGGTGACCACTGTACAACGCAAGCGTGCGAACCCAACTTGGACGCCCACACCGCGCATTCGTAAAGAATATGCTGCTAAAGGTGAAATCCTGCCAGCGGTATGGCCAGCCGGTCCAGATAACCCTATGGGACTGTATGCGCTGTATATCGGCAACTTGTATGCGATTCACGGTACTAACGCGAGTTTCGGTATTGGTTTGCGTGTCAGTCAAGGTTGTGTGCGTTTACGCCATGAAGATATCGAGCATCTATTCAAGACTGTACCAGTGGGAACCCGGGTACAATTTGTGAACCAGCCGATTAAAGCAACCGAAGAGCCAGACGGTAAACGCTACTTAGCCGTGCATCAACCATTGTCTCGCACTGTGGCGGAGTTTGAATCAAATGAGCCCGTTGCGATATCACTGCCAAAAGAGATCGCTAAGTTTATCGCTAAAGCTGACACTGATTCTTCTGTGATCAAGAAGCTACTCGATGAACGTACTGGTGTGCCAATGCGAATTAATCAATAATTCACTGGCGAATATCACCTAAAAAAATACCCGCAATCTGCGGGTATTTTTTTGTCATGTCAGGCTATTCACTAACGTAATAGACTAACATATCAATCACATAAAGGTGCACACAGGGCCAAGAAGTGAGTCATAGCAGCACTGTTTGCTAATACGCGTTGATCGAAGTTTTGCAACGCAGGCGTTTCAGTACAAGCACCTACACGAGCACCACTTCGTACTAAACAAGCTTCAAAAGACGTATCAAAATGATTGAAGATCAAACCATCCTTAACAGGACACCCATCAATCTCACCGTCTACCGCAATCGGGAAATAACCACCTAAAGTATCGCGCAGATCGAGACTAAAACGTCCAGGCACTTGGCTTGGCTCAAAAGAATACACATAGGCTTCACGACTCAAGACATCTTCATGGCAAGTTAAAATACCGTCTCGGCTCGCAGCAAGCAGTAACTGTGCGTGCTCTAACAATAGCTTACCTTCAACCGATGTATGTTCATTCGCTTTAGGTTTACCGTTCTCAAATACAAAACCACGATTTGGGTTTTCGCCGTATTTATTAAATCTATGACCACGACTGAATCCAGTAGGATTGACGAGAGGCAATAAACTCAAGTTCACCCGTTCAAATAGGTCTGCTGAAGCTTCACTCAAAAAATGCAACAAACCCCATGGGCCTGCAGATTCTTCGCCATGAAATCCTGTGCTGATCAATAAAGAAGGTAAGCCTGACTTAGCGGCCGGTGACTGATACAAGCTAACATCGTATTTACCCACTTCACCCAATGTTTTCTCAACCATGCCCAAACGGGTCATTTCCTGCTCAAGCAGCAGATAGAAATTATCAATATCAGTGCTTTCACAGTTAAAAATATCGCTTTTCCACTGAAAGGATTCGAACGGAGATCTGCTTACCATATCTTGTACTTATGCCAGAAAAAGAACTGTGCCATCATAGCAGTTCTTTTCAAAAACTGAATGCTATTCAACTGATTTCGATGAAATCCGAGCAGTCGTCGACAGTGGTGCAATCTGTATCGATACCTGCGAATGTATCAATTGCCTGTCGTTAATGGTATCCAGCTTGAGTAAGACATTTAACGAATTAAAAAATAAGCTCGGCAGGACGCACTTATGAACACTCAAATCACCTTTTTTATCGCCATTTCGGCCAGTGTTTTCAGTCATACGCTACAGGCCCAATGCCGCGCCGAGCAAGATGCGCAAGCCTTATATGCGCTCGAAGCGAATATAGAGACCTATACGCTACAAAATGGCCTAACAGTGCGATTACTGCCCATGACAGATAAACAGACAGTCACAGTCGCCAGCCAATTTAATTTAGGTGCCCGCAACGAAGCCCAAGGTCAGAGCGGTTACGCCCATCTGTTTGAGCACATGTTGTTTAAAGGGAGTGAAAATGCCCCCGGCGATACCTATGCTCAGCAGTTCAGTGCTTTAGGTGCACGTTTTAATGCCAGCACGCATTTTGACTACACCAACTACTATGTGACGCTGCCAAACCAAGCATTAGAACTGGGCTTATATCTCGAAGCCGATCGCTTTATCCGCCCTAGCCTTAACGCCACTACGGTTAAAAATCAGCAGGAAACCGTACTGCAGGAAATGGCACAAACCATAGATAATCAGCCCTATATCCGCAGCGCGATGGCGTTTTTACTCGAGCAAGTAAAAGGCACTCCCTACGGTCACGGTATTATTGGCAATCGCGAAGATATCTTGCAAGCCACACCAGAAAACCTAACAGCCTTTCACCGTGCTTATTATCGTCCCGATGCGATGCAGCTTTCCCTTGTCGGCAAACTAAGCCCACAAACCCGACAATGGATTGAGCAAAATTTTGCGGCTTGGTCTAGGCCAACGATTGCTGAACCTGAATTTTCTGAGTTAACAATCCAGCCTAAACAAGTACATGCTGAGTTAGTTGATGAGCGCGGACCTTGGCCCGGATTACTGCTCGCTTGGCATACCGTAGGTAAAGATCACCCCGATGCTGCGGCAATTCGGCTGCTAGAAGGCTATTTATTTCAAAACACCGCCAGTGCACTCGCTAAACTCAGTCTGCATAATCCCGAACAAATGCTCAGCTACTCCCTGCCCTTTGAGTTAGAAAATCACGGCATAGCGAATATCGTCTTGGTTCCACGGGCACGGACCTCACTCGATGCCTTAGTGCAAAAAGTATTGGGACTTGTGGCACAAACGCAGCAAGATGCTCTGGATGAAGCAAGTCTTTGCACACTTAAACAAGTGTGGTTAAACAATCAATTACAACAACTGGATGACACACAGGCCTTAGCCATCAAGCTTTCCGCAACGTCGCCTCAAGATAAAGACCATCCCTTTACCGCGCAGTGGCAACGGATCAACGCAGTCACGGCCGACGATATCCAAAGCGTCGCAAAACGGTATTTCAACCAAGATTATGTCCGAGTCGACCTACTGCCACCTTGGTATATTCGCTGGGGTAAAATGCTACTGGAATGGCTGCCTAACGATATGAGTGACAGTTTAGAGGATGCGGTATTATGACGACTCAGACAATGTCAAAGCAGCTACAAGGCTTAATGTTCTGCGCTGTGGCTTTATCACTAAACGCCTGCCAGCAGACGCAAATCGTCTTCACGCCGAGCGAACCGCCGAGTTTGGCCCATTTTGAAACGCCAAACTCTTTAGCCCATTCTTTGCCTAGCTCTTTGAACAATCATTTACCCAAAAGCAGCGTCATTATCCCCGTAACGGATGAAATTTTTACCGATGAAGTCCATACCGAATTGGATTTACCCTATCAGTTACATCGCCTTGCCTCACTTCAAATGAATAGCAGTGTGAGCAACAGGGTCAGTTTAGCGGCAGTGAGCCCGCAAGTTCCCTTCAATAATCCTGATATTTTACAGATTGCCTTTCAAGAAAAGGCCCGCGCACTTGCCATTAGCCGCGCAGATCCCTGTCTTGAGACTTTCAATATGCGTGTCAGCTTGCACAGCATTAATTTAAGCCTCACTTGCCCCGACGATGTTAACCATATCTACGGCTTACTACTGCAATTTTTGCAGCCAGATGCCTTTGTTGATGCGACAACAGCCCCCGTCGATGTCGACAATATTCGCCGTCAACTCAAGCTCAATAAACACTTAAACGCCTTTAGTGGCGCCGAGATAGATAAAGTGTGGCGCGATAAACTGCTCGGCCCTGAACATCCCTACAATAGAGTGATCAATAATAATGCATTGTTCGATTCACTCAGCCTAAGGCAACTACAACAAATCCAACAGCAGGCGGTAACACAAGCACAGTGGCATCTTTTTCTACCCAACTCTTTGGCAAATAACGCTAAATTTGACCTTCAAGCTAGCCTTAAACTGTGGCCATTATTGCCTAATTCAGTGCCGAAAGCGGATAAACCAGAGACAGTAAAGCCTCAGCAAATCAAGAGGATTTACCTTATTGATGCGCCGGGCAGCGTGCAAACCCAAGTCCGCCTAGGTTATGCCATAGATCATGTCCTAAGTGATGCATCAACTCAGCAGCAACTGAACCCACAGGAAGTAGCCTTAAGCTGTCGCAGTTTATCCGCACTCATGGGCCGCAGTTTTTCGGGCAGACTCTACTATGATTTACGGGAAAAACGCGGCCTCACCTATGGCATCTACGGCCAGTGCGCCAATGCACCGCTCTCCAGCAGCATCAAGTTTTATGGCAGTACAGCCATAGAACATACGGGCGCGTTTGTGGTGGGCATACTCGATCACCTCGCACTCGTTAAGACGCAAGGTGCTAGCCAAGGTGAAATCAATGCACTTAAAACCTATTTGATCGGTGAAGATTTGCTCAGCCAAGACAACAGCATTCAACGGGAAAACCAATACATCCACCAAGTCGCGACAGGATTAACTCAAGTTGATGTGCAAAAGCTGAATGCAGAGTTGCAAGCTCTAACGCCTGATAGGCTACAACAGTTAGCAAACGCGGCTTTTAGTAATGATCCATTGATTATTTTGCGGGGCGATGTTGCTCGAATTCTTCCTGACTTAAAAACCAAGCTACCAGAGTGGCAGTTTGAAAGGGTCAAGGTTGGCCGAACTGACAACTAAAGCCAAATAATCCTTCTAAAAGATTCAAATGCGCGATCGACAGATTAGAGCTTATTGGTCGCATTGTCGCTGGCAGGCGGTGCGCCATTATCCCCCTGCGTCATCTGTTCATGGCCTTGTTCCATTTGTTGTAAATCTTCCATCGCCGAATCCTGCTGCATGGCCTGCGGATCAGGATCCGCTGCCGGTAATACCGCCATATTGTCGGCATTCGCGCTATTTGGCGTAGCAGGTTGATCAGGAGCCATACCATTTACGGCCTTAGACCCCTCGATTGCCGGAGACACCTCAGTTTTCAACGTGCTGTCACTAAGATTAGGTAACCACTCACGCAATTGCTCGGGTCCAAAACTAAAACCTAACGCTATGACGACAGTTGCCACTGCAACATACAGCCAAGGGCGAATCGCCAGATTATCACCTCTTAGCAAAGTGCTTTCACTGGCATATAAATGCGCATCCGAGCGTTGAGCTATTGGCGCGAGTGCTTGTAGCATGTCCGGCAAGGCATCGAGTTCAGGACCTTTAATACGCTGACCAATAAACTGCCCACCTTCGTAAATCTCCATCTGATGACTGGCGACTTCACCGTCAACCACACCAGAACTGGTAATAATCAACTTATTACAACAGACTCTTCCGCGAAATACGCCGCAAACCCGCAGCTCATGACAACTGACTTCACCAGATATTTCGCCACCAAGTTCGATCTTAATTTGTCCTGCTGATCTAATCTTGCCCTGCAATTTACCCGCAATGAATGCCGCGCTCTCTAACTGAATGTCGCCCTCAATCAAGGTTTGTGCACTGATAACCGTAATGCCATTGCCCTTACTCGCCATAGGATTCATTCCATATCATTATTTTTGTGACAAAGATGTTATGGTAAAAGTCCTCGAGAATAAAGCACTGGTTTCGCTTAGTATTTAACCTAAGCTTCAGAGCGGGACTTAAGTCACGTCAGCGACTATGTTACCCTGCGCATCTTGCCATATGGCTCCCGAGTACCTGAATATGAGTAACAGGATGCCTCAAAAAGGTGAGTGCTGATATCGCACTAAATTAAGCCTAAAGAGCGCAGGATCTACTGCGACAAACACCGAAAACAAACCGCCAACGAGACCCCGACATGGCACATTCAAACTCCGCTAGCTCGCAATCGATAACCCCAATCGTGACACCACTTGAAGCGTATCGCGCCAAGGTGAGCATAGATCTCATTGACGATCCCGCGCAGCAACAGGCGGTGTTGGCGCTCGATGCGCTATTTAAGCAGTTGATGCTACGACCACATTCAGCACACTTTCCCCTTATCAACAAACAAGCAATCAAAGGTCTGTATCTGTGGGGCGATGTGGGTCGGGGCAAAACGTTTCTGATGGATTTGTTTTTCGATTGTTTGCCGAGTGAAGGCAAGTTAAGACTGCATTTTCACCGATTTATGGCGCGGATTCACCAAGCATTACGCGAACATTCGGGTAAACGAGATCCGTTAACTCTCATAGCTAAAAATCTCGTAAAAGAGTGCAAGGTGCTGTGTTTCGATGAGTTTTTTGTCTCGGACATTGGCGATGCCATGATACTCGCTGGGCTCTTTGAATGCCTATTCAAACAAGATGTGGTGCTGGTCGCCACCTCAAATATTCCTATTGAGCGCTTATATGAGAACGGCCTAGCTAGGCACAGATTTTTACCTTGCATCCAACTGCTGCAAACACACACTCAAATGCTGCATCTCAATGGCAACCAAGACCATAGAATGCACGCCATCAATGCTTCATTAAACAACGAGATTATCATTGATAGCGCTGAAGTTAACGCCTCGATTTCCCGTAATATCGGCATTACCGGAACACTCGATTTTGAGCAGATTTTTGACAAGCTAGTGAATGGGTTAACGCCAAATACACCCTATATGAGCGCTATTGGCATTAGTGATAGCAGAATGAGTAATGCTAGCCTCACCATCTGCAACCGTGAAATCCCAGTGATCCGCGCCGCTATAGCACCAACAGGCAACTCAGTCGCTTGGTTCGACTTTTATGCCCTATGTGACGGCCCGAGATCCCAACTCGATTACATCGAAATCGCCAGTCGATTTAAGATCTTAATGGTAAGCGGCGTTCCCAAATTAGGTGGCGAAATGAAAAGCTGGATCCGTGCCCGCGGCACAGAGGACGGTACAGGTGATAACCAAGCCGCAGCCACGGGCGAGCGCAAACTCTCCTATGCGGCCAACGACGACCCAGCACGGCGTTTTATCAGCTTAATTGATGAGTTATATGATCAAAATGTCAGCTTATATCTCAGCTGCGACGTGCCACTGAGTGAACTCTATCAAGGTGGCGCACTCAGTTTTGAATTCCGCCGCACCTACAGTCGATTAATAGCAATGAGTCGAAGTGAATGGCCGTAAAACATTAGCGATTTATCGCTCTGTTGAGTTAGACCAAAACCCTAATATTGATAAGCAAGAAGTTAGCCATCACGATAAAAATTCGAGGAACAATTAGTGACAAGATAATTCATGCATTCAGAATATAACAAGTCAAATACGCTATTTGCAGATACAAGCCTAGAAAGATGAATAAGTACCTAAATTGAAAATCTGCAATCATAGACAAACTAGTACAACAAAAAAAATTATAATAATTAAAAATCAAATACATAAAATAGAAAACTCATCTGCCATAATCGATTCAATTCACACAACTAAATGACTCATTACGTTCAATTTGCTTCTAGCTGTTGCTAACCTTGAGTTTTAAGGTACGGTGTAACTTAGTTTCAATTGTTCTAATTTACAGCCTATAGGTTTAAATCGATCAAATTTACAACCTGCAACATAAAAGCTGAAAAATATAATCTATAGTTTATGCAATCAACTAAAGACTCATGATTCTGAATAAGCGCCATGACACTTAGTTCGAAGTATTCGCTAGAAAATATTAAGAACTGCCTTAAACGGAACTATTTTAAATACAGGGACGATTAACTTATGTGGTTACGACAATTTAAGATTGGCTCACGATTAATTGCTGCGTTTGGATTACTTGCTCTTGTGTTGCTACTTCAAGGAATCATGTCATTACAGACGATGTCATCCATGCGATCCACTGCAGAAGAAATTGAAGATAATACCCTACCTACGCTGGTCAGTCTGTCGAGCATCAACCTCAATGTGATGCGCGCTAGGGTGTTTACATTTCGCCTGTTATTAGCAAATTCGGCAGCAGAACTTAACAAAGGACTCGATACATTAAGGCAAATCCGCCAGAGTATTAAAACGGATCAAAAAAACTATGAGCCTTTAATTAGCCTGCCAGGTGAGCAGGAGCTCTATCAAGAATTTAGTGGCAGCCTTGATCTGTATTTAAAGCATCAAGATGAGATGATCAGCAAGCTACAGGCGAATGATGCAGCCGAAGCTAAACGGATCATGGATGATGTCATGATAGTGCAAGCCGAAAAAATGACAAAGACGCTCATTAGCATTGGCAGCTTGAATACTGAATATGCAAAGGAACAAGGTCAAATAACTGCACAAGCCTACGACGAGAGTAAATGGCTAAACAGCATTATGATAGTGGGCTCCTTAATCGCTGCATTTGTAGTGGCAATATTTTTAACTCGCAGTATCGTGCAGCCAATGAAGGAAGCTGTAGGCATTTCAGTAGCAGTCGCAAGGGGGGATTTAACACAGAAAATCAGTACAGAGGGTAAAGATGAAACCAGTCAACTGATGCAATCATTAGCTGAAATGCAGCAAAACCTGCGCGACACTTTATCCCATATAGCAAACTCCTCTAGCCAGCTCGCCTCCGCCGCCGAAGAACTCAATTCTGTCACCGAAGATGCTTCCCGCGGCATACAGCAACAAAATGATGAAATTCAGCAAGCGGCAACTGCGATTACCGAAATGAGTTCGGCAGTAGATGAAGTTGCCAATACGGCGGTGCTCGCTTCAGAAGCCTCTGAAGAAACCGCCCGCAGTACCGAATTAGGTAAAAAACAGGTAGATCAGACAGTCGCAGCCATTATCGACATGAATCAGGATGTAACGCAAAGTTCACAGGTTGTTCAAACCTTAGCGATTCAAGCGAGGGATATAGGCAAAGTTCTCGATGTGATCCGCGCCATTGCTGAGCAAACGAATTTACTGGCCTTAAACGCAGCCATTGAAGCGGCGCGAGCGGGCGATACAGGCCGTGGTTTTGCGGTTGTTGCTGATGAAGTTCGTGCCCTAGCCCATCGCACTCAGTCCTCGACCCGTGAAATTGAAGACATGATTAACAAAATCCAGCACGGCACCGAAACGGCTGTGCAATCGATGCAGCACAGCGGCCAAAAGGCTGAACAGGCACTCTCAGTCGCAAGATTGGCAGGGGATGCATTAAACACGATTAATCGCCAAATCAGTACGATGAATAACAGCAACATGGTCATTGCAAGCGCCGCCGAAGAGCAAGCGAAAGTCGCACGTGAGGTCGATAAAAACATTGTGAATATTAGTGATCTTGCCAGCCAAAGTGCTGCGGGGGCACAGCAAACCAGTGCCTCAGCACATGAGCTCTCAAGACTCGCCGTTGAACTGAACAATCTACTGACGCGATTTAAAGTCTAGAGTATCACTTTATAATGGAATCAGAGGGTAATGGCACAAGATGTGTTAAACCGTTACCCTCAATGCATAACGCTATGATCTAGTTTAATAAAGCATTCCATAATACAAGCAAGACTCAAGAGTGCTAGGACCGAGTTTGCGGTGCATGATTAAAGTGCATAGCCAGTTCACTGATATCAGTGGCAACCCATTCTGGCTCGATACACTCGACCAAATGCGCCGCCATAAAATCCACCAGTTGCATGGCGGCATAGGGCAAACGGCGATCTTTACGGCCAACTAGATACCAGTTACTTTCGAGCGGAAACCCCGTAACAGTTAGAATTGCAGGTTTTTCGCGCCCTTCTTGCAAGGTATGCGCCGAAATCACCGACAAACCTAAGCCCGACGCGACGCTCAAGCGTATCGCCTCATTACTCTCGATTTGCATAGTGTCACCGAGCGTGATGCCTTGTCCGCTGCACCAAGACTCGAACATTAAGCGGGTGGCTGACCCCGGTTCGCGCACGATAAAACGCTCATTCTTAAGCTCGTTAAAATTCACTTGCTCACGACCCACAGCCCAATGCTCCTTTGGTGCAATCAGTTGCAGCGGATTTTTAATGATGCGTGCAGATAACACGTTATCGCCACTTGGAGGATGACTGAACAGGTATAAATCATCTTCTTGACGTTCAAATCGACCTAATACATGGGCACGGTTACCAATGTTTAAGGTCACTTTAACCTGTGGAAACTGCCGATAAAATGCCCCTAAAATCCGTGGTAACACGTATTTGGCGGTAGTGACAATACCGATATTGATGTGACCGACACTGCCACCTTTAGCCTGCTGCATAAAAGCATCAAAATCCTCAAAACGACTCAAGGTATCGCAAGCTGCGCGGTACAACTCATTACCAATCAAGGTCGGTAACATGCGGCCATCACGACTCTCGAGTAATGGCTCGCCCAACACATCGGCCAGTTTTTTAAGCTGTAATGACACTGTGGGTTGAGTTAAATGCAATGCCCTCGCAGCTGCGGAAATATTACCTAACCGCACCACTTGCACATACACCTGCAGTAACCGAAAACTCAAATGCCGCAATTTAAGCTGAGTCGATGACGAACGCTTATCCATAGACAATTATCTATACCTAGGTGGTAAACAATTTATTTTTCAATATAACCAATTAGGTCCAAAATCACCAGCCATCAGGATCACCCGACAAACAAGCGCGTTTTGTACGGCTTAAAAGTCAAACTTAATGAGATACCCATGCCCGATATTGTCATTGCATTTTTCGCCTTAGGCCTGTTAGCTGGCCTAGTGAAATCAGATCTTAAAGTCCCACCCGCGATCTACGAAACCCTATCCATACTGTTAATGCTTACCTTAGGTTTAAAGGGCGGAATGGCGCTCCACGGTCACACTCAAAACTTAGTGTTCACTGAGCTGTTAGCGGTTGTTGCCTTAGGTTTGATTATCCCCTTGGCCTTATACCCTGTACTAACCCGGCTGGTTCGCATTGGCCATACCGATGCCATTAGTATTGCCGCCCATTACGGCTCCGTCAGTGCGGGAACCTTTGCGGTGGTGATGGCTATGGTTGAAAAATCTGGGCTGATCTTAAGGCCAGAAACGACCCTGTATCTCGTTCTGCTGGAACTACCTGCTATTGTCGTAATGCTCTGGTTACACAGATACTTAAGTGCCAAAAAAGCAATTGAAACATCACCCAAAAATGAAACTCAATCAAGCGTGTTGCACGAAGCCTTAACCAGTCGTGGCGTTGTATTACTCCTTGGCGGTGTGGTGATAGGTTGGCTTTACGGCCCAACGGGACTTGCGCCGCTTACACCTGTGCTACTAGGCGGATTCAAAACCTTACTGGCATTATTTTTACTGGAAATGGGCTTAGTAACGGCCAAAGTGTGTTTGCCGCTACCACTTAAACAATGGCGGTTATTAATGTTTG
Source organism: Shewanella sp. SM74 (assembly GCF_025653725.1). Taxonomy (NCBI): domain Bacteria; kingdom Pseudomonadati; phylum Pseudomonadota; class Gammaproteobacteria; order Alteromonadales; family Shewanellaceae; genus Shewanella; species Shewanella sp. SM74. The sequence continues at coordinate 58,126 of NZ_JAKKRZ010000010.1, read as the reverse complement.
CCGCCGTAGCGCCCTTTGTATTGGCTTGGTGTGGTATTGGTGTAGGTGTTTGGCTGGACTTACCTTCAGGCAGCATTTTAGTGTTAGCGGCATTAAGTGCCAGCGCATCTTATATCGCAGCGCCAGCGGCCATTCGTGCCGCAATCCCCGAAGCCAATATAGGGCTGGCTATGCTGGCCTCACTCGGCATTACGTTTCCGGTTAACGTGTTAATTGGCTTACCCTTATATCAACATTGGGTAACGCTCATTACAGCTTAGTACTTCTTCGCCGAATAAAGTCCAATGAAAAGGGAGGCATTATTGTCTCCCTTTTCATTGGCATAAGCGTAAACAATTTAAGATGCATCACTGTGATGTGTGGCTTTATCCTGATACATGGCTTTATCGGCGGAATCTAACAGATCCTCTAAGCTCATATCCGAATCCGGTGTCCAATGGGCGATACCTATGCTGGTCGCCAATCTATGTTGCTTAGGATGCTGTTGATTATATTGATCAAGTAACTGCTTAAAACGCTCGATGACCCGATTGACTGTATCGCTATGCACAAAACTTAATAACACCACAAACTCATCACCGCCAAGCCTTGCGATCACATCCGACTCCCTAAAAGCAGTCATTAAGATATGGGCAAAATCGTATAACACTTGGTCGCCCTTGCGATGACCAAAGCTGTCATTCACTTCCTTAAAAAAGTCGAGATCGAAGAAGAGTAAGGCCGACTCAGATTCGGTACGTCGACAACTCGCCAGTGACTGATGGGCCAGTAATTCAAAACCACGTCGATTCGAAATAGCCGTCAAGGGATCTAAGGTATTTTGCGCGATAGAGAGTAATTCAGCCTCTACCATTTGTCCTAAATCCGTTAAGGTTTCAATGTCTTCAGCCGTAAAATCCCGCGGTTCAGTACCGATTAAACACAAAGTACCCACCCGATATTGCTCGTGAATGGTGAGGGGATAGCCGGCGTAAAAGCGAATATGCGGCTGCTCAGTCACCAGAGGATTGTCACTAAAGCGGGGATCTTTGAGGGCGTCGTTCACGATGAAAATGCCGTCATGATTGATCGCATGTCCACAAAATGAAATTTCCCGAGGTGTTTCAGTCACCTCCAATCCTTGACGGGATTTAAACCATTGCCGATCGGCATCTACTAAGGTCACAACACAGATGGGCAAGGAGAAAATTCTGCGCGTAAGCCGAGTAATACGATCGAAACGTTCCTCGGCATCGGTGTCGAGCACATTAAGTGCCCGTAACGTAGCCAAGCGTTGCAGCTCGTTTTCAGGAATTGTAGGTAATTGCATGGCACTCTCAGCTAACTGCTCTCATTAAACTCTAGCCTAAATGGTGTATTCTTGCGGTGTTAAGGCTGAAATTCGTATCAGCCTTAATCCCCTTAAAGACTGCACTATTCGAGCACAGCACGATAAATGTTTAACACCCGCTCAGCATGGTCTTCTACCTCTGACACTGGTAACTGCCCCGCCTTTTGTTGCAGAGTCAGTCGATGATTTTCATCCCGTAGTAAGCAATATGTCTGAGTTAAATGCTGGGCACTCATCATTGGCAAAAGTTCAAGCTCAGCTAACACACCAAAAATCCGCACATTGTCAGACCAAATCGTTAGCTCTGGATACTCGTGAGCATTAGCCAGCACTAAGTACTGGGCAATAAACTCAATATCGGCAATCCCGCCTGGACTCTGCTTTAAATCAAACATGCCATCACTGACTTTAAGCAAGTGATCGCGCATCTTCTGACGCATCTCACGTACCGCTTTTTGCAGCTCAGCTTTATCACGGGTTTTTTCCAATACTGAAGCGCGAATATGACTGAATTTAACCGCTAAACTATTGTCGCCAAAAACAAAACGCGAGCGAACTAAAGCTTGATGTTCCCAAGTCCACGCCTCATTAGCTTGGTATTCGCCAAAACGCTCAATCTCACTGACCATCAAACCCGAGGCGCCAGAAGGACGCAGGCGCATATCCACTTCATACAACTCCCCCGAAGTGGTGCGAGTCGAGAATAAATGCAGAATGCGCTGGGCAAGTTTGAGGTAAAAATGACCAACTTCAATCGGGCGATCACCATTGGTCAGGCCGTTCTCTGTTTTATTTTCACACAAGAAAACTAAATCGAGATCGGAGCCGTAACCCAATTCAATCCCGCCGAGCTTGCCATAACCGACAACGGCAAAGCCTGTGTCACTACCCTCAAGGTGAGCGGGCACCCCATGGCGCACTGAAACCTGTTGCCACGCCTGCATCACCACTTGTTCGATAATAGCTTCGGCTAAAAAAGTTAAGTGATCGCTCACTTGCATCACGGGTAAAACACCCGTGACATCGGCGGCGGCGATTTTAAGTTGTTGTGAAAGCTTAAATTGTCGCAGCGCTTCCATCTGCTGCTCCATATCATCCTCGGGCACGCGCATCATGTACTGACGCAGCTCGCTCGGATAATCGTCGATGGAGGTCGTGTCATAGAGCTGCGACGGATCGATAAGCTCATCAAGCAACATGGGAAATTTAGCCAACTGCGCGGCAATCCAAGGACTGGCGCAACACAAGCTCACTAACTGCTGCCGCGCACCTGGGTTTTCACACAAAAGCTCAAGGTAAGTGGTGCGAGTTAAAATTTGCTCCAGCACCTTAGACACGGGCTCAAAAGCTGACGATGGACTCTGTTGATGAATCAATTCTTCCAATAATCTTGGCATTAATTTATCTAAGGTTTCTCGCCCGCGTGGACCAATGGAACGCTTAGTCACTGTTTCGCGCCAGCTGCTAAGCATAGGGCACAGCTTGTCATCATCAATTTGCTGTTCGGCCAACAACGTAATGCCATCATCAAGGTCTTGCATATTCCACAGCTGCGCTGTCCAATGTTCGGCTTTTTCTTCGCCTTCTTCGCCACCCACAGTGGCTTTAAAATGACGATGGATTTTGCTCATTGCCGCTTCAATATGAGTGCGTAAATCAACCTCATTGGCCATATCGAGTACATGGCACAATCGCGCCCAATCCAGTGGATTATTCGGTAAGGTTTGGGTTTGTTTATCGTCAATGGCTTGCAGCAGATTCTCAACCCGGCGCAGCAGTAAATAGCTGTGTTTAAGCTCATCCACCGCCAAATATTCAAACTGCCCTAAGCTGTAAAGCGTATCGATAGCACCGAATAAACTCTGCTGACGCAACGCAGGCTCACGGCCGCCACGGATCAATTGAAAACTTTGCACCACGAACTCGACCTCACGAATACCGCCTGCACCGAGTTTAATATTGTCGGTCAAATGACGGCGCCGCACTTCTTGCGCGATGAGTTGCTTCATTTTCCGCAGGGATTCTATTGCCGAAAAGTCAATATAACGGCGATACACAAAGGGTCTCAGGAGGCTGTGTAGTTCATCGGAGAAATGGTTCCAAGGCCCGAGCGCACGAGCCTTGACCATGGCATAACGCTCCCAGTCTCGCCCTTGTTCTTGGTAATAATCCTCAAGACCACTAAAACTCACCACCAAGGGGCCACTTTCACCGTAGGGACGCAAACGCATATCCACGCGGAACACGAAACCATCGACTGTGACTTGATCGAGCAAGTTCACTAGCCTTTGCCCCATGCGGATAAAGAATTGTTGATTATCTAAACTGCGACGACCGCCGACGGTTTCGCCATGCTCAGGAAACGTGAAAATCAAATCGATATCGGAGGAGAAATTAAGCTCGCGACCGCCTAACTTCCCCATGCCTAAAATCAGTAGCGGTTGCGGATTTCCTTCTCTGTCCATCGGCGTGCCATATTGAGCGCACATATCTTTATAGAGCCAATCGCGGGCACAGATTACTAACGCTTCGGCGAGCGCCGACAGATCAAGCAAGGATTCATCTAAACTGGCATAGTCTAAAAAGTCACGCCAAGCTAAACGCACCATTTGATAGTTACGAAACCGTCGCAGGGTGGTTTTAGCCATCTCCTCAGTGGTCGTGCTAGCAAGTTCTTCATGTAAATCAACATCAAAGTTTTTACGATCAATCAGGCTTAAATCACCCGCAAACAGCATAGCGATCCACTCGGGATGTCGGCATAGTTGAGCCGCAACATAATCACTGAGTCCCAAAACCGTTTTGAGTTCTCGCTGCTGAGCAGGCGTTAATTGCGCAAGTCCTTCGGACCATGCTTCCTCTAATCGCAGCCAATTGCGTTCAGCGGTTTGATTAATAAGAATAGACAATGACTTATTACTGTCTTTTTGCATGGTCATAATAATCCCTAACAAATTTAGCTATCGACATATTATGTCGTAAATGATATAGATTGACGCCACATCATGTTATGTTCGACGAGACTTGCAGCTACCTGATGTAACACACAAATAAAGGTTTACACTTTTATCTGTGGCATTTAAGGGTACTATAACCTGCGCGGCAGGCATATTGGGCAAGCGGATTATTATTGCCTGCAAGTATTTGAGTTTTATTTCATTACCTTTTGGAGAAAACATGGCAGGAATGCTAACCCGTGTTCTCACATCGATACTTTTTTTAGCCGTTTCGCTATCGCTGACGGGTTGTGGCGATGACAGACCGGATAAAATCGCGAAGTATCAACAACTCACACAGCAACGTCTCGCTACGCTCACGACGATGATCGATGACGGCCAGTTGCGTAACGCTAATCTCTTAAAACAATACACGACACTGCTAAAGCAACAGAAACCCGATTTAGCACCCTTACTCGATGAATTAGCAAAGGATTCTGGCACCCAAGGTCCCATGTATACCTCGCTGAAACGTCGTTTAGATGAATCGAAAGTGGCGAGTAACTTTGCTGATCTCGAGCAACAGCTGGCCGAAGCGGAAAATCTTTATCAAGCCGCAGATCCCAGTCTGTTTAACGATATGTTGTCTGATCCCGTCAACGTGGTCGCCGATATGTCCGACGGCAAACTGGCTCGCGTAAATGCGATTAGCCGTGAGGCCGCAACATTAGCCAATGGCGGTGAAGATTTCGGCCCTGGTAGTCAACTGGTCGGCAATCCCTCTTACGGCAACTGGCAAACCGACTCAAGCGGCACTTCGTTTTGGGCTTGGTATGGCATGTATTCGATGTTTTCGAATGTTTTCAATCGCCCAGTTTCCTACGATCGTTGGTCGGGTAACCGTGGTTATAGCTATTACAATGACGTAGGTCGTTATCGCTATACCTCACCCAAACAAGCGGATGCGCAAAATAAGACTTTCGAACAAACGAAAAAACGTTTCGACTCACAAGGCAAGCGCTTTGACAGCCCTTATGCTAAACCGCGAACTGGTGGCACGGCGTTATCCCGTGAAAGTACCAGCGCACCTAAGGCCAGCACGACAAGTGCGAGCAAGAGTTCGAACAGTAAGTTTCGATCTAACTATGCTAAAGACAGCAGTTTCCGCAATTCCAGCAATCGCACGACCCGCAGTGTGCGCCGGGGCAAGTAACTAAGGATTTCCAATGACATTATTTCAGGATTTCGGTATCACACCAGAGCTAGCCATCATTCTGGCTATCGATCTCACCATAGCCGTAATTTTGCTAACGCTAATGCGTTATTTGCAAGGTTGGAGTGTAAAGGTCAATAGCAGTAAGGAGCTGGCAGAGCGGGATAACTTTGCCTTTGGCATAAGTACCGCTGGCGCAGTTGCCGCCCTAGGCATAGTACTTACAGGCGCTATCACAGGCGCTGCGGCACACTCTTATCTTACCGAAGCGATTGGCATGAGCTGCTATGGTTTATTTGGTTTAGTACTGATTAAACTCGGCCGTTTTCTCCACGATAAAATAGCGCTAAATGAGTTTGATAAGAACGAGCAAATCATCAAAGGTAATGTGTCCGTCGCTATCGTCGATGCCAGCGTTGCTATTGCTACCGCCATTATCATTCGCTCCGTCTTGCTGTGGGCAGAAGATTTAACGGTCGATACCTTCATTGCCATCTTCAGCGCCTTTGCGATTTCTCAGTTGATGTTAGTGCTACTCACGCGCTGGCGTGAAAACCGTTTCGCAAGCCGCAACCAAGACTCGTCTATGCAGCAAGCCTTAGCCCAAGGTCATACAGCGTTAGCGCTACGCCATGCGGGTTATATGATTGCTATGGCACTGAGCTTTAATGCTGCCAGTCACTTTATTATTTATAATCCAACGGCTTATGTGACTAACGTGATCGGTTGGTTAGTGTTCTCAGTCATTATGCTGATCGCGCTCTCCTTACTGCTGTTCGTCGTGAAGAAACTGGTATTGGCCCGTATCGATTTAGCCGATGAAGTGGAAAGACAACACAATATCGGTATCGCCGCAGTAGAAATGGCGATCAGTATCGCTATCGCACTTATTCTTACGGCACTGATGGCTTAATCGAATGCAAGAAATTAGCTTAACTCCCTCGGCGGCTAAACCTAGCCGCCTAGGTTGGTTCGACGATGTTCTCTTATTGGGCATTATGGCCGTATTAGCAGGTTGCGGCCTGATCTACGAATATCTTTTATCCCACTATGCGGGCCGCATTTTAGGCGCATTAGAAGCCGCCATTTACACCATGATAGGCTTAATGATTGTCTCCATGGGGCTAGGTGCCTTCGCCGCCCGTAAGATCCGTGATGCCTTTACCGGTTTTGTGATCTTAGAACTTACAGTTGCACTCTGTGGCTCACTCGCCATTTTAATCACAGCAGCGGTGATTGGTTTTGGTCAACAACTACCATTGATCATTGCTAACACCTTAGGTTTACCGCCAGATCAACTGCCCGAAGGTGGCATGATAGGCTCGCTGCAAAAACTCAGCGAATACTTACCCTATGTGTGGGGTGTGTTATTGGGCCTGATGATTGGTATGGAAATCCCGCTGATTGCTAGGGTTCGCCAATCCCTTTCCGACGAGCATTTACTGCATAACGCGGGCACCATTTACGGAGCTGATTACATAGGCGCAGGCATAGGTGCCGCCATTTGGGTTGGCTTTATGCTCGCCATCGATATCCAACTCGCCGCCGCCTTAACCGCCAGTTTCAATTTATTGGCAGGTTTTGTGTTTATTTGGCGATTCTGGCCTAAAATCCGCCGCCCTAAACTGCTTTTGAGTGGGCATTTTATCGTGACTGGTGTCTTACTCGTATTAGCAATCCACGGCCCACGCTGGGAGCAAGAATTCAATAATTTGCTCTATAAAGACAAAGTGGTTTACGCCAAGGCGACACGTTTCCAACAGCTGACCTTCACCGAGCGGTTGCGCGGTAACGGTCTGCCGCCCGTTTATGCTTTATACATCAATGGTCGCTTACAATTTTCTAGCATAGACGAGCACATCTACCATACGTTTCTCGTTCATCCTACGCTCGCGGCCAGTGCCCGTCACAACAAGGTGCTGATCATTGGCGGCGGTGATGGACTCGGTCTCAAACAAGTACTGCGCTGGGAACCTGAACAAGTCACGCTGCTCGATCTCGATGTGGGCCTAGTGCAATTATTTAAATCGCCCGATACAGATATGCCCGATAGTCTCAGTCGCGCTATGTTGGCGCTCAATGGCAATGCACTGAACGATCCCCGTGTCACAGTGATCAACGACGATGCATTTAATGGTGTCGATAAACTGATTGCCACAGGCGTGAAATACGATGCGATTATCGTAGACTTGCCCGATCCGAGCCATCCCGATCTTAATAAGCTCTATTCGGACTATTTCTACCGTAAATTAAAGGAACTTATGAGCAGTGATGGCGCTCTGACTGTACAGTCAACATCGCCTTACCATGCCCCTAAGGCCTTTATTTCGGTAGCAAAAACCTTGGCATTGGCGGGATTTGACGTCAAGCAGTACCATCATAATGTGCCCAGTTTTGGCGAATGGGGCTGGAGTATTGCAACCTTAGGCGGACTCGATGCACAACACAGATTAGCGAAGTTAACTGAGTTGCCCATCAAAGATGACTGGCTCACTTTAGGTTTAGTGGATGGCGCCTTTGAGTTTCCAGCCAATTTTTATCAAGATGCCGCCAACATAAAACCCAATAAATTGGGTTCATTGCAGCTGTATCACTACCATTTGCAAGATTGGTCCGAGAATCAAGGACTGGATCTTTTTTAATAGGATGAGATAGTACTTGACATATTATGTCTCAGTGCTATCTTTGAACACAGACATAATATGTCAATAAGGACAAATATGAATATCCATACCATTGCCAATCACCTCAACAGTCTTGGCAACAACAGCCAAACTGGCTTTCAATTTGATTGTTATCCAATCGATGGTGAAGTCGAAGTGTTGCAAGTGAATGTGGTCGGCCGTGAAGAAATCCCGGTATTTGTATCGGTAACGGACAACCAAGTACTTTGCATCAGCTACCTGTGGGGCGAGAACGAAGTAAATCAAGAACGTCGCAGTGAAATGTTTGAAACCATGCTAGAGCTCAACATTCCAATGCCCTTGTCAGCTTTTGCAAAAATTGATGACAAATACGTGGTTTACGGTGCGCTATCACTACAATCTAGCATGCTCGAAATCGAGCAAGAATTAGCAGTTTTATCTGATAACTGTTTAGAAGTTATTGATGAATTGGTCGACTATCTGAAATAAGGAGCCACAAAATGGGCATTCTGAATAAAATTTTAACAGCGTTTCGCGGTGGTGCCACTGAAGTTGGCCAAAGCATCGTTGACGCAAACTCAACCCGTATTTTCGAACAGGAAATCCGTGATGCAGAAAAGCATTTAACCAATGCTAAACGTGAACTGACCGATGTCATGGCAAAAGAAATGCAAGCCAGCCGTGAAATCGACCGTCTGAAACGTTCGATTGCAGAACACGAAGGTTATGCAACTCAAGCATTGGACAAAGGCAATGAAGCCTTAGCGATTGAAATTGCTGAAAAGATTGCTCAGTTAGACCAAGAGTTGTCTGAGCAACAAAGCGCCAACGACAGCTTTAGCGCCCATGCTGCACGCTTGAAAGACTTAGTGAAGAAAACCGAACGCCAATTGTCTGATTATCAACGTCAGTTGAGCATGGTTAAAACCACCGAAAGCGTGCAAAAAGCGACGGCAACCATTACTGACTCGTTCGCGTCTAGCAACTCTAAGCTGCTGAACGCTAAAGATTCACTAGAACGTATCAAGGCACGTCAGCAACAATTTGACGACCGTTTAAAAGCGGCTGAAACCTTAGCCGATGAAAACAGTGATAAGTCGTTGCAAGCCAAACTAGCCGAAGCGGGTATTGGTGAGCAAAAGTCAAACGCAAATGCAGTGCTAGATCGAATCAAAGCACGTAAAAGCTAAGCAATGATTGACCGAATGCCGAGTCTCAGTGGGATCATCACCCCCTACTGACCTCGGCATTTTTTGTTTCATCCTCATTAAATAAAAATGACCACTATTGCCCGTGAATATCCGCAGCCAATCAATATGAGGCCGCACGCGAGCATAGTCAGCAGGAGTCACTATGGGATTTTTCAATAGTATTTTTGGTAAGAAAGCCCCGCCACAGCGCGAGCTCAATCACCCGTCCCAGCTCAATGTCGGCGACATGATCTCAATCGATGATAGTTTTGCCCTGCCACCACAACTCCGTGGTCAACAATTAAGAGTCGAAGCCGTACATACTTACGAGTCTGAACGTAAACAACACTCCGAGTGGTTACTCAAGGGACATGGTAGCGATACTCTCTTTTTGAGCATTGAAGAAGACGACGAAACCTATCTCGCCTTTTCGATTAAGGTTTCCCGCGCCCAAGTGGAGCAATTATTCGATCTCGAGCAATTCAGCGCCCTGTTCGAGGAACCGGGTCATGCCGAGTTAACTACGCAAGTATTACCGGCCGACTTAGCTGAACAACTTGAACAATGGCTTGGAAAACAATACCACCAAGTGACTTTTGCCGCTTTTGGCTATTTCCATCGTCAGGATTATCGTGGCCAAAAGCCGCCACAGGATGCCAATGGCGCCACAGGTGAGCCCTTTGAGTACTATTTATTACTTGATGACAATGAAAGCTGCGCCGTCGAAGTGGAAGTCTACGAAGGGGGTGATACCGATGTCGTCTTGACCCTATATCGCCCGCTAACGGATATTCGGGAATACTGGCCGGCGAAATAACACGAAAATAAGATAAAGTGCGTGCTCGCACTTTATCAATAATCCCAATACAATCTCACAGATAAGCGCTAGAAACGGTTGATAGCAATAGGTAATACGCCATGAGTAAAACCAAACACCCTCTGCCCGAGCAATGGTTAAAGAACCAACAAGCCGCTAAGGCGACACAGGTTGCCTTCGATCTCGATGAAAAATTTCAATACTCTATTCGTAAAGCCGCGTTAGATGCAGGCGTTAGCCCTTCTGATCAAATTCGCACTATTTTAGGTCTTAGCGTATCGAAACGGCCAACGCGTCCGCGTCTTACCGTGTCACTCAATGCAGATGACTATGTGCAACTGGCAGAGAAATATGGTTTAAGTGCCGATTCACAGCTAGAAATTAAACGTCGTGTACTCGACGATTTAGTCCACTTTGTTGATGAAACCTAAAGCAACGCTGATCTCAAGCGCCAACCCTTCTTACCATTGGCTGGCGCGATTAATCGATTTATAGCCCTTTTATTAACTCAGTCAATTTACTCACAGCCTAAAGTCTTTTACTTTAGTAGTGATATTCGCCGCACTTAACAGGGATCATGTTTGGCATGACAGATAAAACCCCATGGTCGCTTCGCACCCTTGGCACTCCTTCTCCATTCGAAATGGCGATGATGCTATTGTCCTTGCTGTCGGTGATCATAGTACTTGTCATGACCTTCGGCCGCCTAGATAGCGAAACCTACCGCTTGCTCTTCTTTGTCGATACCAGTATTTGCATGATTTTTATGATCAACTTCTTTGTTGGGTTGATCCGTGCTCGCGATAAACGCTTTTTCATTAAACACCATTGGATTGATTTTATTGCCAGTATTCCGGCGATTGAAGCCCTACGTATGGCACGGCTTTTTCAAATCCTACGGGTAATACGCCTGATCCGCATGAGTCGCTCACTGCTGCTCCCACTGGTAAAACAACGTAAACAAGCCACCTTAGCCAGTTTACTGGTTGCTATGGTGACGATTCTAACATTAGCTTCCGTCATTATGCTCATCGTCGAAAGCGGCACCGAAGGCGCCAATATCCAGACCGCTGAGCAAGCGATTTGGTGGGCATTAGTCACTATCTCTACCGTCGGCTACGGCGATTATTATCCTGTAAGCACAGCAGGCCACATCATAGGTGGCGTGGTCATTGTCAGCGGTGTGAGTTTTTTTGGGGTGATTTCAGGTTATATGGCATCGGTATTTGTCGCGCCAGATGAATCTGAACGCCAAGAACGCCAAGATGCGCATAAAGCCGAAATCAAATCAGAGCTTGAATTAGCCTTAGCGAGAATGGAAGAGAACCAACAAAAAATAGAACAAAATCAAGCGCAAATGCTGGCTCAAATTGCGGAACTTAAGCAGGCTATCGAAACAAAAAATAGCTGACTTTGTTGCGAAAACGGACTAATGAAAAGGCTCAATCTATTTTAGATTGAGCCTTTTCCGTTTATCAGCGATAAAAAGTAATACTACCAGTAGACCTGCTGTTGCATCGCGTTACGGCGTGTCGATTCCATAGCAAACAACAAACTCTGCTGCTTGTCTTCCAGCCACTCAGCTAAATTGATATCTAACTCCCGACTCGCATCCTGTAAGGCGCGATAACAAGCCAAAGTTTTAATCCCAAGCGCGAGATCTTGCCAAGGTGCACGAAATGCGTCCCGTGATTTCGCCTCATATAAACTGCCGTAGGCATGACCCACAAGAATGCTCGCATCCAACACTGTGGCCACTTGTAGATAATTCGCCGCTGTCATGACGCTATTGAGTGGCATGACCTCAATTATCGCCATCCAAGAAGCTTGCTGAGCACGATCGGCATGCTGGCGTAAGCTAGGCTGATGGGTGATGTCCACTTCACCAGCACTGATCTTTAGCAACAGTTCAACAATAGCCAGCTGTAATTGACCATATTCGGTCTGTTGCCATAGGAAGAGTAAGCGTCCCGTCAGATTAATCTCTGTCAGTTGCGCCAGAAGTCGCACTTTAACTTGGGCGTGTTGGCCAAGTTTAGCAAATAAGCCTCTTTGGCTACCAAGCAAAGCGGTCAACGCCTGTGCCTGCTCAATAAAATCGAGCTGCTTTTCAATCAGCATAAATTGGCTAGACAGTGTCACATTCAATAATTCGAACTGATTTAGGGTCATGCGCAGCAAACGAATACAGGCGCGCATCCGCCACCATAGTACCACACAGGCTTCAGGGTCGCTTTCCTCTGCGATCATGCTCTCTAATAATTGCCAACGCTCAAGGGCGGTTTCAAGCAGGATTTGGCAGTTTGCACTTAAATCCTGTGAAGAAGAATCGTGTGACTCGGCCAGTGGCAGAAATTCCAATGCTTTTAAATCGAGCGGCTTAGCCTTGCCCGCCAATCGATAGCCCCGCTGCGCTTTACTGGCCTTACCTAAACGCACGGGCACAACGCTCGCCACTTGCATCGCCAGCTTAAGTAGCGCCTCAGTATCGCCGCTGAGGAGTTCAAACTCGAGCTCACACAGGGCTTCTTGCTGGCCATTTGCGGTGATTTCACCTATGTCTAACGCCACTTCGACCACGCTGTTATCAATCTGAACATGCCAAGCGCGACGATAAAAATCGGTGTGAAATATACAAGTCAACTGAGCTTGCGTCGCCGCTAAATCGGCATCAACGGGCCAAATGCTGGTAGGAAATAGACTTAAGTCTGGGCTATCGGATTGGATAGTCACATTGTATTCGGGCCGCGAATGAATGCCGCCCACGACTTGTCCTGCGGTTTTTATGGTCTGCTCTCGGTGCGCATCGTAACCGCGCACCCGCAATCCCATGTCCCACTGACGTAATTGCAAGTCAGGGGTGTCGAAGTAACCATTCGCCAAACGACGTTGACCTTGAGGTACGGCATTATCGAGACTATCTAACTTATTTATCAGGGATTCTTGATATATCGGCAGGAAAAACAGTTTTAATTCAATCTCAGCATTCATTGCGTAACCGCTCATTTTGTCATCAAATATTCATCGATGCGTCATCTTTAGTTCATAATGTCACAAATGTGTCATAAAAATCCCGTAGGATTTGGTTTTGCAGTTGGTATATAACCCGTTAGAATAAACCTGTCGTTTTTTCTGAAAAACACAGTTTCAATACGCGGACGCATAGGTTAACATGCGCCCGCTTTTTCCAATAATGGAACAATCTAAATAGGTAAACGGCAATGCCAGTAAACTCTATTTTGGGCGTGTTTGCAAAATCGCCAATTAAGCCTCTTCAAGAGCACATGGACAAAGTACACGATTGCGCATCGTTACTCGTCCCCTTTTTCGAAGCCACTATCACAGGCAACTGGGACAGTGCAGTTCAATTACGTAAGCAAATTAGTTTAGCCGAGAAGCAAGCAGATTCACTGAAGCGTGAAATCCGCCTTACTCTGCCAAGCGGTTTATTTATGCCAGTAGAACGTACAGATTTATTGGAACTTTTAACTCAACAAGACAAGATAGCCAACAAAGCCAAAGATATTTCCGGTCGTGTTATCGGCCGTCAGCTGTTAATCCCTCAGGTCATGCAAGTCCCATTTATTGCTTATCTACAACGCTGTATCGATGCGGTAGCACTAGCAAAACAAGTCATTAATGAACTCGAAGATCTGTTAGAAACAGGTTTCCGTGGCCGTGAAGTCGACTTAGTGGCAAAAATGATCAACGAACTCGATATCATCGAAGAAGATACTGACGATCTACAAATTCAGTTACGCCGTCAGTTATTTGCTATGGAATCTGAATTGAATCCTGTCGATGTGATGTTCCTCTACAAAACGATTGAATGGGTCGGTGGTCTTGCAGATCTTGCCGAACGCGTCGGTTCGCGTCTTGAGCTTATGCTGGCTCGCGTTTAACAAATTAAGGTTATCAAGGTATCAATATGGTTGATGCAGGTATTGAGGTGGCTAACGTCTTAGTCACCAATGGCCCGTGGCTTATTGCCATTGCGGCTGCATTTGGTTTTCTCATGGCATGGGGTATTGGGGCGAATGACGTTGCCAATGCGATGGGAACCTCTGTAGGTTCAAACGCAATTACAATTAAACAAGCGATTATTATCGCAATGATCTTTGAGTTTTCCGGTGCATTTTTAGCTGGGGGCGAAGTTACCAATACTATTCGTAGCGGTATTATTGATTCTAGCTATTTCACTGCGACTCCTGAATTGCTGGTTTACGGCATGATAGGATCATTGTTGGCAGCAGGTATTTGGCTTGTCGTCGCATCGGCTCTTGGCTGGCCGGTATCAACGACTCACTCCATCGTCGGTGCGATTATTGGTTTCGCCGCCGTGGGTGTTGGTGCAGATTCAGTCTCATGGGATAAAGTGGGCGGGATTGTAGGCTCTTGGATCGTAACCCCCGCTATTTCGGGCTTTATGGCATTCATCCTCTTCCAAAGCACTCAAAAACTCATTTTTAACACTGATGACCCATTGAGTAATGCAAAGCGTTTCGTACCTTTCTATATGGCATTTGCTGGTTTCATCATGTCATTAATGACGATTATGAAAGGCTTATCCCATGTTGGTCTGCATTTCTCAGTTACCGAGTCTTACCTACTCGCAAGTGCTGTTGCCGCTGTAGTTGGTATCTTAGGTAAAATCGCCATTTCACGCTTACAAATGAGCGATAAAGCAGATCGTCAAACCCAGTTCAAAAACGTTGAAAAAGTGTTTGCGATCCTGATGGTTCTGACAGCTTGTTGTATGGCTTTTGCCCATGGTTCAAACGATGTAGCAAATGCGATTGGTCCATTAGCGGCGGTTGTTTCAGTCGTCAATAGCGGTGGTGAGATTGCAGCGAAATCACCTCTAGTCTGGTGGATTTTACCTTTGGGTGCCGTAGGTATTGTGATGGGTCTGGCGATTTTTGGTCAGCGCGTTATGCAAACTATCGGAAAAAACATCACTCACTTGACGCCAAGTCGTGGTTTTGCGGCAGAATTAGCCGCGGCAACAACTGTAGTTATTGCTTCTAGCACTGGTTTACCTATTTCTACCACACAAACCTTAGTGGGTGCGGTATTAGGTGTAGGTATGGCCCGTGGTATCGCAGCGATTAACATTGGTGTGGTACGTAATATCGTCGTATCTTGGGTTGTGACCCTAC
Organism: Shewanella sp. SM74; assembly: GCF_025653725.1. Lineage (NCBI taxonomy): Bacteria > Pseudomonadati > Pseudomonadota > Gammaproteobacteria > Alteromonadales > Shewanellaceae > Shewanella > Shewanella sp. SM74. The sequence continues at coordinate 42,836 of NZ_JAKKRZ010000010.1, read as the reverse complement.
CAGCAGGTGCTGGCCTATCAATCATCTTCTTCTATATGATTAAAGGTATTTTTAATTAAGAAGTCTCGCTAAATGTGTTGCTGACATTAAGCAGTATTAGCGCCTAAGACTAGAAGGTCGTAGGAAAGATTGAATTAAATTGGAATGGTCATAGCATGGATGCCGTAAAGTTGAGGGAAGTCTATGACTTCCCTCTTGCATTACAGGCCTCAAATCCCTAGCATGTGCAGACTATTTCGTTGATGAGAATACAAAAGTGTTTAGACTCCTGACTCTGGTAGGAATGATCTTGCTGTCTTCCAACCTGCTGGCCGAAGGCCAATCCCGCTACATCTCGGATAACGTGTTTCTGTATCTTTTAGGTGGCCCTGGTACTGAGTTTCGAATTGTTGGATCAATTGAAGCGGGTCAACCTGTGACACTGCTCAACGAAACTCAAGGTGATTACTCCAAAATAATCGACCATAAAGGCCGTGAAGGTTGGGTACAAACCAACTTGATCAGTTCGACTCAAAGTTTCCGTGAACAAGTCCCAGTGTTAACAACTGAACTCGCACAGGCCAAAGCTAAGTTAGCAGAAGTATCAAGTTCAACGGATAATCATGCCGGCGAACTGCTCGAATTAAAGGCTAAACTAAGCGAGTTAGAAACCAACCTAGCTAAAACGACTCAAGAACGTGATCAACTGAAAAATGCGGTAGATCGCACAGCTCAAGACGAACGTTTTGAACTTTGGCGCCAAGGTGGATTAATCGCAGGCATGGGCTTAATCCTAGGCATTATTTTGGTGTATTTACCTAGACCACAACGTCGCAATAAAAAACGTTGGATGTGAGTCTGACACACAAAAAGTCTTAATTTACCTTCCAAAAGCCAGTGTTTGAAAACACTGGCTTTTTTGTCAATCAAGCGTTACATCGACTTATACCAATCACCTTAAATATCTAATCAGTTCAGAGCCTCACAGGCATCTCAATCCAAGGCGCATTGGCGCAGAAATGGTTATTCCCTTTTAAGTCAATGCAACACGGGAGTGGGATGCCTGTGAGGCTCCCGAAGGGCGGCTGATGTTCACTACATGGCAACGCGCTTTATACTGCGTTCAAGGCTTTCGACAGAGCACCACTATGTCTTTAAGCCTTCGCCTTGTCTAAAGCGCGTTGAACTCCCGCTGAATGAACAGATATTTAATACGATTGGTATTATTAACAAGCTAATCAAACAAGCTTCACAATCTTTCACGCTATAGTGTTGTCCGTCACATTTTGGTTGTATAATCTGCGCGCGCAAACCTTCATATTGTATACAAAATATCAAATGCGTTTAGCGCCTCCCAATTTGTTTCAACAATAGCGCCCCAATAACGGCCAAGATGGAAGCGATAACTATGTTCAAAGCGAGTGAAGTGCTGGCAGGCCGCTACGATTCTGCCAATCTCGACGAACTGTTCAAAGCAGTCAGCGACAACTACATTGTCGATGAAGAACAATACTTGTCAGAGCTGATCAAACTAGTTCCCTCAAGTGATGAAGCCATAGAGCGCGTCACTCGTCGTGCCCACGAACTGGTCAATAAGGTTCGTCAATTCGATAAAAAAGGTTTGATGGTCGGCATAGATGCCTTCCTGCAACAATACAGCTTAGAAACACAGGAAGGCATTATCCTGATGTGTTTAGCCGAAGCTTTACTGCGAATTCCCGATGCGGCCACTGCCGATGCGCTGATTGAAGATAAGCTTTCAGGCGCTAAGTGGGATGAGCACATGAGCAAGAGTGACTCAGTGCTGGTTAATGCATCGACCTGGGGCTTAATGCTCACAGGTAAAATCGTTAAACTCGATAAAAAACTCGATGGTACCCCAAGCAACTTGCTGAGCCGCTTAGTGAATCGTCTGGGTGAACCCGTGATCCGTCAAGCCATGATGGCTGCGATGAAGATCATGGGTAAGCAGTTCGTACTGGGCCGCAACATGAAAGAAGCCCTAAAAAACAGTGAAGACAAACGTAGGTTAGGTTATACCCATTCCTACGACATGCTGGGCGAAGCCGCGTTAACTCGCAAAGATGCCGAGAAATACTATACCGATTACGCCAATGCGATCACTGAGCTCGGTGCTCAAAGCTATAACGAAAATGAATCACCGCGCCCAACAATCTCCATCAAGCTATCGGCATTGCACCCACGTTACGAAGTGGCCAATGAAGACCGCGTCTTGACTGAACTGTACGACACAGTGATTCGCCTGATTAAGCTGGCACGTGGTTTAAATATCGGTATATCTATCGATGCTGAAGAAGTCGATCGCCTCGAGTTATCACTAAAACTGTTCCAAAAACTGTTTAATGCTGAAGCAACTAAAGGCTGGGGATTACTCGGCATAGTAGTACAAGCCTACTCTAAGCGTGCCCTGCCCGTACTGGTTTGGTTAACGCGTCTAGCGAAAGATCAAGGGGATGAAATCCCAGTTCGCTTAGTTAAAGGCGCCTATTGGGATAGCGAACTTAAGTGGGCGCAACAAGCTGGCGAAGCCGCTTATCCACTCTACACTCGCAAAGCCGGTACTGACGTTTCTTACCTCGCCTGCGCCCGTTACTTGTTATCGGATGCGACTCGCGGCGCTATCTACCCACAATTTGCTAGCCACAATGCGCAAACCGTGGCGGCAATTTCCGATATGGCGGGCGATCGTAACCATGAGTTCCAACGCTTACACGGCATGGGACAAGAGCTGTACGACACGATTCTGGCTGAAGCCGGTGCTAAAGCGGTACGTATTTATGCCCCCATCGGTGCCCATAAAGATCTACTGCCCTACTTAGTTCGTCGCCTGCTGGAAAACGGCGCGAATACTTCGTTCGTCCACAAACTGGTGGATCCTAAAACCCCCATCGAGTCATTAGTGGTACATCCGCTAACAACACTGACGGGTTACAAAACCCTGGCTAACAACAGAATCGTTTTACCTGCCGATATTTTCGGTAGCGATCGCAAAAATTCCAAGGGACTCAATATGAACATCATTTCCGAATCTGAGCCATTTTTCGCGGCACTAGAACAGTTTAAAAATACCCAATGGCAAGCGGGCCCTCTGGTTAACGGTAAAACCTTAACTGGCGAACATAAAACGGTTGTTAGCCCATACGACACTACCCAAACCGTAGGTCAAGTCGCCTTCGCCGACAAAGCTGCAATCGAAGCAGCCGTCGCGTCTGCTGAAGCAGCATTTGCCTCTTGGGCACGCACACCAGTGGAAACCCGTGCATCTGCACTACAAAAATTGGCCGATTTATTAGAAGAAAACCGCGAAGAATTGATCGCCCTGTGTACCCGTGAAGCAGGCAAGAGCATTCAAGACGGTATCGACGAAGTACGTGAAGCCGTTGATTTCTGTCGTTACTACGCTGTACAAGCTAAGAAAATGATGGCGAAGCCTGAACTGCTTCCTGGCCCAACGGGAGAGCTGAACGAACTGTTCCTCCAAGGCCGCGGCGTATTCGTGTGTATCAGCCCATGGAACTTCCCATTGGCCATCTTCCTCGGTCAAGTCTCTGCGGCATTAGCGGCGGGTAACACTGTTATCGCGAAACCTGCGGAGCAAACCTCGATTATTGGTTATCGTGCAGTACAACTTGCTCACCAAGCAGGTATTCCTGTTGAGGTTCTGCAATTCCTACCCGGTACGGGTGCGACTGTGGGTAGCGCAATTACGGCCGATGAACGTATCGGCGGCGTATGCTTTACCGGTTCAACTGGCACAGCAAAACTGATTAACCGTACACTGGCCAACCGTGATGGCGCGATTATTCCGTTGATTGCCGAAACTGGCGGTCAAAATGCCATGGTAGTGGACTCAACCTCGCAACCTGAGCAAGTGGTTAACGATGTGGTTTCATCGTCATTCACCAGCGCAGGCCAACGCTGCTCCGCACTGCGCGTGCTCTTCCTCCAAGAAGACATCGCCGATCGCGTGATCGAAGTCCTGCAAGGCGCCATGGATGAATTGGTGATTGGCAACCCAAGTTCAATCAAAACCGACGTAGGCCCAGTGATTGACGCCACCGCCAAAGCTAACTTAGATGCCCACATCGACCATATCAAGCAAGTCGGTAAGCTTATCAAGCAAATGCCACTGCCCGCTGGTACTGAGAATGGTCACTTTGTGTCGCCAACCGCCGTTGAAATCGATTCAATTAAAGTGCTTGAGAAAGAACACTTTGGCCCAATCCTGCATGTGATCCGTTATAAAGCGGCAGATCTTGGCAAAGTGATCGATGAAATCAACAGCACGGGCTTTGGCTTAACCTTAGGTATCCATAGCCGTAACGAAGGCCATGCCTTGGAAGTTGCCGACAAAGTGAACGTGGGTAACGTCTACATTAACCGTAACCAAATCGGTGCTGTGGTGGGCGTACAGCCTTTCGGCGGTCAAGGTCTGTCAGGCACAGGTCCTAAAGCCGGTGGCCCACACTACTTAACCCGTTTTGTGACTGAAAAGACTCGCACCAACAACATCACAGCTATTGGTGGTAATGCGACCTTACTGTCACTCGGTGATAGCGAAGAATAAGTACACTGAACTTGCTTTAGAATATCGCGATGCATCTTTAGCCATCGCGATAACAATAAAAAAGCCAGACTGAGTCTGGCTTTTTTATTAGAGTCTAAAACGGTACTTATCTATGACGTAACAACTTAATTAAAATCCCAGTCATTACATATCCGTCATTAATACGGGTTGACCAAAACCTTTAAGTTCAGCATGGGAGGACTCAAAATACTGCTGCCAAAACTGTTTCAACGGCAACATTACTTGACCGCCTCTAAATCCTTTTGATGTAGCAGGAACCCAACCCGCACCTAATACGTAAATATCTGCCTGCTTAAAATCACTCAGCATGTTCGCTTTTTGTATTTTTAGCATTTCTTGCTCAGGTTCGATAACTTTTAAGGTGTTTTTACTGTAAAAGCTGGTCACATCTGAATTTTCAACCATATCGGACACAAGTAACAATACTCGGCGTCCTTCGGTATCGGCAGCCACTTGCGGCGCAATAACCTGAGATAAATTACTGAGGATTTCAGTTTTAGGCAAATCCACATCATTAGGTTTAAAAGCATGTTTTATATGGGCATCAATTTTACTTCTAACGAACTGAGCCTGCTTATTCATGCAATTATCAAAAGCCATTAGATTTTTCTTCGATACGTCATCCCTGTCAGCAATATCAGTATCCAGCCTGCCACTAAACAAAACATCGGTATAAAAATCTTTTACATAAGCACTAAAGCTAATGATAGTGATTTTATCCCCAGCTTGTAGGAAGAGATGCACTTTCTCATGAACTAACTGTTTAATATTTATGTCCGGAGAAAAAGTACCATCGATCGCCACAAACAAATGTCGGCCAGAAACTGTCTTTGCTGTTAGTGGATCAATTTTGGCAAACTCGTAGCAACTTTTAATATCATTTCTCTCAGCGGCCATCGCAGGCAAACACATAGAAATAGCTAAAGTGCCAAACAAGCCAGTAACCACCAACTTAGCAAGCTTTGTCATTCCTGTCATGAACTTAACTCTCCAAGTATCTCTTTGCGTAAACGATCGCGCATCTGTTCTTCCGTTTCAACAACCTTTTTTTGCTGAGTTATTTCAGCAAGCAGCTCTTGTCGAATACGTTGTTCAGCTTGTTCTGGCGTTTCGGCCTCTGCAGCTTTTTTAGCATTCGCTTCAGCAACAAGCTCGGCTTTCAATCTTGCTTCCATCGCCTCTGGTGCTTCGGAAGTTTCTACCTCAACAATATGAGACGTTGCCACCACAGCGGCACTTTTCATCGCCTGATGGCTGGCTAATGTTTGATGCTCACGTAAACGTACCGATTGATCATATCGATTTTCGGCATTACCTAAATCTTCCATATACGTCAGGAATGAACGCTCACCACAGGCCTCTAACACCTCTAGCACCTTAGGATCTTGGCAATTAGTTTCGGCTTTTTGATTCATTCTTTGCTGCAAGTTAGTTAGGCGCTTCTGGGCTACACGCGCAACTTGCTGCTTTAAACGAGAATAATGCGTCTTAAACTCACGCTCACTTTTAAAGTTGCCAATTTCTTTACGCGCATCTTTAGAATGTTTGCCAGCAAATCCGGTTTTAAAACCAATTAAAATACCGAAAATCTGTAATAGGATGAATAAGAAAGCAAGAAAAATAAAAGTTCCCCAACCGCCTTTCTGTTCACGATCCCACACGTCATCCTTTGCTTTATCACCTGCACTTTTAGACTCATCCAGTAAGAGTGCTGGAGGTGCTTCAGCATAGGGGTCTTGTTCTTGATACAATCCACTCGTTTGCTGAATATTGACTTCATCAATGTGCATTTTTTCAAGCACTTGACCACGCACATAGGTTGCCAATACTGCAATAACTAGGATCGCAATAGCAGTAACCGTGGTGATGAAATAACGGGGCTTAACCTCTGCGTTAGTAGAGATCCGATTAATGAGTTGCTTATATTGAGGCTCATTATCATCCTCAAAGGTTTTATCTAAATTAATGCGAGTATTAGGTGCCAGTTCTGGCGTCGATTTGTCGCGGTTTTTAGCATTCTTCCACCAGACCTTGGCCTTTTTAATGAGCGAGTTAGCATGCAGCTCATGTCCAGTAAAGTGAGTTAAACCTACCAGTAAAACCGAGATTATGAAGGCGATACCCACAGCACCTTGCTGCTGTAGTTTTTCCGATGCTCCGGGAATCGTGAAACCTGAAAGAACGTAACTAAATCCCATTGCTTCAACAAACACTAAAGCGGCAATCAATATCCACCCCAAAATATGTAAGTTGTTACGACCATTTTCTGTCACTTTACCTAAATAGTCTTGGCTTTTACTGAAAAGCTCCTCGTCCTTATTCACTTTCTCATAATGAGCGGCAAAATCAGTACACAGTGCGACTTCAGTATTCAACCAATCCTTATCGTAAATCTTAACTTGGGTTTCATAATCTTTCGCTAAGCGACTCTCCTTACCGATTACCGGAAAGGCATACCATGTATTAAGCCACCAGAAACTGACCTTATCCCACCAAACCGTAATAATGACCACTAATACCATCAACGAAAGTAACAGCGACACTAACGTGCGATACTCATTAAATAACATAGACACAAAATCCATTTACCGCTCCTAAGCACATTGCTTATAACAATTTGGGTTCAAAATCGGCTTCATAAACCGTTTTATTCTTCTCGTAGTACAACTTGCCAGCAATCGCGGTCGCTGAACGATCGATTGGCATCACCACATCTATACAGCGCACAGGAGAGTCTTTTTCCGTTGTAAAAACACGATATAACAAGCCTTTATCACCATAATAAGTCTCTACATGGCTCGTAAGCTGATAATTTGGATCATCTTTACTTGAACCTTTGTAATTCTTCCAAATATTCACTTTAGGCGCAGAAACAGCAGTGCCACTGTCCTTAATCACAGCAACAGGGGTCAAACCAATATAATGGCCATTCACTTTATAACCCCAAGCAGTACCATTCATACCCGGTAAATAATCTGCTGTGTTGTAATCCTTACGATTATAGCTCTCACCTGTGGCTAAACTCTTCACGTCCCCCGTGACTCTCGGTCCCTCAACGGCGCAATTTAGGCTAGAGACTTCAGATGCATACGCCTTGCTAAATAATGCAAAACCGCTCTCTTTTTTAGCACCCACTAACTGGGTAAAGTTTGTCGATGGGTCGAGCATTTTCTTACCACCAAAATCTACCAAGGCTTTTTGCAGTTTCACTGGCTCAAGTAACTTGACGATTTCCGACTCCGTCATTTGTATTTGAGCTGGTTCAAGGCGAGAAGTGCTCGGTTTAGTTGGCTGAGTTGTAGGCTGCTTTTCCACTTGATTAGTAGGCTTGGCTGCTGCCACTTTATCCTGCGATCGGCGGGATAAATAACTCAAATTTGCCTTCTGTTTGTATGAATAAGCCAGTAATTGATCCGGTTTACCGTCAATTTCAATAATTTCTACTCGACGATTTTTTGCTTTGCCAGCGTCATCACTATTAGCTGCAACAGGCTGTGACTCCCCTGCACCTTGGAAGAATAATCGCTCAGTCGGAATGCCAGCTTGATTAAAGAGGGTTGCCACATAACGCGCTCTCGCTTCGCTAAGCTCTTGATTTAACGATTCAGCACCACTGGCATCTGTATGACCTGTAATCAAAATGTTTTGTTTAGAGTCTTTATAGATAGCGGCGAGTTTTTGAAATTTTTGTTTAGCTTGTGGCGTCGCCTCTGAAGCTCCAGAAGCAAACATCACTTCACTATTACTCGAAACTGTCGCAGCCATACCCACAACTTGATAATTAGCGTACTTTTCTGAATCTTCCTTCGACATGGTTTGTTCGGTTGAACTGATCAGTAAGCTACTTTGTTGTTCATCTGATGCTTTTGAAGCGCTGATTGAAGTAAATTGAATATCAAGATTTTCTGTTTTCGCTAACTGTTCTAATGCTTCGCGTTTTTGCTGAAAATCATAACCAACGGTACAACCAATCGCAGCACCAGCGGCACCGCCATAAAGCATACCTTCATTGCCACCTAAATAATTCCCAATCAGTACACCTAAACCAGTACCAATAGCACAACCAATAACAGTTTCTTTATTATCTTCAACAGATTGAGTGATGGCACAACTGCTAAGCGCTAATACGCCAGCAACTGCGAGCGATATGGATTTCAAATTTGACTTCATAGTCATCCCTAACTTTTTAAAAATTCAAAATTGAATTTTAGATGCAATAAATTAAGTTAAGGATTAGAAGGAATTAGCCCTAAAAAGTCAATCTAAAGTTGATACTGATGTAACCAAAATATTAATTAAGGCTGAAATTTGTGAGCAACTTTATATCGAAGATATTTAAGCGACTGACACAGGAGTTGTCATAAAACAGTTTTATCCTAATGTGAAATCACAATCACTATGCAAAAAAATCATTACTGGGAATCGTTTCTCAGTTGCACCAAATCTTTCATAGACCTCATAATCTGCACATGACTAATCTCTCTCTTTCTCCCCATATTACATTTTACTAAGGTGGCTATGACATTTTCGTTGTTAGATATTTCTGCATTGGTGTGGTTTATCGTTTCTTGGGCTGGCTACACCGCCTTTGCCCGTAGCAAGGCGAGAGATACAGACTGTATTGCCCGTGGTCTGCATAAGCATAGAATTTACTGGATGCTTGAGGTGATGACCCGCGGTGTGCGCGTGGGTGATGCGGCACTACTGGCCAACTTAGAACGCAATATTGCCTTTTTTGCCTCGACCACGCTGTTTGTGCTTGCGGGTGTACTGACCTTATTTGCGCAAGTTGAACGACTAGAAAGTGTTATTGCGACGATTCCCTTCGCTACGCCACCGAATCATGCGCTGGTGCAAGTCAAGTTAGCTCTGCTAGTCGGCATTTTTGTGATGGCCTTCTTCCAGTTTACTTGGTCAATGCGTCAATACGGCTTTGTGAACGTGATGATAGGCGCGGGTCCTCTGGACACCGATGGCTCAAATGACAATCTCAAAGCCTATGCAAGACAAATGGCGACAGTGCAAGATCAAGCGGCACACTCCTATAACTATGGTTTACGCGCCTATTACTTTTCAATGGCGGTATTGTGCTGGTTTGTACACCCGATACTCTTTATCTCGGCCAGCTTATTTGTGGTAGCAACCTTATATCGCCGCGAGTTCAAGTCCCGTGCCGTTCTGGCGATCACGGCAGCGAAAGGCCATCTCCAAATAGAGAGCCAAGTGCGAGAAACCGCCCGCAACCATAAAATAGAATCATAGCCTTGGCGGTTTAGGCCGCTGGCGTCATCTTGATTGGAATTATTGTTCTATACTCTTTGGGTCATGTTTCTATTGAATTACTGGGAGAGTGCCATGAGCGATAACTTATTAACCTTAGATGAAGTGTGCAAAATGCTAGATAAAACACCAGCGACCATCAAACGCTTCGCTCGGGAGAATTTACTCTCAAGTGTTCAAGATGGTGACGAATTAAAATTCCCTGAAGCGGAAGTTAAACGCTACCTCGCCTTTTCACAACGCTTAGGCTAAAACGCATCAAGTAACTCACGGCAAATAAAACTGAGTCATCAGTATTTAAGCCGTTTGAATTTGTAAAGGTGGCTTGAATTGAAATGTGATACTCGAATTTAAGTATGCTGCTTAAGTTTAAGTCGTCGATAGCAAGTTAAAACAGGCAGTGAATGCGATATGGACAGTGACGCTCAAAGGGATTTGAACTGAGCTATAGCGGTTTGTTTCGAAGGATTGGTTAGCCGAATTTAGCGGTGCAAGCCATTAAACTTAAGCTATGGAACTTTAAGCTATTAAACCTCAAGCTGTTAATCCAAAAAATTCAATCCATTACTTATTATTTAAAGCCTGCTGCAACTGCCGATAGGATAACCACTCCCGCTGCGTTTCACTTAAACCCAAATCGGCGGCGAGTTGTTGCAATTGCACTTCATATTTAGGCAATAGGGTTTCATCATTGGTCATAATCGCGAGTTCAGCAAAATCCCCTAAACCTTCGATATGATCGATTGTTAGATGAAATTCACCCAGAAAATAGATACTGCGGCGCTTTTTAATTTCCAGTACACACTCATAACCTAAGGTATGCAGCATACTTTTTGCTTTTGTTGCTTCAGTGATATTCACGGCTTCACAGCGGTCTTTTTCTGGCCCTTTCACTATCCACAGCATTATCCCCGATGGCTGCATCTCACGGATACACAAGCTCTTGTGCTCACCTTTAAGTGACTGTGATGGCAGATCAAAGTAACAGTCATGCTCAAGGTTATCTTCGAGCATGACCTCGGGATTTCTCATTTGTAAGGCAGCGAAAAAATCGTGGCGATCCAATAAGCGATATTTAAGCTCGACCTCAAACTTACCATTAAAATGAGCATTAATTTGTGGGGCTAATGCTTCTGGCATCGCAGGGTTCATAGATTCATATCCGCTTTTAATGAGTAAAATATATCGCTATTTATAATATTGAGCGCCAACATCTTAATTCCAAAAGATTAAATCCAAAACCTTAAGCGAGTCTTTGGTACAAGGCCTGATACTCCACACAGTCTTCAATTAAGCTCTGGTGAGTACCAGACGCAATAATCTTCCCCTGACCGAGTAGATGAATTTGATCCATCTTCGCCATAGCAGTTAAACGATGGCTAATCATAAGTAAGGTTTTATCCTGAGCAAATTCAAACAGTAAACTTAAAATTTCCCGCTCGGTGCGTTTATCTAGCCCTTCGGTTGGCTCATCTAGCAATAACAGCGGTGCATCACGCAGCAGCGCCCTAGCAACACCAATACGGCGCTGCTCGCCGCCCGAAAGCTGACGTCCACCTTCACCTATCCACATATCCAGCGGCTTATCACCCGTGAGTAAAGCGCCAAGCCCAACCCGCTGTAACACATCAATCAAGCGTGCGTCGTGGGCCGTGCGTTTCTCGCCCTCGATAACAGGTAAGGCTAATACTAAATTTTCCCGCAAAGTACCTGCAAACAAATAGATGCGTTGACTAATCACAGTAATCGCATCCCTAAGACCGCGCTCACTGTACTCTGAAAGTGCATGACCATCGAGCTTGATGTGCCCTTGCTGCGCTTGCCATTCTCGGGTAATCAGCGTCAATAAGCTCGACTTACCGCACCCCGTTGGTCCAAGTAACGCGACTTTTTGCCCAGCTTTTATCTCAAGGGACAAACCTTGCAGCACGTTTTGATCGTCTCGATAACCAAAGTGGATACCTTCAATCTGTAATGCGCCAGACTTTGCCCTCAAGCCAGTATCGACAGCAAATTGAATATCGGCCTTTTGTTCGGTGATTTCATTAATTCGCGTTGCGGCCAATACGCAACCTGACAAATGCTGAAACGCGCCCGCAATCGGCATCATCATCTCGACGCAGGCCATAGTCGCAAACACCATAAGTGCAAACATGGGCCCCGGCGGCACGGCATCACCCACACCTTGAGCGGCTAAATAAAGCATCATGATCAAGGCTGAGCCCGTGGAGAGGATCAACATGGCTTGGCTGAGAGCAGTGATATTGGCCATCGCGCTTTGGCTGCGAAAAAGTGCAATTTCAGCATCATTCAGTTTCTGCCTGAATCTGTTGTTCGCGCCAAATAGGCTAAGTTCGGCTTGGCCTTGCAACATATCGAGCAACTGCACCCGATAATGACGCTTGGTTTCGAGCATAGTCCGGCTTGGCGCGTGTCCAAGGCGATAAAATAGCAGTGGCATCACCAGCCAAACAGCGACTAAGAATAAGCAAAGACTGAGAGCAAGTTTGGCATCGAACCAAGCGAGGAATAGATACAAGAGCCCAGTCATCAGAAGTGATGCTGCCATAGGCGTGAGCAGTCGCAGGTAAAGATGATCTAGGGTATCGATATCGGCCACTAAGCGATTGAGCATGTCGCCACGGCGCAGCCCCTGCAGATTTTTAGCACTGAGCGGCAAGAGTTTACACCACGCCCAAACACGAAGTTCAGTCAGCAACTTAAAGGTCGCCTCATGGGTCGCTAAACGCTCGCCATAACGACTAGCGGTTCGGGCAATTGATAAGAAACGCACGCCGCCCGCAGGAGTGAAAAAGTTAAAGGACTGCGCCGTAACTATCGTCAAACCCGCGACCGCGGTAGCGGAAAGAAACCAGCCCGAAAGTGACAGTAAACCTATGCCGGCCATCAAAGTAATAATGGTCAGCAGCAAGCCCACGGACATCATCAGCCATTGACGCGAGAACAATCGAATAAAGGGGATCAGCACTTTCATTGGGCATCTCCTTTAGTAGACTCGGCTGCACTGTCGAGTGGAGCGTCACTATCAAGCTGCGTCTCACTGGCGCTTGCCAATAACGGTACAAGTTCAATATCAGCCACGGACTCAACATTTTCACGCAGTAAAGTTTGGAATAAGCCGTTTGTGTCAGACAAAGTGGTGTAATCGCCCCGCTGCACTATCAAGCCTTTATCGAGCACAAGAATAGTATCCATTTGATCTAACTGATCTAATCTGTGGGTCACCATAATGCACATCTTACCCGCCATGGCGCGATTCAGCGCAGAACTCACCGCCTGCTCACTCTGGCTATCTAAACTGGCTGTGGGTTCATCAAGAACAAACAAACTCGCCTGCTGCCCAAGCGCCCTTGCTAAAGCAATACGTTGAGCTTGGCCAACGGATAAACCGGAAGATTGCTCACCGACTGGGGCATCTAAACCCAATGTCTGCGCCTTAACAAAGTCGCTGATATTGGCCTCAGCCAGTAAGTGCCACAGCGTATCGTCGGGCAGAGTGGGGTCGGCTAAGGCAACGTTATCCCGCACTGTGCCGTGAAATAACTGCGGTTCCTGTCCAAGCCAAGCTAAATGCTGTCGCCAATGGGCTAAGTCTAATGCGGATAACTCATGGCCATTAATCAACAAATGGCCCTTGTAGGGTAAAAATCCCAATAAGGCGTTGAGTAAACTGGTTTTACCCGCGCCACTCGGGCCAACTAAGGCTAAGCGTTCACCCTCTTTTAACTCAAAACTCAGCGGGCCAAGTAAACGCGTGCCATCGACACTGAACACCTCAAGATTGTCGGCACTCAGCGTCTCTATGCTATTGATATGGACGTGGCCGGCAAATTCAGGTTCAGGATGTTCTAGCAAGGTAATCAAAGCTTCTGCCGCGCCTATAGCCTGCGCCTTAGCATGGTAATGAGTCCCCATGTCGCGCAGCGGTTGATAAAACTCAGGAGCTAAAATCAGAATAAATAGCCCAGTAAATAAGCTGAAAGGAATACCGCCCATGTCAGGATCTGTACTTGAACTAATATTGGCATGGGCGCCATAATAGCCAAAATCTAAGTGACCTAAGTAACTGAAACCAAAGTAAACCGCCAAAACAGCAATCGATACCGCGGCAAAAAACTCTAAGACTGCTGAGCTTAAAAAGGCCATGCGTAGCACAGACATAGTGCGGCTACGAAACTCTTCTGAAGCACTCGCGATCACCTTAAGCTCGGCATCACCACGGTGAAAAAGTTTCAACGTGCTTAAGCCTTTTAATCTATCCATAAAATGGCCGCTCAATCTTGCAAGCGCACTGAAGTTTTTGCGATTAGCATCGGCAGCGCCCATGCCAACTAAGATCATAAACATAGGGATTAATGGCGCTGTGAGTAACAGGATTAAGCCTGCCGCCCAGTTAATCGGGAATACCGCCGCTAAAATGAGTACGGGAATAAAACCTGCAAGGCTGATTTGTGGGAGATATCTGGCATAAAAATCTTGTAAATCTTCGACTTGCTCTAAAACTATGCTGGCCCAACTCCCTGCGGGTTTACCTTTAATAAATGCTGGACCTAGCTTAGTCAACTTATCCATCACTGCCGCGCGAATATGGCCACGTAGACGCTTACCCGCCTCAAAACTGGCGCGTTCACGCCCATAAGCCAACAAGGCACGCAGTAACATTAAGGCAATTAGCGCAATAAAATGAGGTATATAGGTATCAATACTCACGCTGGAACTGACCGTTTGGGCATTGTCAGTTAGCGGTACGACTTGCTTCCCTATGATCACGCCATCCAGAATCGTCGCGATAATATAAGCCTGCGCCACCATAGCGACGGCGCTTATCATCCCAAGCCATAACGACAATTTAAGGAACAGGCCACAGGCTTTTTTCTGGGCTTTAAGCCAAACAAGAAGGGATTTTTCTAACGACTTATCCATAGTGCTCCAACAGGAAAACAATTAAGCGACTCGTAGCGGGGATCGACTATCGATAACAATTCAGTTTAAGGGGCTTGCAACAGCTAAAAAGTTCCGATAGGGACGCAGTATCGCAGGCATCTACAACAGATGAAACCCTATCACAGACTTTTGCTAGCGGACTCACAAAAACGAGCTAAAGATAAATAAATCTAGGAGTTAACGGAACTTTACCTAGTACTAGCCTGATTTAAAAAACTTAGGTAGCATGAAGCTCTTTGTATTGAATGTCCTCTATCTATGCCAAATAAAAATGCTGGTTTCACCCTGATTGAACTCGTTGTGGTTATTATTATTCTTGGCGTATTAGCCGTAGTAGCTGCACCTAAATTCATTAATTTACAATCAGATGCCTATAAGAGTCAGCTCTCAGGTGCACTGGCTTCGATGAAATCCGCCGTCACTTTATTCAAGGCAAAGTCGGAAATTACTAACAGCGGCACCACGAATAGAGTCGTTTACGACGAAATCCGTGGCGAAAACTATCAGCCTTGGGCTGCCAGTACCAGCGGTATAACGCCAAGTACAGCTTACACGACTCCGCCAGAAATTTTTAAAGCGGCAGGGCTAAATGTGAATGAGTGGTCCTACCGAATTTACACCACCAACGGTACCTATGAAGTTATCGCCACGCCAAAGCAAAAACTGAACCTTGCCACGCCCACAGAAGCGCAAGTCGAAGCGACAAATTGCTATATCGACTATAAATGGGAGACAACGGGCGTTCCCACTTATAAAAAAGTCGACACTGGTTGCTAGGCGACCTTAACGATAAAATATCTATAGAAAAAAACAGCGAGTTAACCAGAGGTTATCTCGCTGTTTTATTTACGCCCTAAACTCATTTAGTTGTTAATGCTTACGTTTACAATTAAGCATTTTTAAAGAGCTAGCGCTTATTGCACTCCACCGTATTTCACTAGCACATGCCAGAGCAACTTAAGTTCATGGGCGACTTGCGCACGATTACCGCGCTCACGCCAATGCTGGGGAGAATGGTATAAATCCCGCGCCGCCACGCCTATGGCATAGGCATCGACTCTGTCTTCTATGGCAATCCGATTAGCCAGCGATGGCATAGTTGGCCCACGGAAATCACTGGGGATCTGTGCCATATGCAGGCTAAAGCCACCATGATATTGCAGCTCAATATCATATTTATCGCAAATTTTACTTAAGCTTGCGCCAATATCAGTCCCCTTAAAACTGGGGTCCGCCACCAGCATGGCGATATCTTCATCGAGGGAAACATCACCATGGATCTGCGCCTCTATATAATGGTCAAGATTATTCGATAGCGGCCGCTCGAAACGTGACAGCAAGGAAGCATTGAGCTGATGCCCCAAGTAATGGATCACATTCAGCGGCTTAAAATCGGTTTTGCCTAAGGCATAGTGACGCTCAAAACTCTCAGTCAGCAGCGCCGCTAAAATATCATCGAAACATGACAGCGTGCCCTTCTCTTTCGGATTACGATACGAGTCGAGATAACTAAAGGTTGAGCGCGCCATCGCACTTGTATGAGTCAAAAAATAACAGCTTCCAAAACGTGGGGCGGGACCGTCCTGCCACATCCCCAGATCGAGTGCACCGTATTTAGGCCGAGATTTAGTGCCCTTGTATACATCACCAAAAAGCTGATTTTCCCAATGATCCCGTGGGCCACCTAACTCAGGTGACAACTGACCATTGGAAATATGAGTCTCAAACTGGCTGCGGTATTGACCATCGCGCAGTAAACCTTCGGCAACCGTCATACCACGGCTATCAATTCTATCGGGATGAAAATGCAGCGCAATTCGGCCACAGTTGAGCAATTGTTTAAGCGCGAGTTGCATCTCATGCATAGGGATATTTGACATCTGCTGCACATTTTTAATCACAGCGACGGCTTGTTCACTGCGTCCTCGTGCAAGGCGTTCAATATGCTGTATCGCTGTCATAATCCACCTATAAATGAGAGGCGTTTAACCGTTCCCACAATGCCTCATCCTAAAATAAACGTGAGATAAATCGCAAGCTGCAGAGAACCGCTCTTAAGCCACTCCATCTAAATGACTAAGTTAAACATGAATGACTCGGTTAAACATGAATGACTCAGTTAAACGTGACTGTGAAAACACTCAATAATTCTTTCGCTCGGTTCATTGTTAAAAATTCAGCGAATAACATCAATCACGAACTGAACAAATAGCTAAACCAATTGCGTCATTGATTAATTCTACTCCAATCGACTTTAGTTTATACCACTCTCATTATTGTAGCGTGATCTACCGCTAACTCATTCTAACTCTAGATAAAAAATGCCTATGACTTCAATTGATATTATGAAATAAGCCTAATAGTCATCTTGTTCCTTGAAATCAATTAACTTCCATAACCTCAAACTCTGCCATCTAAACTTGCGCCTAAAGATAAGCGAGGCCGAGTGAAAGCCGCCGACAAGCGATTTATGTGCCAATATGAATGAAACCCAGCCCAAAAACCTTTATTAGATGGCACTTAAAGCCCTGATCCTGTAAGCTGCACGCCCGCCAGCAGACCTGGCTATTGACCATAAATGCAGCACAGTGTTGCCACAAGAGACCAATCTATGAGTTTTACCTCCCTGGGCTTATCGGCCCCGATACTTAAAGCCGTTGCCGAACAAGGCTACGACACACCTTCGCCAATCCAAGCTCAAGCAATTCCCGCTGTGCTTCAAGGCAAAGATGTGATGGCGGCCGCCCAAACAGGAACAGGTAAAACAGCAGGTTTCACCCTACCTATGCTCGAACTCCTGAGTAAAGGTAACCGTGCCCAAGCAGGCCAAGTGCGCGCATTAGTGTTAACTCCGACACGCGAATTGGCAGCTCAGGTTGCAGAAAGTGTTGAAACCTATGGTAAGAATTTACCACTACGCTCAGCGGTAATATTTGGTGGCGTGCCTATCAATCCACAAATCGCGAAATTGCGCCACGGTGTCGATGTATTAGTCGCGACGCCTGGTCGATTGATGGATCTATATAATCAAAAAGCGGTGAAATTCAGCCAGCTTGAGATCTTAGTGTTAGATGAAGCCGACCGCATGCTCGACATGGGCTTTATCCGCGATATCCGTAAAATTTTGGCAATTTTACCTAAGCAACGTCAAAATCTGATGTTTTCGGCCACCTTCTCCGATGAAATTCGTGAGCTGGCCAAAGGCCTAGTCAATGATCCAGTCGAAATTTCGGTCACGCCACGTAACGCGGCAGCGACCACAGTAAAACAATGGGTTTGCCCAGTTGATAAAAGCCAAAAATCGGCACTCTTGATCCAACTCATCAAGCAAAACGATTGGCAACAAGTGTTGGTATTCTCGCGCACTAAACATGGCGCTAACCGTCTGGCGAAAAGCCTTGAAGAGGCAGGTATCAAAGCCGCCGCTATCCACGGTAACAAGAGCCAAACCGCACGTACTAAAGCCTTGGCCGACTTTAAAAATGGTCAAGCTCGCGTACTGGTTGCGACCGATATCGCCGCCCGCGGTTTAGACATAGACCAATTACCACAAGTGGTTAACTTCGACTTACCGAACGTGCCAGAAGATTATGTGCATCGTATCGGCCGTACTGGCCGCGCTGGCGCATCGGGTCAAGCCGTGTCACTGGTGAGCAACGAAGAAATCAAACTGCTGAACGATATCGAGCGTTTGATCAATCGCGTATTAGACCGAGAAATGGTTGAAGGCTTTAACCATGTATTGCCTGAGTCACGTTTGGGTGGCGGCGGGAAAAGTAGCGGTAAATCAGTACCAAGCCGTAGAAATACCCGCAGCTCAAACCAACCTAGCTCACGCGATGGTGCTCCAAGAAGCGCCGAGCATAAAGACGGTCAACGCAGCGGTGACGTCGCGCGCGGTCACAAGCCAAACGACAAGAATCCAAGACACAGCGGTGAAGCCAGTAGCGCCCCCCGCAGTGATGCCAAACCTCGTCCCCCACGTTCAAACGATGGCCGAGCCAATAGCGCAGGCGCTAGTCGTCCAAGTGAAAGCCGTTCAGGCGCTGGCGAAAATCGTGGCCAAGCGGGTGAGAATCCTTACGCCAATGGCCCAAAGAAAAACACCCGTCGCCCAAATAACGGTGCGAGTCGTCCAAGACATTCACAGGATTAATGCAAAAGCTAAGCGAACTTGCTTAGCGATTTAGCCGTATTAAGTCCTAAACAGAAACGCCCAACTCCATATGGAATTGGGCGTTTTTGTTTGTCTTTGTTTATTTTGATGTTTAGCTCGTTATCTACGCTTTGAACAATAATCGGCTTGAACAATCACTGCCTTAAACAACCTAAAACGGCAACCTAAGCTAATTCGCCTTTGTATCTGGCAACTGCTGCAGGACTTCATCCGTAAAATAGGGTTCATCTTCAACCCAAAAAATGTAGTCTAAGCCTAGGTAGTTTTGCGCAAAATCCAACAGCTCAGGCACAGTATTCTTTTTACCCGTTTTAGGATTAATCTGCCGCAAATTACCGTCTTGCACCGCCATACCTTTCACCAGTGTCGCTGGGTACTCTTTAATAAAGGCATAACTTTGTGCCATATGACTTTTACGGTAAGGCATCAGATCTGGGCCACCAACACCCATGTTGAGCGATTTGGCTTGCGCAAATAAGCCTCGCATATAGCCTTTGTCATTCCATGGCAGCCATTCGTCTGGCAAAAAGTTCAAATACACCATAGCGGTTGAATGCTGAAATGACTCAGCTAATACCTGCATATTCTCGCCAATCGCATCAATATAGGCTTTAGGATTAAAATCACTGGGGAAGGTGGTTGTTCCGTCGGCGTTTTCAGTCCCCACATCAATTGAGCTTTCACTAAAGTTAATGCCCGCAATTTTCCCATCAAACTCTTGGCCAAGCTGACGCACCAATTGTTGATAACGTGCACGCACTGAGGGCTCCCACATTTTGGCTGACCAGCCATACTCATCATCCGTCACCGGTTTATTGGGATCACGCTCTGGTGCACTCAACATGCTTTGCTTCAACACACCGCCTTGATAAATAGGATCATCGAGCAAATAACGCGGCACATTGACTCTGGGCGTAAAGGATTTCTCTTGCAGCTGGATCCACAATTTTTTGCCTATCGAATCGAGATACGCAATATCGGCCCTAATCGCACTGAAATCATATTCGCCCTGCTTAGGCTCTAAACTGCGCCAAGTATAAACAATCTGCGCACCGCCAAAACGGGGATCGTGCAGCGCCTTGTCGGCACGAATGTTTTCTCCGTTAGCCTCACGATGGTTAATGTAGATGAAATGCTGTAACGGTTGCGGCTCTGGCTGAATTGATGCAGCGCTCGCTGCGCTCAAAAAGATGCTTAGTAAAATAGTCCATCGAAACATAAATACTCCAAACCGATGCAGCCCTATCACCTGACAAAGCCGTTAATCCGCTCATTTATTTTTTACTCAGAATCACTTCTAACACAGGCAAGCTGAGGGGCATATCAATTAAGCAGACAAATACAAAGTGTTACTTAATCGCCCAATAAGATTCGCGGTGAAGTAGACACAAAGGTGTAATGACTACCGCTATAAAACCGAACAAAAAAAGGGAATAAACCTGAGTTTATTCCCTTTAAAAATAGAGCGAATTAAATCGAGGTACGATTCAACTCAAGCTAGGCCAAACTTACTTCATTGGCCAAGCGCGGTAAGATTTTCCTTTGATCCGGCCGCCAGTAATTTTGTTCAGTGCTTTCTTGGCAACCTTACGATTAACGGCCACATAGGCGCGGTAATCTGTCACTTGGATTTTACCCACCTGTGAGCCTTCGATACCGTTTTCGCCTGTCAGCGCGCCTAAGATATCCCCTGGGCGCAGTTTTTCCTTCTTACCACCATCGATCTGCAGAGTGATCATGGTTGGCGCTGCAGGCGTGTTGCCGAGCAGGCTTTCAGATGGCAGTGATTCACTGGTAATTTCGCGCTCTAAATACTCTTCTAACAAGGCAATTTTATAACCGTCTTGGTCGTTATAGAAGGTATAAGCGGCACCTTTACTGCCCGCACGGCCAGTACGACCGATACGGTGAATGTGCACTTCGGTGTCATAGGCGACGTGATAGTTAAACACGGCATCGAGCGCATCGATATCCAAACCACGGGCAGCAACGTCAGTCGCCACTAATACACAGGCACTCTTATTAGCAAATTGCAGCAGGGTTTCGTCCCTGTCTCTTTGCTCTAAATCGCCGTGCAAAGCCAATACGCTAAAGCCTAAGCCTTCAAGCTCATCGGCCACTTTTTGAGTTTCGCGTTTAGTGTTACAAAACACCACAGCGCTTTCAGGCTTATGTTCTAACAACAATAATTGCAGCGCTTGCATACGCGCCTTGTCATCGTCTAAGTGATAAAAATGTTGAGCTATGCTCAAGCTGTCGTGATTACCTTCAACTTTAACCATGCTTGGGTCATACATGATTTGCTTAGCAATCGATTGAATTTGCTCCGGGAACGTCGCGCTGAATAGCAGCGTCTGACGCTCACGTGGCGCTTGTTCGATAATCGCATCTAGAGCGGGTTGGAAGCCCATTTCTAACATGCGATCGGCTTCATCGAGCACTAACATGTTGAGATTGCTTAAATCTAGACGGTTGCGATCTAAGTGATCGACGATACGACCCGGCGTACCCACAATAATGTGCGCGCCGTGTTCCAGCGAGCCAACTTGTGGCCCCATAGGTACACCGCCGCAAAGTGTCAGTACTTTAACGTTATGAATACCACGGGCAAGGGTACGGATTTCCTGCGCCACTTGGTCGGCCAACTCGCGGGTTGGGCATAACACTAAGGTTTGAATGCGAAAGCGTTTAACGTCTAACTTGTTCAGTAATCCTAAGCCGAAGGCGGCCGTTTTACCCGAGCCAGTTTTACCCTGACCTATCACATCCTGCCCCGCTAAAATGGGTGGCAAACTTTGCGCCTGAATTGGCGTCATCTCGTTGTAGCCCATAGAAGAAAGGTTCTCAAGCAGTTCGGGTTTTAGCTTAAGAGTCGAAAAAGCCATTGATGGATTAGGCTTAGTATCAGAGTTGCTCAAGGTGAATATCCTGTGGTGGGTAACGAAGCGGCTGCTAGGTTACTGAAATTGCGTTACTTATCGATTTAACTGGTCTATCAAGATTCAGGTTAGCTTTGGGCTAGCTTGAGTTTAGATTTAAGCTCTAGGCTCGCTCAACCCAAAAGCACGGCTATTGTAGCAACAAAGCGCGGCTTTTGCCTCAAGTCCTTAAGCAATAGACATAGCTTGCGTGAACAGCAACAAAAAAGCCCTGTAGGAATTCAGGGCTGAGGATTAATTCAGAGTGGCCAACTCACCCAAATCAAGCGATTTGGCCGAAACGCCCTGCTTGATAATCGCGGATCGCCTGCTGAATCTCCGCTTGGGTGTTCATCACAAAGGGACCCATTTGGACGATTTTTTCACGGATAGGTTTACCCGCAAACAGTAGCATCCCAGCGCCGCGCTCATCGGCTTTAAGCTTAAGCACACTTTGGCTATCGATCACTAAAAACTCGCCCTGATGATGTTGATTTGAAGCAGATGACCACTGCGAATCTTCGCCTTTACTCGAATCGCTTTTATATAAGTCACCTTGGTACAAGTACAAGGCGACAAACTCATGTTGAGACAAATCGAGCGTGGCCTCAGCATTTGGCGATAGACTTAAATCAGCAATAGCAGCCTCACCCGCTAATCCTTGAATAGCCGCACTAATAAGCGGCTGATCTTTAAAGCCCCAATCACCCGCTAAGGCTTTTAAGCTAGCGCCAGTGTTATTGGTCACTTCAACGCTCGCGCTACCCGCAGTATCTTGATACTTAGCTGGACGCAGCTTGTCTTTGGCGGGCATGTTGACCCAAATTTGGAATCCATGCAGACCATCAACCGCATCGGCCAGCGGCATTTCAGAGTGTACTACTCCGAACCCGGTGCTCATCCACTGCACATCGCCGGCACGAATCGCCTTCACATTACCCATTTGGTCGCGATGCTCAAAACCGCCCTTACGAATATAAGTGAAGGTCTCCATTCCGCGATGAGGATGTGCGGGGAAGCCACCGATAAAATCTTGTTCATCATCGGATTTTATTTCGTCGATCATCAAGAAAGGATCAAATTTAGTCGTCACAAAATCGGCGACACGGCGAATATTGACCCCATCGCCATCCATCGCGGCTTTGGCGGAAAACTGACTTAATACTTTCATTGCTGCTCTCCTATCGGTTGAGCAAAGCGATACGTGAAACGCCAAGACCGTACGGCTAACACAAGACGCAAACGCTTTGCTGATGGAGGCAGAATAACAAGGAAGTTTACAAAAGAATAACGCGAAATCACGACCTAAACATTCGAAAAAATAGAACGATAGGCTGTTGATATCCACTCACACAGGTTTGTCATAGCATTAGCGTAACCTGTCGATTAAAAAGCCTTACGCAGCACGCTTTTGGACATTTTCGAGTTAGATCGTTAGCTCGAATTAGTGAGTTTCGGATTAAGATTTCTATGGGTAACGCTTGCCTAACCGACGCAAAATAGCAGTCTAAAATTAGCGACTTAGGAGTGCAAGCCTGCTGTTGTGCTTCCTTTAGTTTAGGCGCTTGATGGAGAGCCAATTACTCGACTAGGCTATATCCTTTTTATGCTCAAGAATGTTTTCAGCTTGCTTCTTGTAAGTTAACGAATTAACGGTAGTGTTGTATTTGTTCTTCATTTCCTGAGCAATAGAGTTGTGTAATTCTTCAAGCTCTATATCCATTTCACTCACAGTCTTTTCAAAACCTTTTTTGAGCTGCTTTACCACTGGGAGTGAATCTAGAGATTCCCATAGAGTATTCTTTATAAAGCCGCCCATAAATTCCCAACTTGCCATTACAGAAAAATAGGAACCAGACTTATTCTGCCTTAAAAGTGATAATAGTTGCTTAATACTATTGATTGTTTTAATGCTATCAATTTCACCGCTAGCAATCATTTTCTCTAAAGTACTTATTAAGGCATCAAAAAACTCAGGAAGCTTACTTTCTTTTTTAAATCTTTCGTACATTTCATCAAAATGAAAGTCAGCATCATCTTTCTCCTTAGATAAAGACCATTTATGTTGCAATAGATCATTTCTAACTGGCGATATATTACTAAAAAGATATTTGTTTGCGTCATCTATTTTCAGATTATCGATGTACCACTTGCACCACTGTAAAGTTATTTTCAGCCAGTCTGGACGATCTGCTGTAGCAAGAGACATAGATAAATTATTTGCAGCATCTAGATTAGCTTGGCAATTTTTCTCTTTCGTGTCTTTATTTTCACCAATTAAAGCATCAAAAAGAGCATCATTGGTTTTCTTTAAATTATTATGCCTTTCCGTTAATAGCCTCATAAAATAGTTAAGACTTTCATTGTTATCCATTTACAACTCCAATACTTACGATGGCTATCTAACGTCTTAGTATTTATGCGCTGCGCTGTTTGCAGCGCATAAATTAAAAATCTGGCTATCCATTTTAGATCAACAATATAATATTAAGGTTGGGTGTCTCTGTTTCTTACATTGTTTCTTACAACATTAATAAACCTACGGGTTACTCACCAGCGACAACTGCATCTCGTCCGCATACAGCAAGTTAAGATCTTGTAGCTAAAGCTAAAGTAAATAAATCAAATGCAGCTAATTTAGCCTCATTTTCAGTGTCAAATTTACGATATAAATATTTTGAAAAACTACTATTTTTCGAACTTACCGTAGCTCCCCATTTATCCTCTTTGTTATACACAGTTACCCAAAAACCTTCTATATTTAAACGCGGATTACCTTTATGTGATAACTTCCATTTTCTTGTTAACCAGCGTTTTTTGCGACTTGCCCAGTTTCTCGCCACTCTTTCCCTGTTCGAGGCTGCACTCAAATTACCTTCCAAATGACCGGCACATACACAACCAACTTTAAGAATAATCGGATAGTTCAGATGCTGCATATGATGAACATACCTAACATTCTGAGATTCACACATTTCACAAGTAATATCAGGTTCTTCTAAGTCTTCAATGTGAACACAAGTCTATCCTTTATGAGGTACGCCGGATTCAGACCATTTTCCTCTTCTTTGAGAAACTAGCTGTTCTTCACATTCATAAACATTCATTTAGATTCGCCATCTATTTAGAGAAACCTAGCGCCGTAAGCTGGGACAACAAAGAATTCAAGCTACCTATGTTCATATAACCTACAACACTTATCACGCCATTGCCAAACGTATTTATGATGTTAATTAGCGATGACGTTACCGACTGATTATTATCAAAAGACCGTGATTACAGTTCGAAACAGGTGTACTCAGAGATAAATCGAATTAAGCACTAGCATGGAAGTGACCGTTGGCGGCATGGATGCCGCCGTCGAGCCTATAGGGATATATTCACGGCGTGTCACTGGAATGCGAGTGGTTAATGAGTTGCGCACCTTTACTCACAAAGCTACAAACGGAAAAATAAGAGATAGGACAGGCATCCTCAGCCGAAGCGATCCAATTGAATTAAAGCTTCAACCTAATCCGGTTTAAACACGCCGATCACAGCGCCGGTGGCTTTTTCAGTGACCTTTTCATCGGTTTGCTGTTCACGGTAGTCACACTCTGTGCATTCAACGGTTTCGATGCCGTTTTGTTTGTAGAGTAAAATGCTGTCTTTGGCGCTGCATTTTGGGCACTTAGCACCAGCTACGAAACGCTTTTTGATTTTAGTGTTTGTCATAATAGATAAAGGACCAGATAGCAGGGCCAAGGAACTCGGCCGAAGAAATTGGCGCTATTTTGCCACACTGATGATTGAATGCCAGTGTTACCTGAAAGTATGAGGCCTTAAGCCAATGTGATGCGATTCGCTCAAGATCGTCCTGAAAAGTCGAATAATTGTCCTAGTTATCGGGTCAGGCTGTGGTTTGAAACTGGGTTGTACGCTATTATCTGTGCCCTGACGAATTCACGTTCTAACCAAGTTGTAGTTAATGATCAGCATCAACCAAGCGCAATTAATCCGTGGCAGCAAAACCCTGCTAGATGAGACCTCTCTCACGATTTATCCCGGCCATAAGGTCGGTTTAGTCGGTGCTAACGGCACAGGCAAATCCTCACTGCTCGCATTAATTTTAGGTCACTTAAGCCTAGATAAAGGTGAATTTAGTCTGCCTTCTGGCTGGCAAATTGCCACTGTGGCCCAAGAAACCCCTGCGCTCGACGTCTCGGCACTGGAATATGTGATCGATGGCGATAGCGAATATCGTCAATTAGAAGCCCTATTACACAAGGCCCAAGAAGATAACGACGGCAATGCCATCGCACTCTTACACGGCAAAATCGACGCTATCGGTGGTTATGCGATTCATTCGCGCGCGGGTTCATTGTTAGCGGGTCTGGGCTTTAGTGAAGCCGAGCAAAGCAATCCAGTGAAAAGCTTTTCGGGTGGTTGGCGTATGCGCCTCAACTTAGCCCAAGCGCTACTGTGCCGCTCTGACTTATTGCTCCTCGACGAACCAACCAACCACTTAGACTTAGATACCATGTACTGGCTCGAAGGTTGGATTAAGTCCTATCAAGGCACGCTGATTTTAATCAGCCATGATAGGGACTTTATCGATGAAATCGTTGATGAAATCGTCCATGTTGAAAATCAAAAACTCAATTTCTACAAAGGCAATTACAGTGCCTTTGAGCGCATTCGTGCCGAACGTATGTCGCAACAACAGGTTGCCTTTGAACGCCAACAAAAAGAACGTGCACACATGCAGTCCTTCGTTGACCGTTTCCGTTACAAGGCAAGTAAAGCCAAACAAGCGCAGAGCCGCTTAAAGGCACTAGAGCGCATGACTGAGTTGTTGCCGTCTCAAGCCGATAGCCCCTTTTATATGGAGTTTCGTGCCCCTGAAGCCCTGCCCAATCCGCTGATTAAGATGGAGCAA
Organism: Shewanella sp. SM74; assembly: GCF_025653725.1. Lineage (NCBI taxonomy): Bacteria > Pseudomonadati > Pseudomonadota > Gammaproteobacteria > Alteromonadales > Shewanellaceae > Shewanella > Shewanella sp. SM74. The sequence continues at coordinate 15,990 of NZ_JAKKRZ010000010.1, read as the reverse complement.
GTCGCAATAGGCTATGGCGACAAACCCATCCTGAGCAAGGTGCATTTAAACTTAGTACCGGGGGCGCGCATTGGTTTACTCGGCCGTAACGGCGCGGGTAAATCGACATTAATCAAGTTGTTATCGGGTCAATTATCGCCAATGACAGGTTTGTATGAACCTAATCCCGGCGTTAATATTGGCTACTTTGCCCAGCACCAAATCGAATTTTTACGCCTCGACGACACGCCTATGCAGCATTTAGTACGTCTGGCACCCAATGCCAGAGAGCAAGAGTTGCGTAACTTCTTAGGCGGTTTTGGCTTTAATGGCGATATGGCGCTCTCACCTGTACGACCCTTTTCTGGCGGCGAGAAAGCCCGTTTAGTGTTGGCGCTATTAGTTTGGCAACGCCCTAACCTATTGCTGCTCGATGAACCCACCAACCATTTAGACTTAGAGATGCGCCACGCTCTAACGATGGCACTGCAAACCTTTGAAGGTGCTATGGTTGTCGTCTCGCATGATAGGCATTTACTGCGATTAACCTGTAGCGATTACTATCTGGTGGATCAAGGTGAAGTACGTGCCTTCGACGGTGACTTAGACGATTATCACCAATGGTTGCTCGATGCGGCGAAAGCCAACTCGAATCAAAACAGCACCAGCGACGAGATCAAACCTGCCGCCGATAAAAAACAGCAAAAACGCCTCGAGGCCGAGATCCGCCAAAAGGTATCGCCGCTCAAGCGCAAACAAACTAAGTTAGAAACCGAGCAACAAAAGCTGAGCGAACGCCTCGCCGAGCTAGAGCACTTGCTGGCCGATAGCGAATTGTATGATCAAGATAACAAAGCCAAGCTAACCTCGGTATTAACCGAGCGAACGAGCTTGACGCAAACCTTAGAAGACAGTGAAATGCAATGGCTCGAGTTGCAAGAAGAGATAGATGCAATGGAGCAAGAGGTCATGGAGCAACAATAACTCCAGCGTTCTTTTACATAAAAGTCAGTAGCAGCGGCAATACAAGGAAATAGTATGGCGGTTTTAACCCAGTTCGACAGTCAACTCTGGCAATGGTGTGATATGAGCTATGCGCAAAACAAAGCGCTCTGTCTCGAATTGCAAAATAGCTGTCAGGTGAACGTCAATCTACTGCTACTGGCACAATATTTAGATATCACTATGGATGTGTCTGGGCCGCAGCAATACAGCACGGACCAATGGCAAACGCTGATGAATGCTGTGGGTGAATGGGATGAAAGGTTTCTCATGCCCTACCGCAAATTACGCAAACTGGCTAAGTCCAGCCTGAATGAGCAAGAGTATCAGCAGATGCTCGCCGTTGAGCTGATGATGGAACGTAAAGCGCAGCGAACCATCTTAAATAAACTCAATGAACTCAGCCCAAGCGGCCAAGCGACAAATCTAGTGAGCTACTTAAGCCTGTTTGGACTCAGTGACATTGACGCCAACGAAGTCGGCCTCATTGCGCCCTGATCTCCCCCAAACAAATCACGTTAAATCAAGCACCGCCAAGTTAGCTCGATCAAATCAACGCAGTGATCATCTGATCCGCTAACAGCTGCGGCCTTGCGGATAGCGTTCACAGTCATCCTCGATCACCAACCAGTTCAGCTGACTCTCAGTATAAATATGGTACTTAGGCTGAACTTGGTTAGCATCGTCCAGACTCGCTATAATAATCAGGATATTGAGTATGCCGGTAAGTTAACGATGTACCGCATTGGTCACAAAATCCACGGCGAATAAACTCAGACGATGCAAACTCTGTCACCTGACCTTTAAGCCAAATCACTTGGCTGAGTTTAAAATCCATCCAAGCCCCAAATGCAGATCCCGTGCTTTTTTGGCACGAACGGCAGTGGCAATAATCCGCATCAAAGGGGTCACCTTCAACCTGATAACGAATCGCCCCGCATAAGCAACCACCTTCCCGTAATATGTTTTCAGACATTCACACCCCATCAAGCTTTATCAAGCTAAGCTGCATTTTGATAAGATAACATCAGGCTTTACCGTCAGTGAGCTTCTGTGCGAGTGCGGTGGCATTTCGTGCCGTGATGCCATAAATCGACAGCTGCGGGTTAGCGCCAAGGCTGGTCGGGAAGATAGAACCATCCATTACAGATAAATTCTCTAAATAGTGCGACTGACCATAACTGTTGACCATAGAAAGCTTTTCATCTTCGCCGAAGGGACAACCGCCCATCACATGGGCCGATGCAACGATAGTGCGCAGTGGCGCGAGTGACATCTGCGCAATGCTCTCTTTGGCGTCTTTCCACGAGGATAAGTAAGGCATACCATCGCTGATCGGCAACACTTTTAAGGCGCCCGCCGAGAATTGTAACTCCGCCATACTAGCAAAAGCGCGTCTCGCGGCCCGCCAAAAAGCATCGGTCAACGGATAATCTAAAGCAAAGCCCTTATCCGTTAAGTGTACTTCACCGCCTTGACTGTCGGGATGATAGCCATCGCGGATCAAAGCGATAGTCACTTGCAACTGATTGAATTGTGACATTAACTCAGCATGACTCGTACCATAACCTAAGGTTTTAGAGGCAATTAAAATCGGATGCACCGGCGGCACTTCGAGTTTATAACCCAGCTCACCATCGGCGCCATTGTTCCACACAAATTCATCGGAATAGATAGATTGCGGCGCACCGCTATGGCCATTGATCGAATCGGCAAATACGCCGCCGGATAACAAAGTAGGATGTAAAAAGGTGCGTTTACCCAAAAGTTGGTGGGGATCGGGCACTTGCGAACGCATCAAAATCGTCGGTGTATGGATAGCACCCGCACTCAAAATATAATGTTTAGCCTTAAATAACAGCTCAACGTCAGTGGGTCGTAAATTCACATCCAGCGCCTGCGCCTTTAACGCAAACACTTGGCCATTATGGTGCTCAATCTTAGTCACTTTAGCGCGACTGATCAGCTGCGCGCCTTTCTCAAGTGCCGCGGGAATCGTGGTGACTAACATAGATTGCTTCGCATTGACCGGACAACCCATGCCGCAATAGCCAGTATTCCAGCAACCCGCCACATTGCGTTTAATGACTGTGTATTCCCAACCAAGATTGATACAACCTTGCTTCAGGGCGGCATTATTGCGATTAGGCTCATAGTTCCATTCATGGATATTGAGCCGCTGCTCCATTTGCTCAAACCAAGGGTCTAAGCTCTCGCGATTAAGCCCTGCAACCGATTTATGTTGCGTCCAAAAAGCTAACGCCTCGGTCGGAGTGCGAATTGAAGTGGTCCAGTTAACTGTGGTTGAGCCACCGACTGCGCGGCCTTGAAAAATGCCAATCGCCTTATCGACAGTTTTCATCGCCGCAGCTTGTTGATACAAGTTGGGATAAGCAACTCGCTCTTCCATATTAAAATCGCTGGAGGATTTTAGCGGTCCCGCCTCAATCATGATCACGCTTAGCCCTGCTTGGGTGAGGATTTCAGCCGCCACACCGCCGCCAGCACCTGTGCCGACAATAATCACATCAGCTTCAAACTGCTGGTTTTCTTGCAATTGGCTTGCATCAGTGTGCAACCAACTAGAGTTTAAACCATTCACTATAGGATCTATGATTGCCAACTTGAGTGCTCCACTGTCGCGGGTAAGATGCTTATTATTCGGCGTTTGATTAGGTTAAAAATGGACTCGCTATTTGAACAGTTCAGGCTTGGCATAATGCAGGCGGCTCCAGTGCTCAGGACAAGCGTAGTAACTTGCCATCACTAATTCCCGCAATCCAAGATAAGCCGTTTGTAACAAAGCAAAATAACTGTGGCGCCAGGTTTCTAACATATCAGTTAACTCGGCGGGAGAGCGCATCAATAGCGGCGTCATGCTCGAGGTGAGTACCAGTAAACCAAGACGATTTTCGAGCATATCGAGCAGTTCAAATAACTCGGTTTGCTGCTCATCGGGTAACACAGCAATCGACTGTTTGATGGCATCTAAAGTGCGGTTTTGCGCCGCCAACTTATGGATGGCCACATCAGGCAAGGCGCCGTCGAGCATCACAGGCAAAAGCACGCTAAACAACAAACGATAATCTTTGCCTTCGCTATCCTCGGGCAAACTAAACTCAGGAGAATAGAGATTAACCCCTAAGGCTAACGCCGCCGTACCGGCAAACGCACCCATTATAAAGGTTCGTCGCTTCATCTCTATCTCCTAATTATCAACCTAAATGTCGGCCTAAATATCAGCATAAAAAACAATTGTGCTACAATGGCCGCGAGTTTATACCCAAGCGACCTCAAAATACGAATTTCAGCATTTTGAGTTGGTTTGGGTATAAATTAAACACACGTTTTAATTTTCAGCAATAGCCGATACCAAGATAAACATCTATGCCAAATTCCTTTATGCCACCTTGGTGGGCCAAGAGTCCCCATATACAAACGATTTTACCCGTATTCACTAAAGTGGCCAAACCAGCATTACAGCGGCAGCGCTTAGAGTTACCCGATGGCGATTTTATCGATTTAGATTGGCAGGATGTTCCACAGTCTGGCAAACCGATCGTGGTGATCATCCACGGCTTAGAAGGAAGTGCTCAGTCCCATTATGCGCGGCGGATACTGCAAGCCTGTAAAGAACAGCAACTCGCTGCCGTCGTGCACCATCACAGAAGTTGTTCGGGTGAGGCCAATCGCCTCGCCCGCAGTTATCACAGTGGCGATACGGACGATTTACAGTTTAGTCTATCGACACTGAAAAGCGCGTATCCGCAATCGCCCTTATTAGCCGTAGGTTACAGTTTAGGCGGCAATGTGCTGACTAAGTATCAAGGCGAATATCAGGATGATAGTTTATTAGCCCGCGCTGTGGTTGTCTCTGCGCCGCTGCAATTGTCAGCCTGCGCTAAACGCTTGGAAAATGGCTTTTCAAAGGTGTATCAAAGCTATTTAATCAAACAGTTACAACAGAAAATCAGCCATAAACTGAATGATCCCGACTTAGCCATCTCTATGCCGCTGAGCCAGTTGCAGGTCGACCGTTTAAATACCTTCTATGATTTTGACGATAAAGTCACAGCGCCATTACACGGCTTTGACGGCGTAGACGATTACTATACGCGTGCCAGTGGCTTACCCTTTGTCAGCCGCATAACTAAACCGACGCTCATCATACATGCCAAGGACGATCCCTTTATGACCGATGAAGTGATCCCCAAATCAAGTCAATTGTCGGGCTATGTGGAATACGAACTGCATCCCTATGGCGGCCATGTCGGCTTTATCGAAGGCGGTACACCTTGGAAACCGCGCTTCTACCTTGAGCGACGGATTTTACATTTTTTACTAGGCGATCAAAGTGTTCACTCGCTTACTGCAGACCCAATCAACGGCGACAATATTACCCAAGGAAACACCGATGCTCATTCCCTATGAAACCCTGTTACAACTCCCCAAGGAAACGCTCGCCAATGTGATCCGCGAATATCTCTTCGGTCAAGTGGAGGATGGCAGCTTTGCCAGTCTCGATGAACAGGAGCTTGCTCAGGCGATAGTCCAATGTCAACAAGCACTTAAGCAAGGTAAACTGAAATTAGAGTACAGTGAAGACGATGAATCCTTCGCCATACGTTCAGCGGAACAAATAGCACAGCAGCAAGATTGACCAGTCCTACCTCTGTACCGTATAAATAGTACTCGCGTTTTTATCGCTTCCCCATAAGCGGCTCTTTTGGTTCCTAGCTAGGTAGAAAAAATGTCAGCAAAACATCCCATTATTGCAGTTACAGGCTCATCAGGCGCGGGAACCACCACGACGACGACTGCCTTTAGCCATATTTTTCGCCAACTCGGGATCAACGCCGCCTTTGTCGAAGGCGACAGTTTTCATCATTTTACCCGCGCCGAAATGGAAGTCATGATCCGCAAATCCCAAGCTGAAAACCGCAATCTTAGCTATTTTGGCCCAGAGGCTAATAACTTTGCTCGTTTAGAGCAATGCTTTCGCGATTACAGCACCACAGGCCAAGGTGAAACCCGCAGCTATTTACACACCTTCGATGAGGCAGTGCCTTTTAACCAGATGCCTGGCACTTTTACCCAATGGCGACCACTACCTGAAAATACCGATATGCTCTACTACGAAGGCTTACATGGCGGCGTAGTTACTGGTGATGCCAATGTCGCCCAGCATGTGGACTTGCTGATCGGCATGGTGCCCATAGTCAACTTAGAGTGGATCCAAAAAATTATCCGCGATACTTCGGAGCGTGGCCACAGCCGTGAAAAAGTCATGGGCTCGATTGTGCGCAGTATGGACGACTATATTAAGCACATGACGCCACAGTTCTCCCGCACTCACATTAACTTTCAGCGAGTACCGACGGTCGATACCTCTAACCCATTTAGTGCCAAAGATATTCCGAGCTTAGATGAAAGCTTTGTGGTGATCCGCTTCCGCGGTATCAATAATGTCGACTTCCCCTATTACCTCAATATGATCCAAGGTTCATTTATGTCACGGGTCAACACACTCGTCGTCCCCGGCGGCAAAATGTCGCTGGCGATGGAGCTGATCCTCACGCCTTTGATTAAAGATTTGATGGAAAAACGTCAGCAACTTAATACCCCAGAAGCGAACTGAAACCTTGAGGATTTGTGGGCAATTTTGACTAAAGGCTAAGGAAATAAAGTCTTTTTTTGCAATGGATTAAGTTTTATTTAAGCCACTAGCGCTAATCTTGTCGGCATCGGGATTTCAGGCGAAAGAACGATAGTTGGCATACTCTTGGGAGTTAATTCCCCCATCTTGATCTGTTGATTTCCTTGAGTATGTCAGCAACCTTTTTAACGAAACTATAAGTCTTCAGAGTTAATTCCACATCCATACTTGATCTGTTGATTTCCTTGAGTACGTCAGCAACCTTATATGAAGAATGAATTCCACATCTATGCTTGATCTGTTGATTCCCTCGAATATGTCAGCAACCTTATCTTAAACTCTAAATCTTCAGAGTTAATTCCACATCCATACTTGATCTGTCGATTTCCTTGAGTATGTCAGCAACCTTTTTAATGTGACTTTATATAAGTTAATTCCGCATTCATACTTGATCTGTTGATTCCCTTGAGTATGCCAGCAACCTCTCAGAAAATAGGTTCTAGGCTCTAGATTCTAGGAAAACAGAACGTTCGTAAACTCACTCACAGAACGCAGCGCTCACAGTAAGGGCAAAGCCCGTTGCGTAAATCGTGAGTCACAAAGTGACGTTCTGTAGCAGTTTGCTGCGTGCCGTTATCCGTAGCCGCAACGCGGCGTTCTAGCAGTTGCAAAGCAACGCCCTAGATTCTAGCCGCAGCGTTTTTTGCTGCGCCCTAGCAGGCCAAAGACCGCCCTAGATTTTTATACATCACCATACACTCTAAGGCTATGCCTCTGGGCGAACAGTAAATAGATTCCTCCTCTAAACCTTCACCACCAAAACCACAGTGACGATAGAAATCCACCGCATTTAAAGTTGACTCCAATCTGAGTTGGGCTATCCCCTGATTAAAAGCCATAGTTTCAATAAATTGCAGCAGCACTTTACCAACTCCTAACCCCATAGCATCGGGGGAAACAAACAAGGCTTCTAACTGGGCATAGGGTTCATCCAACATGGCAGTGCCGACCACAGTCTTAAGCTGCGACTCGTTAGAAGACAACTCTGCCACATAAAAATGTGCATCGACGATACGACTAAATTGCTCGGTCAGTTCGCCCTCGGTCCAAATCACCAGATCGCCCGCATCATAAAATCCGGCGCAACCTTTATTGATGGCCGCATTGCGGATATCCCAGCAGGCCTGAGCATCCGCTTTCGTCGCTTTTCGTATAGTTATCATCATGTATCCCGATTAAAAATGCTCAGCCATAACATGCCATGAAGCCGCTAAAACGCCAAGTAAACGAGTGTTCTAATCTTTCAACCAATAAAAAACCGCCCGTAGGCGGTTTAATCAAAGCTACAGAACCTTAATGAATCTTAGCTAACATATCTGACTTAGTCTTAGCGCTAGACTTAGCCTTTAATCAATTCACTAGCTAGGCTTAGCCTTTAATCAATTCACTAATAGTCAATACGCCATGGGTCGTTGCACCAGCGCCCCACATGGCAGAAGCTGAATCTTCAAAAGCGCCTGCTAAATCAACGTGTAACCATTTAGCTTCGGGTGACACGAAACGCCATAAGAAACCAGCAGCATTAGAAGCACCACCTGCACCACCGCCTTTCATTGCGCGGCTGTTGGCGGTGTCAGCATAGGCAGATGGACACATTTCTTTGTGCCAAGGATCCAGCGGCAGCGGCCATACGCGCTCGGCAACGCTAGTAGCTTTTTGCTGGGCCAGTTGCAACACATCCGCCTGTGGCGAGAAAATCGCGTTGTAGTTAGAACCCACCGCCATCACAGCGGCGCCTGTAAGGGTCGCTGCATCGATAATAAAAGGTGCGCCTGTAGCAGATGCAGCTTGTAGGCCATCGGCCAACACTAAGCGCCCTTCCGCATCTGTGTTCACTACTTCAACTGTTACACCATTTTTGTAGGTCAGAATGTCACCTAACTTATAGGCGCGACCGCTGATCAAGTTTTCAGCACAACATAAGAAGAGTTTAACGCGTTTGTTGAGGCCAGACTTGATCGCTAAACCAAGTGCTGCAGTCACAGTCGCCGCGCCGCCCATATCGCATTTCATGCCTAACATGCCTTCAGAAGCTTTGATGCTGTAGCCGCCAGAATCAAAGGTAATCCCTTTACCCACAAGCGCCACAGACACAGGTGCATCGGCGGCTAATGGGTTGAAGTCTAACTCTAACATTGCCGGTGGACGCTCACTGCCGCGACCGACGGCATGGATACCAATCCACTGTTCTTCAAGCAGCGCTTCACCTTCGATAATCCGATAACTCACCTTGTCGCCACCAACCTCAGCCAACCATTTTGCGGCTTGCTGGGCGAGTTTCACTGGCGACAGGTTCTCAGGCGTATCGTTGATCAGTTGACGGGCAAAAGTCGCCACATCGAGTCGACGTTGCAATTCTGCTTGCACAGACTCATCACCACACCAATGGATTTGATAGCCTGGTTTTGCCGTCGCGAAACCTTGGGCAAATACCCATTGGCTATTGAGATCCCAAAACTGCCCAGCTAATTCCACACTGCTAATGCCTTGACTGCGCAGTTTACGGGCCGCCATTTGAATTTGACGCAGCTCATCGCCACCCGCTAAATGAATTTGCGCACCGTCGGCAGTATAAGTCACATCAGCCTTGCCCCAGTGCGCGGCGGGTGCTTCTTTGGTTAATTGCACTTTCATCAATTCAGTTACTTTTAGTTCACTCATTAGGGATCCTTATTTTTCGATTCGTTTTAGAATAATCAATCAGAACAATCAATCAGCAATCAGAACAAACTTTATGGCGGCAGTTTACTGCTAGCAGGCGATGACGCAAAGCGATTGGCTGAAGTTACTCAGGTAAAATCTGTAAACATTTGCGAAATTTGCTAGGCTTTACGACCTAGAACAGCCGAGATAGGTCTACCTATGGAATTTACACCGCCACTACAACAGGGCATTTTATTGCGCCGCTATAAGCGTTTTCTGGCCGATGTGCAGCTAAGCGATGGCAGTGAGATCACCCTACATTGCCCCAATACCGGCTCTATGCGTAATTGCCTGTATCCCGGTGAAACCGTATGGTTTTCTACCTCTGATAACCCTAAACGTAAATATGCCCATACGTGGGAACTGATGACCACGCCAGATGCAGGCTTAATCGGTATCCACTCGGGTCAGGCGAATACCTTAGCCGAAGAAGCCATCAATAAAGGTATCATCAAGGAACTCACGGGTTATGATAGCCTCAGCCGTGAAGTCAAATACGGTGATGAAAATAGTCGCATCGATATCCTGCTACAGGGTGCTCAAAAACCCGCCTGTTATATAGAAGTCAAAAGTTGTACTTTGCTCGAGGATGGCCAAGGTTATTTTCCCGATGCTGTGAGCTTACGCGGTCAAAAACATTTACGTGAATTGATGCACATGGTGAGTCAAGGCCACAGAGCCGTATTGCTATTTGTGGTGCAGCACAGTGAAATATTCAGTGTTGCCCCCGCAGCACATATCGACCCTGAATATGCTAAGTTACTGAAAATGGCTGTGTTAGCCGGCATTGAAGTGCTAGCCTATCGCTGTAAAATCTCCCCGACTGAGATTCACCTAGCCCAAGCCTGCGATGTACGAGTATGATGTTAAGGCTGAGTTAAATTTGATTTCATTTGAATTAGCGAACATAGTCAAAAAATTCAATCAAAGCAGAATGAAAAGTTTGCCTCGATGTGAAGATTCTGCTATAGATAGCGGCCGTTCTTAAGGACGCCCTACAAACGCAAATGATTACAGGAGATGCGTTATGCCTGAAGGCACCAAAAAACTTGGCGTACTCGCTATCGCAGGTGTAAATCCTTACCAGGAAAAGCCGGGTGAGGAGTATATGAACGCTAAGCAACTGGGTCACTTCAAGACAATTCTTGAAGCTTGGCGCAATCAGTTGCGTGAAGAGGTCGACCGTACTCTTAGCCACATGCAGGACGAAGCCGCAAACTTTCCCGATCCTGTTGACCGTGCAGCACAAGAAGAAGAGTTCAGCCTCGAACTTCGTGCTCGCGATAGAGAACGTAAGCTGATCAAAAAAATCGAAAAAACACTGCAAAAAATTGAAGAAGACGATTTCGGCTTCTGTGATTCTTGCGGTATCGAAATCGGCATCCGCCGTCTCGAAGCGCGTCCAACAGCAGATCAATGCATCGACTGTAAAACGCTTGCAGAGATCAAAGAGAAACAAATGGCTGGTTAATCAAGCATACTGGGCGGGGATTTCCCCGCCTATTTGTTTCTAGCAACTCGTAAACTCGACGAGCTAAAGCCGAGCTCACTCCAATTTACCCCGATTCGCTTTTCTCTTGGCATCCCTCTAAAATACATCCACTTTTACCGTCGCGACTTTAAAACGCCATCTAGTTGTTATGTCAAAGCCATTACATTCCGATTTATCCAGCCAGCCCTATGTCGGCCGCTTTGCGCCTTCGCCTTCGGGTGCCTTGCACTTTGGTTCGCTTATCGCCGCCCTTGGCAGTTATCTGCGCGCCCGCTCACAACAGGGTAAATGGCTAATTCGCATCGAAGATATAGACCCACCGCGGGAAGTCAAAGGCGCCGCCGATGATATCTTACGCACCTTAGAAGCCTATGGATTTGAGTGGGATGATGTGCCTCTGTATCAAAGCCAGCGCACAGCGGCTTATCAAGCGCAAATTGACTCGCTGCTCGCCCAAGATAAAGCCTATTTTTGCCAATGTAGTCGCAAGCAAATTCAAGCCATGGGCGGCGTCTACGATGGCCGCTGCCACCGATTGCCACAAACCCAGTCTGCAAATCTTGTTAGGTCGGGTGCGGTGCGAATCGTCAACACGGCGCAAGTGCAAGAATTTGATGACAATCTAATGGGCCATATTTGCGTTGATAGCCATTTTGCCGCAGAGGATTTCATCATCAAACGCAGTGATGATCTGTACGCCTATCAACTGGCCGTGGTACTCGACGATGCTTATCAAGGGATCACCGAAGTGGTTCGAGGCTGCGACTTAATCGAGGCCAGTTGTCGCCAACTGAGTTTGTATCAAAGCTTTGGTTTAGCCACACCGCAATGGCTGCACTTGCCACTCGCCTGCATAAGTAAAGGCTTTAAGCTCTCAAAACAGAATCATGCACAGGCAATTGATACACTTAATCCACAGGCGAGCCTCAATGCGGCACTGACATTTTTAGGCCAACCCCCCGTCGAAACCCGCGGCTCTGTGGCGCAAATGCTCGCTCAAGCCGTGGATCAGTTTCAATTATCCACTATACCGCAACAATCTGAGATACTGATCGAGCCCTGATATACTCATTAGGCCGCATTTGGTATATGATAGCCGCCAGATTTTTAATCAAATAACAGATCATATTTCGAGGTGTCCCATTTTTCGCCGTATCAGCCAATTCTGCAAACAGCTATTTGAAGACGCGCCTAAAACGACCGCTCCGACTCCAGCTCAGATTGAACCAACAACACCTGAACAAAGTTCCGGTGCTTTGAGTTTAGAGTTAGTACCAAGAGATGCCCATACCATCTCGCGCAAACAAATCAGCGAGAATGCCCTTAAGGTATTATACAGACTGAATAAATCTGGCTTTAAAGCCTATTTAGTCGGCGGCGGTGTACGCGATTTACTCTTAGGGATTGAACCGAAAGATTTCGACATAGTGACCAATGCAACACCGGAAGAAATCAAAAAACTATTCCGTAATTGCCGTGTTGTCGGTCGCCGTTTCCGCTTAGCGCACATTGTTTTCGGTCGCGATGTGATTGAAGTCGCCACCTTCCGCGGTCACCACGGCGAGAGTAATGAGAAAGTCTCTAAAGCCAATGCCGAAGGGCGTTTGCTGCGCGATAACGTCTATGGCGAAATCGATGAAGATGCCGAGCGCCGCGACTTTACCGTCAATGCCCTCTATTACGATATCAGCGATTACTCGATCCGCAGCTACGGCGGCGGTATGGCCGATCTCAAAGCGGGCACCCTAAGATTAATCGGCGATCCTGAAACCCGTTACCGCGAAGATCCCGTGCGTATGTTAAGGGCGGTGCGTTTCGCCACTAAGCTCAACATGGGTATCGAAACCGTCACAGCCGCACCGATTAAACAATTAGCGCCGCTGCTCAAAGATATTCCCGCAGCACGCATGTACGAAGAAGTGTTAAAACTCTTCTTTGCAGGCAAAGCCTTAGCCAACTTCGAATTAATGCAAGAATACAAGCTATTTGCACCGCTGTTTCCGCAAGTGGCCGCTCTGCTAAAAGATGATCCTAAAGGTACGACCATGAAAATGGTGCAAGCCATCATGAAGAGCACAGATCAAAGAGTTAACGAAGATAAGCCGGTCACACCTTCATTCTTCTATGCTGCGCTTCTCTGGTATCCACTGCGTCAACGCGCCGAAGATATTGCCGTTGAAAGTGGCCTGACGTTATATGATGCCTTCTTTGCCGCCATGGGCGATGTGATGGAGCAGCAATGCCAAACCATTAGTATTCCACGCCGTTTTAGTACGCCAGCAAAAGACATTTGGCAGTTACAGTTACGCTTTGATCGTAGCCAAGGCACTCGCGCCTTTAAACTAATGGAACACCCTAAGTTTAGAGCTGCATACGATTTACTCTTACTCAGGGGCGAAGTCGAAGCGGGTAATGTCGCTAAAAGTGCCGCTTGGTGGCAACAATTTGTCGAAGCCGATGAAACAGAACGTTTAGCTATAGCGCGTAGCGGCAGTAAATCGCCAAACCGTAACCGTAATGCCACCCAACGTCGTCGCCGTCCTCGTGCACCGAATGCCGATGGTTCAGCGCCGACGAGCGCACCTAAAGCGAGTGGCACACCTAAAGTTAAAACGGCTGAATAATGCCCCGTGTCTACGTCGCATTAGGCGCAAATCTTGAAGATCCCAAGGCGCAATTAGACAATGCCGTGACGGCATTGTCCACCTTAGGCAATAGTCTCGTCGTTTCTCCCTATTACCATTCGACGCCCATGGGCGATGTCGTGCAACCCGATTATGTTAATGCGGTAGCGAGTTTCGATACTGATCTTGCGCCATTAGCTTTACTCGATGCACTGCAGCATATCGAAAACACCCAAGGACGAGTCCGCCTAGAGCGTTGGGGGCCTAGAACCTTAGATCTCGATTTACTCTTGTATGGTAATGAGAACATTGACATTCCTAGACTCAAAGTGCCCCACTACGGCATGAAAACGCGCAGCTTTGTACTCGTGCCTTTAGCCTCAATTGCACCGGATCTGATTCTGCCGTGCAACACTGCCATCGACAGTCTTATCGATACAAAAATGTTGGCCGAGTTACAACAACTGGGCATTGATCATTGAAGTCCGTCCTCAGTTAGCTTATAACACCACTTCTATTTGGTTTGAAGATCATCCATATGTCTAAAATTACTAGCTCAACCCTGTTGAAATACAAACAGGAAGGTAGAAAATTCACGGCACTGACAGCCTATGATGCCAGTTTTGCCAGCGCGTTCGATAGCGAAGGTGTCGATGTGCTGCTGGTCGGCGATTCTTTGGGAATGGTTCTCCAAGGCCATGACGATACCCTGCCCGTCACTACTGCAGAAATCGCTTACCATACTCGCTGTGTTCGTCGCGGTATCGAACGTGCCCTGCTGATCGCCGATATGCCCTTTATGAGTTACGCCACACCAGAACAAGCCATGGTCAACGCCACTGAGTTAATGCAAGCTGGCGCGAACATGGTCAAAGTCGAAGGCGGACACTGGTTACTCGAAACCGTCACTAAGCTCACCGAACGCGGTATTCCTGTATGTGCCCACTTAGGCTTAACGCCTCAGTCGGTTCATGTGTTTGGTGGTTTTAAAGTGCAAGGCCGCGATGCCGAAAATGCCCAGCGCATCCTCGACGAAGCTAAGGCTTTAGAAGCCGCGGGGGCTCAACTACTCGTAGTGGAATGTATCCCTGCGCCTCTCGCTACGGCGATCACTCAAGCCTTAACGATTCCTGTCATTGGGATTGGCGCAGGCGCATCGACTGATGGACAAATCTTGGTGATGCATGATGTGTTAGGTATTTCAAGTGGTTACATTCCACGTTTCTCGAAAAACTACCTAAAACAAACCGGTGAAATTCGTTCTGCGGTACGTGCTTATATCGACGAAGTTGCCCAAGGAACCTTTCCTGGCGAAGAACACACTTTTAACAAATAACAGATTTATGCAAGGTAAGGCTCAATGATCACTAGCGCCCATATTGATGATATTCGCACTCAAGTGCGTGCATGGCGTGCCAAGGGCGAAACTGTCGCCTTTGTGCCGACCATGGGCAATCTCCATCGGGGACACATCACCTTAGTGAAAGAAGCGGCTAAACGTTGTGATCATGTGGTGGTATCGATTTTCGTCAATCCAATGCAATTTGGCCAGAACGAAGATCTCGATGCCTACCCACGCACACTCGCCGCCGACAGTGAAGCCCTCACCGCCGCTGGCGCTGAGTTGCTGTTTACCCCAACACCAGCCGTGATGTATCCCAAGGGCTTAGCGCAACAAACCTATGTTGAAGTGC
This sequence comes from Shewanella sp. SM74, assembly GCF_025653725.1. NCBI lineage: Bacteria > Pseudomonadati > Pseudomonadota > Gammaproteobacteria > Alteromonadales > Shewanellaceae > Shewanella > Shewanella sp. SM74. Next base: position 780 of record NZ_JAKKRZ010000010.1, on the reverse strand, counting down.
CAGGTATTTCAGATCTGCTCTGCGGCGCTAGCCGTCCGGGGCATTTTCGAGGCGTTGCGACTATCGTCTGTAAACTATTCAACATAGTACAGCCCGATGTGGCACTCTTTGGCAATAAAGACTATCAACAGCTATTAGTCATTGAAACTATGGTTGAAGACTTGTCATTACCGATTGAGATTATCGGTGTTGATACCATACGTGAGGACTCAGGTTTAGCCATGAGTTCGCGCAATGGTTATCTCACCGCCGCAGAAAAAGCCGCTGCACCAGCATTAAAACAGGCGATAGATGCTATGGCTGCAGGGATCAAACAAGGTCAGAGTGTTGATGCTGTCACCGAGCAAGCGAAAATCAGTTTAGTGGCGGCGGGCTTTACGCCGGATTATCTGGAAATTCGTCATGCCCACACGCTTGAGAAAGCGCAGAGCCAAGACCAAACCTTAGTCATTTTGGCCGCCGCCTATATAGGTAAAGCGCGACTTATCGACAACTTAAGGTTCGATCGCTAATCTCTTAAGCGTTATCAATAAGTAAAGAATCCGCCTTCTTAGAAGGCGGCTTTGACTTGCCCCTGGAAGGGGCTATTCCAAGAACCTACATCATCTGCAACGACAATTGAGCCTCATGTTCCTGATCTTGTTTATCTTGATGGCGCACATATCGTCTAATGATTTCTTCATTAACACCTACTGTATCTACAAAATAACCTCTGGCCCAAAAGCTATTGCCCCATAGCTTTTTACGTACATGAGGGAATTTATTGAATAACCTTATCGC
>NZ_JAKKRZ010000090.1:0-769 GCF_025653725.1 Shewanella sp. SM74 | reverse complement strand
CTGGCGTCAGTGGCGAAAACCGCGGACTAAGGTACAAAACTTACTTAAACGTGGCGTCAGGATCCAAGCTGCCGTTGCTTGTGGGATCACAAGTAAAGGCCCATGGCGGAGCTCGAAAACACCAGGAATACAGCAAGCGCTGAGTAATGAGTATCTTAAGAAAGCAGGATTGTATTCACTGAGAGATGGATGGATCGCGGTTCACTATCCGAACCAGAAAACAGGTTAGGCGTTCTAAATGAACCGCCCTGTGCGGAGCCGCATGCAGGGTGGTGTGGGGGCTGGAGGCTAGATACCTCCGGCTACCCGATTAGATGCCAGTGCCACTTAATGAACGCTTGCCTTAGAAAGCAAATTTAAAACCAATACACCGCAAACTATTAAACTAATACCCACGAAACCCCATGCATCAATCTTTTGCCCGTAAAGCCCCCATGCAACAGCAGTGACTAATACTACGCCAAGGCCAGACCAAACTGCATAGGCCACCCCTACAGGAATAGACTTCAAGACCAATGAAAGGAAATAAAATGCAATTCCATAGCCAACAATTACGATGAAAGATGGTACGAGCTTCGTAAAACCTTCACTGGACTTTAATGCAGATGTTGCAACTACCTCTCCAAGAATCGAAATAGTAAGAAATAACCAGCTTTTCATGATCCGCCTCCAATATGATTCGAAGGGAGTATATGTCTTTTTCTCTTAAAATTGCAGTCTTGAAGAAAAAAATTATTCGTGCGCAACTTTCCGGTTAATTACATCTAAC
>NZ_JAKKRZ010000089.1:0-822 GCF_025653725.1 Shewanella sp. SM74 | reverse complement strand
CAATCCTGCTTTCTTAAGATACTCATTACTCAGCGCTTGCTGTATTCCTGGTGTTTTCGAGCTCCGCCATGGGCCTTTACTTGTGATCCCACAAGCAACGGCAGCTTGGATCCTGACGCCACGTTTAAGTAAGTTTTGTACCTTAGTCCGCGGTTTTCGCCACTGACGCCAGTAGCACATACGCACTCGACGACGGATCCAATGGTCTAAATCGACACACCCTTGATAAGCGTTGGCTATGCCAAAGTAGTTGATCCAGCCTTGCATGTATTGCCGTACTTTAAACAATTGATATCCCATGCTAACGCCCCAATTTCGGTTCGTCAGGCGTTTCATCTTTTGTTTAAAAATGTGTAATGTTTTAGCATGCCACTGGATCTTCCCGCGGTTAAAGGTAAAACCGAGGAACTTGCTTTGACCTACCTCTACCACTTGGCTTTTCTGTTCATTAACAACCARTTTTAGCTTAGTGGCAAGGTAGCGAGTAATACTCTTGAGTACCCGCTCTCCCGCTCGAATAGACTTTACCAAAATGATAAAGTCGTCCGCGTAGCGGGCGAATTTGTGCCCTCGGCTTTCCAGCTCTTTATCAAGACTGTCCAACATAATGTTAGAGAGTAATGGCGAGAGTGGGCCGCCTTGAGGCACGCCTTCGAAGCTTGCTTCAAATTGGTCGTTGACCATCACACCAGCTCGCAGGTATTTACCAATAAGCGCCAGCAGACGCTTATCCTGTACCTTGATCCTCAATTGAGTCATCAACAGGTCGTGATTTACTCGATCAAAGAACTTGGACAGATCAACATCGACGGCAAATTTGCG
>NZ_JAKKRZ010000088.1:0-854 GCF_025653725.1 Shewanella sp. SM74 | reverse complement strand
TAGGGTCTGTTGATCTTTGCTGTACAAATGTTGTTCAGCAATACATCGGCAGCCACATTAACATAAACGCCAGTGACACCATACTGGCGTAATTTCTTGCTAGCTTGTCATATCTTGTTGATATTGCTCGATAGTGCTTAATTCTTCCAAAAGCATTCTCCACTAAATGTCGATACCGATATAAGCACCAATCGACTCTTTCTTGAGGTGTATTCTTATAGCGGCGCCTTGGAATAACAGATTTCCCGCCTTTATTGGCGATAAGTTCACGAAAAGCATCGCTGTCATAACCTTTATCTGCAATGACGGTATCAACCTGCTTCAGGTGCTCAATTAAGCTGGGGGCGTGTGTAATATCGTGTTTTTGGCCTTCTGATAATTCGAAATAAATCGGTAATCCTCCGCTGTCGACGGCTAAGTGAATTTTGGTTGAATTACCGCCTCGACTTTTACCAATACTCTCATTACTTAGCGTCGCTGCACCTGCACTGTGCTGGTGAGCCCGCACTATCGAGCCATCAATAAAGACCCATTCTATATCAGCAAGGTTGGCTAAGGCCTTGAATAAATGTGCTAGAACGCCTTTCTTAGACCATAAATGAAACCGTCTAAAGACCGTGCTCCAATGACCGAACTCTTTAGGTAAATCTCGCCAAGGGATACCTGTTCTAAGGCGGTAAAGAATACCTTCGAATGTTTGTCTATGTTCAGGTTTGTCATAAACACGGCCTGTGCTTTTCATTAAATGAAATAGCTTTTCCCAGCGTGCATCGGTTAGCATAAGTCTTGGCATGGCTTGAGGTTATGGTTACTTTTGGCGAAGCAAATTATAACGTCTTGCCATGCTGTCTAAA
>NZ_JAKKRZ010000087.1:0-1046 GCF_025653725.1 Shewanella sp. SM74 | reverse complement strand
CAGTAGGAGATCAAAATGCACTGGCTCAGCTTCACAGTATTTCGCCCGTTGCATGGCAGCACATCAATATGTATGGCAATTTTGAGTTTAGTCCATCAACCTCAAAAATAGATATCGATGCATTGGTTGCTCGATATGCTGAACCAGAATATTGGAAGCAAGCGCTGATTGAGAACGAGAATTCAAGTGAGTGATTTTAGAATTTAAAGCTAACTTTACATTTTTGGCGCGTTGGGCAAATTTAGCCATAAACAGCCGGTCGACTTTCGTAAATCCATTAATGGCTTATCGTTGCTGGTCGAGCAAGAGATGCAGCTCTCGCCATTTAGCGGCGCACTGTTTGTGTTTTGTAATCAGCAGCGTACCCGGTTAAAAGTACTGTACTGGGATAGCACCGGGTTTTGCCTGTGGTACAAACGGCTTGAAAAAGACAAGTTCCGCTGGCCACGGCAGATGCCTGGCAAAATACTGTCTATTAGCGAGCAGCAATGGCATTGGCTGTTGCAAGGTGTCGATATCCAAAAAATCACCGCCCATCAGCCACTGCATTACCAGAGTGTGGGCTGATATGACGATCGGCTATAAATCCTTATGATCGCATCCAAAACAATCTAAATCTTACCAAGCACTTAGCTAAATTGGCCGTTATAATGGCGGCCATGAAAAAGATACCAGACACCTTACCTGATGACGTTGCACTGCTCAAGAAAATGCTGCTTGAGCAGACGCAAAAGCTTGAGCGCAAACTGGCGCAAAAAGATAAACGCATCGCCAAATTAGAGCGGGTTAACCAGCAACTGTCGGACAAGTTGCAGCAGTTGCTGGAGCGTTACAACCTGAAGAAGTACCAGAAATTTAGCCCCAGCAGTGAAACCTATGAAGGTGAAGGCGAGGTGTTAAATGAGGCCGAACAGCTTATTGAAGACGAGTCAGTAGCGACAGAGCCAGATACTCAGACGACCGAGAGCGCTAAGAAAGCTGCTAAGCCACGCCGCCCACGGATTGCCCCTGAGCTGCCGCGCGTTGATGTTATCCATGACATTGAC
>NZ_JAKKRZ010000086.1:0-1104 GCF_025653725.1 Shewanella sp. SM74 | reverse complement strand
ACACACCGCCCGTCACACCATGGGAGTGGGCTGCAAAAGAAGTGGGTAGCTTAACCTTCGGGGGGGCGCTCACCACTTTGTGGTTCATGACTGGGGTGAAGTCGTAACAAGGTAGCCCTAGGGGAACCTGGGGCTGGATCACCTCCTTACCTATACGACTAACTTAATGTTTGTTGAGTGTTCACACAGATTTGCTTGATAGAAGAAAGAGTAAAAGATGGACCTAGTTAAATAGGTTTATCAAAGATGAGTCTGTAGCTTAACTGGTTAGCACCCCAATCCCCTCATAAAGAGTAGGGTGAGGTCGGTGGTTCTAGATGGTTGTAGATTTATCAATAAGATGGGTCTGTAGCTCAGCTGGTTAGAGCGCACCCCTGATAAGGGTGAGGTCGGTGGTTCAAGTCCACTCTGACCCACCAAATCTTCGTTCTCCTTTGTTAAATTAACACTCGTTTAGTGAAACTAAACGTCGCGTTAATTTGCCGCGGATAACTCGATTTGGCAAACCAATCCTTTTAGAGGTTTGGAACATCTTACTTACTCGCACTGCATGTAAATGGGGCTATAGCTCAGCTGGGAGAGCGCCTGCCTTGCACGCAGGAGGTCTGCGGTTCGATCCCGCATAGCTCCACCATTTACACCTTATTCTGACTTTATTGYAAAGTAATAAGGCATATGCACTATGGATAGAGATGCCAAAGATAAACTTAAAAATTATCTTTGGCTTTTTTAAGCCCGCTCTTTAACAATTTGGAAAGCTGATAGTATTTAATTGCATGAGTCTGTCATGTRATTAATTACAAAACGTTTAATGCGMAAGCATTGAACATGAGTTCTCAAACACTTTATTAAGTGTCTTGAATATTCAAWAGTAAATTATTCTTTATTGAATAGTTTACGTCTAAGGCGCGTCCACTTCTTTGGTCAGAAGTGAGACAAGTAAAACCAAGCTGGTCGCAATGCGGCGCAGATGAGTGAAACTCATTTGGGTTGTATGGTTAAGCGACTAAGCGTATACGGTGGATGCCTTGGCAGTCAGAGGCGATGAAGGACGTAGTAACTTGCGAAAAGCGTTGGCGAGCTAGTAACAAGCATTTGAGCTAA
>NZ_JAKKRZ010000085.1:0-1179 GCF_025653725.1 Shewanella sp. SM74 | reverse complement strand
CTGTCGGACAAGTTGCAGCAGTTGCTGGAGCGTTACAACCTGAAGAAGTACCAGAAATTTAGCCCCAGCAGTGAAACCTATGAAGGTGAAGGCGAGGTGTTAAATGAGGCCGAACAGCTTATTGAAGACGAGTCAGTAGCGACAGAGCCAGATACTCAGACGACCGAGAGCGCTAAGAAAGCTGCTAAGCCACGCCGCCCACGGATTGCCCCTGAGCTGCCGCGCGTTGATGTTATCCATGACATTGACGATAAAACCTGTGCYTGCTGTGGCCATGCGCTACATCAAATGGGTGARGAAGTYAGTGAGCAAATCGAGTTCGTACCGGCACAAATCCGGGTGCTCAGAAACGTGCGGCTGAAATACAGCTGCCGGCAGTGTGAAACCACGGACACCAAGGTCGACATTAAAATTGCCGATGTGCCACCGGCGGTTATCCCTAAGAGCATGACCACACCGAGTCTGCTTGCCCAAATCATCAGCAGCAAAATGCACTATGGCTTACCGCTTTATCGTCAGGAGCAGTTGTTTAATCAGGCCGGTATTGAGCTTAGCCGTCAAACGATGAGCCGCTGGCTGATAAGCTGTGCAGAGAAACTGAAACCGTTACTGGCGTTAATGAAAGCTGAGCTTCTGAAACAGCCCGTGCTGTGGGCAGATGAAACCACGGTTAATGTGCTGGATGTTGAGAAAAGCACCTGTTATATGTGGGTATATGGCTGTGGCTTAGAAAAAAGTACCGGCCCCAAGCTCGTGCTGTTTGATTATCAGGATAGTCGCAGCAGTAAACATCCCACCGACTTCCTGGCGGGGTTTAACGGTTATCTGCAGGTCGACGGTTATGCCGGATATGAGAAAACCCACGCAACCTTAGTCGGCTGCTGGGCGCATGCCAGACGCAAGTTCGTCGAAGCCCAAAAAGCGCAGGGCAAAGGCAAAACGGGTAAGGCCGATGTGGCCCTTAACCATATCCAGAAACTCTATGCGCTGGAGAGTAAATTAAAAACTGCGCCGCCTGATAAGAAATATGAAGCCAGGCAAACGCTAGCCAAGCCGTTGCTCGCGCAATTCAAAAGCTGGTTGGATAAATCAAGCGAGAGTGTCACGAAAGAAAGTTTACTGGGAGCGGCTATTACGTATAGCCTGAATCAGTGGCCCAAGCTTGTCCGCTATCTGGAT
>NZ_JAKKRZ010000084.1:0-1216 GCF_025653725.1 Shewanella sp. SM74 | reverse complement strand
GTCAATGTCATGGATAACATCAACGCGCGGCAGCTCAGGGGCAATCCGTGGGCGGCGTGGCTTAGCAGCTTTCTTAGCGCTCTCGGTCGTCTGAGTATCTGGCTCTGTCGCTACTGACTCGTCTTCAATAAGCTGTTCGGCCTCATTTAACACCTCGCCTTCACCTTCATAGGTTTCACTGCTGGGGCTAAATTTCTGGTACTTCTTCAGGTTGTAACGCTCCAGCAACTGCTGCAACTTGTCCGACAGCTGCTGGTTAACCCGCTCTAATTTGGCGATGCGTTTATCTTTCTGCGTGAGTTTTTTCTCATGCTTAGCAAGCAGCGCAGTCTGCTCAAGCAGCATTTTCTTGAGCAGTGCAACGTCATCAGGTAAGGATTGAGGTGTCTTTTTCATGGCCGCTATTGTAACGGCCAATTTAGCTAAGTGCTTGGTAAGATTTAGATTGTTTTGGATGCGATCATAAGGATTTATAGCCGATCGTCATATCAGCCCACACTCTGGTAATGCAGTGGCTGATGGGCGGTTATTTTTTGGATATCGACACCTTGCAACAGCCAATGCCATTGCTGCTCGCTAATAGACAGTATTTTGCCAGGCATCTGCCGTGGCCAGCGGAACTTGTCTTTTTCAAGCCTTTTGTACCACAGGCAAAACCCGGTGCTATCCCAGTACAGTACTTTTWACCGGGTACGCTGCTGATTACAAAACACAAACAGTGCGCCGCTAAATGGCGAGAGCTGCATCTCTTGCTCGACTAGCAACGATAAGCCATTAATGGATTTACGAAAGTCGACCGGCTGTTTATGCAAATAGACCTTAGGCACATCGAGGAACATTTTCATGGTCAGAGCGCTCTTAGCAAGGCTGCTAACCACTGTGCATCGGTGCCGGCTGGAAACTGCAATTCGATATCGCGCTTGCGTAGCAAAATGGATTGATTCAGCTGCAAACCCTGTGGCGTCAGCTCAACAAAGCCACCGTCATCATCCTGAAACGCCAACAACTGACGCTTGCGATAACTAAAATATGTAGGAATGATGCCCTGACGTTTTGCAAATTCAGTTTGGGTGAGACCACTTTGGGCTTGCTCGGCAAACAAGGCCAGCCATTGTTCTTTGGTACGGTGCATGATGATTACCCTGGCAGTTGATAATGGCAGACAGGGTAAGGTTGATCAGTTAGGATTGGAATGTGTGGTTGGCGTTACGCTTAC
>NZ_JAKKRZ010000083.1:0-1218 GCF_025653725.1 Shewanella sp. SM74 | reverse complement strand
CAGGGCGGGATTAAGCTTTGTTAAATCTCTTAACCAAAGAAAATATCGCTCCTAAAATCGCCATTCCATGCAGCTTTTCTTATCTTGGTTGGTTTGCTGGCTTTTAGCGGATGCTGCTCTAAAAGGTTCAGCACGATACGACGAAATAGCGCCATCTTCTTCGCGTTTTCACGGTCACCAATCCTTGAACAGTCTTCCCTAAAAGTGACGTCAAGCACCCAGTGTTGCAGGTTCTCGATGTGCCAATGCTGACGCACCGCTTTGGCTGCAAGTTCGACGTCTAAAGGTAAGGAACTTAAGTAATAATCCGTATTTATGGTTGTAATGCCTTTACATGTTCGTTGACGTTCAACTGCTATGAGTGACTTGGCTGATGGCCACTTTTTCGCGAGCGCCTGCGGCAGCTTTGCTGGAATTTGAAACGTTGTGCGACGCTCCTTACGGCCATGCCCCTTGTCATCCTCTTCGATACTTAATATGTCGACGCCGTCGTTATCCCAGTGAGGTTGAAATTGCATCTCAATGGCCTGCCTCAGTAGCGGTTGGTTGCCTTTTACCTGAACAACATAGTCGCCTTTAGCTTTGATGATTTGTTGAAGCGTTTCCCGCTGGCAGTGAAGTGCATCAAAGGTTACAACGGCGTCTTTAATGTCTAACATGTGCAACAGCGCTTGAACCGTTGCGATTTCGTTACCTTTGGTCTGTGTATCTTGCTGATACAGCACAATTCCTTGTTCGGTATCAAAGGCCGAAACGAGGTGTAGCGCATTTTTAGCACCATGTTGATTAACAGCACCCCGCAAGGTTTTGCCGTCAATAGCGATTAATGGCTTGGATGAGGTTTCTCTTAAACTATTTGCCCAACTAAAGAGTGTCATAACCAGTATTTCGGTATCGATCACTTTAATGATCCGAGCAATGGAATGCCGAGTTGGGATCCCGTTATCAAAATTTCGATGTTGACGCAGCCAAGATAGATTCTCTTGGCCGAATTCTTCAATAGCTTGCCAGCCATCACAACCTGAAGCGATTGCGGCTAAAACAAGAAAAATAATATCAACTAAATCATGGTCTAGGTTGATGTGAGAGCGAGGGTCTTCGATGAGTTTCAAGTGTTCAAATAAGGACATGGATTAGGCTCAGTAGAATAACATGCCCGATCAGATCATGCAGATAGGAAGAAGTTCCCTACTGTTAACAAAGTATGATCCCGCCCTG
>NZ_JAKKRZ010000082.1:0-1245 GCF_025653725.1 Shewanella sp. SM74 | reverse complement strand
CTGAAGGATCCCCTCATAAATCAGCCATAGCATAGCCATATTTGAGCAACTGATTGGCGAATAATACCCAGGCCGCCAGCAATTCTTTCTCCGTGATTTGATAATCAGGCCGCCTGAGTACCTCCAATCCCAAGCGAATCGTTGAGAGTACCGTTCGATGCCCAATGGTATTGGCCTGAAAATGCTTATCCCAGCCCTGTTGCTGTGCGTGTAAACCAACTAGCCACAACAGGCATTGAACCATCAACGCTATCAGTAGGATGATGTCGAATCGCTCTGGACTGTTGGTACGACTTTGGCGTAAGCCAAAGCCGTATGCCGGGCTTTTGAGGTCACGAAAGGTTTCCTCTATTTGCATACGTTTGGCGTACAGGTTTACCAGCTGCTTTGGGCTCCGAGATTCTGGTGGTAAATTGCTGGCTAACACCCAAGGCTCTTTCGCCGATGTTGAGTACGTTTTTGCCGATGGATGGTGGCAATTAGTCCTCGTTGAACGCTGATTTGTACGCCCCTTAGGTTTGCTACGATAAAGCGTGAGATGGCAATTGATAGGGTTAGTTTTGGTCAAGGTCTTACAACCCAGGCTCTTCGCTTGACCGTTGGCCAAGTCATGTGTACTGCGAACTGCACGCCAATTTTCAGCGCCAATATCTGCAAATTGAACTGTACCGCGAATACGGCTTAGCCAAAACCAACCATGCGCCTCAACCTCTTTGTACCAAGGCACTTTGAACCCCGCGTCAGTCACGATGAGAGGGGTAACATGCAAAGGTAAAATCTTGGCTAAGTCCGCTAAAAAACCGTTGTGGGAGGCCTTAGAGCATTGTTCTGATAGGGGATAGGACTTCTCATACAGGGTAATAGAGCGGCCATTGAAGGCTATTGAGGCGCGCAGAGCCATGATGCGTTTATGCTCTCGGATGTCTGACCAATCGACGAGCACAATCGGCATAGGGTTACCAGAACAGATGAGGCTGGCATGCCATTGGTAGACAGCTAACCGTTCTTGATGCAGATGCGTGTTGCCGAGCAAACGATCAATGCGCTTGATGTTGTGCTTGGTTCGGGCCGTGGTTGGTAAATTTCGACCTAACTCAGTCAAGGTCAGTGTCTTACATTCAATCAGTGCCTTAGAGGCCAGCATCAAGCTGTTTAATCGTTTTAGGTGAAGTTCTGGGCAGTATTGGTGTAAAGAATGTTGTAGGATATTGGCTTCGCGCATCTTGTTGTCCAAGTGTAGTTTTT
>NZ_JAKKRZ010000081.1:0-1250 GCF_025653725.1 Shewanella sp. SM74 | reverse complement strand
CAGGGCAAGAGCGTGAGTGCTCATTTTTCATTCATGCTTAATCCAGCCAGTAAAACCAGCTCAAGATAGTCTTCATTTATATGGGCTCGGCGCTGTTTACGTGGCACGCTCATCGCTTTACTGGTCTCTGCGCGAAGCATATTGAGCCCAAGATGCCGCATGGCTGCCATGTTGGCGGCGGCATGACCGCGGAAGATTTGGTTATCGTCTTCGTCCATGCTGACATCAAGCACCCAATGTAGTTTATTTTCGATGCCCCAGTGACTGCGGACAGCCTTGGCAAACCGGCTGCTGGTTAAGGCCGCTGAACTGATAAAGTAGCGATATTCCAAGCGTGTTTCTTTGTGCTTCGTCATGCGGTAACTGATTGCTAAACCTATGGTTTTTAAATCAACCCATGCGTTGGTTATGTTAGCGGGCAACACACTGCTATCAAGCACATGGTAGTCACGATACTCAATACGGCCATGCGCTTTTTCAACGGACTGGAGCTGCTCTGGCTCTGATTTCAGGTGATTTCTAAAAGCGGCCTTGATGCCCTCGTGCAATTTTTCCTGATTGCCTTTTACGGCTAGCAAATAGTCGGCATCTTTCTCAATAATCTTGGCTGCTATTTCTTTTTGGCAACCCATTGCGTCAATAGTCACCAAACACCCCTTGATGGTCAGTAAGTCCAGTAACTCTGGTATCGCTGTGATTTCATTCGATTTTTCTTCGGTTTTTACTTGTCCCATCACCACGCCATTGGCGGTCGCAAAGGCGCTGACCATGTGAATAGCTGAGCGACGGCTTTTTCGATTGTACGAGCTGCAGAGTGTTTTGCCATCTATCGCCACCACCTCGCCATCGGTCAGCACGGCCACTGCCTGCATCCAATTGGCGAAACTTTGCTGTAATTGCGTCGGCTCAATGCGCGCGATAATCCGCGCAATCGTGTCGTGTACCGGTAAACCTAACGCGAAAAATCCAAGTTTTTGCAGCCAAGGCAGTCTGTCTTCGCCGAAATCTTCAATATCTTCCCAGCCCTGACAGCCAGCAATCACAGCGCATAGCGTGAGAAACAGCACATCAAACAGTGGGTAAGTGACTTTGGCGGACTGGCGAGTGTCTTCGATGCTGGAAAAGTGTTCAGAAAATACGTTCAGGTTCACGGAATTGCCCTTTTGCAAAAGGCAGTATCTGATCATAAGCTGGCGATTGGGTCAACTACTAGCTTGGTTTGGTTGAAAAATGTTCGTGATCTTGCCCTG
>NZ_JAKKRZ010000009.1:0-175951 GCF_025653725.1 Shewanella sp. SM74 | reverse complement strand
CCGTTTTGCAGCTACTTTGTTTGCCTCAAGAGTGACCCCACTGGCATCGAATTTGTAGATTCAACCAGCATCAAAGTGTGTCATAACTTACGTATTCATCGCCATAAAACCTTGGCGGGGGTGGCGTGCAGAGGTAAAGGCACCATGGGTTGGTTCTATGGCTTTAAGCTGCATTTGATTGTGAATCACCAATGCGGAATAGTGGCTGGCAAAGTGAACTCTGCGAATGTACATGACACAAAACCTGTGAACGAGATGGTGCACAGTGTTATGAATAAACGCTATGCAGACAAGGGGATATCAGTAATAACATTCCATTTAAAGACGTGATCTAATTTGAGATAATTTTATATTTTGGCTCAGTACGCTGAATTTTGAAGAATCTAAATGACTTTTAACATTATAACGAAAAGGGGTGTTTGCTGCTAAAAAACAGTGGTTTACCCGAATAGGGATGGGTCAAACTTAAGCTTTGTGCATGTAAACATAAACGCGGTTTGGCCTTGATAACCTCGGCATCACCGTAAAATTCATCGCCTAAAATTGCATGCCCTAGGGCAAGCATATGTACACGCAATTGATGGGTGCGGCCTGTTTCTGGTGAAAGCTCGACTAAGGTGCTGTTTTCTCGGAGCTCTAATACACGGTAGTGAGTGAGGGCGCTTTTGCCGCCAGTCTCTCCCGCCTGTAGCGTTTTTTGATAGGGCGGATGTTCAGTGTCTGGCACTATCGCGAGGTCAATAATCCCCTGTTCCTGCTGCACATGTCCCATCACTTCGGCAATATAGACTTTCTTACTCTGTCTATCTTGAAACTGTGTTTTTAAATGCGACTCTGCTTTTTTATTACGGGCGAACACCATAATGCCCGAGGTCGCACAGTCGAGCCTATGCACTAAAATTGTTTCTGGATAAAGGGCTTGTAAGCGGGTTAACGCGCAATCGAAGGTGTGAGCCGCTCGACCCGGATTAGACAATAATCCCGAAGGTTTGTTGATGATAATCAGATCTCTATCTTTATAGCGTATGTCTAGCCAAGGAACTGCTGGGGGCTGGTAATCAAATATCTGCATCTTGTCCTCATTTTTGCGCGGCCATACTAGCAAAATTTACGCAGGCACACAGCATAATCTCATGCTTGCTTATTCTTAGAGGGGGGAGGGCAAATATTCTGCAGGCGTCTTACGGCTCCAAATACGGGTATAAGCCATTAGTTGCGGATAAAAAGTGCGGAACGCGGTTTCGATTTCTATCTGCATTTTATTGACGACTTTATGGGCATCTTTAAACAGTGCGGCTTGCGGATGCTGTTTGGCCACTTGTGCTAAGGCGTGTTGTAATCCTTTTTCGGTGGTGTAGCTGCCTAGCCAATCGGCGCTGCGTATTGTGGGCAAGAGTGTAAATAATGCCTCTGGATGGTATGGATCAACGCCTTGCGTGGCGAAAGCATCTAACGCGTCATAGGCCTTGCTGCTGAATTCATCCAAGGGTTGGTGGTGATATTCTTCCCAATAGTAAGCTAAATAGTGATCGAAACTCACCGCCATGAGTTCTGCTGCTATGCTTCTTAAGGGCGCAGGGAAAGCTTCCATTAATTCAATCGTCAATTCATGGCTGGCGCAGAGGGTATTAATCTCTTGGTTTAGCCATAAGGCTTGGCGTAACTCCATTGGGGCTTGCGCAATTGGCGCTTGAATATAGTTACCTGCTACGTTGGCAGCAAGGTGGGTTTTACTGATGTCGGCGAGATGTAAGTGTGTAAGAAAGTTCATTATTTGTGCTTGGTTAACCACGTCGGTTCACGGTATCATGCACAAGCGCGCTTAGGAAAGCGCCGAAGCTAAAAATGCAGTATTTTTTCACTTTTTATTGATAATGACATTTGATTCGCCGTAAATAATTATGGCTGACTTCAACGTTGACATAGTAATCGATAAGGGAAAAGTGAAATAAAATCAATAACCTTTTTTAGGATCATGGATGATGTGGAACTGGTTCACCAAAATGCTCGGTAAAGACGAGCAGCAGAAGCGCAAAAAAGTGCTAATAGAAATCCCCTTTGAACAACACCGTTTCAGCATGGATGACTTTAGTCGCTCGCGGCTAAAATTCGATACCGATGACAATCTGCCCCAAGATGGCATCAATCCAGTGGAACCCGAGCAAGAAGTGGACACTGGCAATAAGTAATCTTGATCTTATTGGCCTCTAACCATAGACTAGCCGCCGTTCTAAGCTATCTAGAGGCCAATATGCGCGTTGCAGACTTTTCTTTCGATCTCCCCGATGAGCTGATCGCTCGTTATCCTATGGCGCAGCGTAATGCATCTCGTCTGTTAACCTTAGACGGCAACTCTGGCGCGTTAGGCGATAAGCAGTTTACCGATCTGCTGGGGATGATTAATCCTGGCGATTTAATGGTGTTCAACAATACCCGAGTGATCCCCGCGCGCATGTTTGGTCAAAAGGCCAGTGGCGGTAAGTTAGAAATTTTAGTCGAGCGTATGCTTGATGATAAGCGTATCCTCGCCCATGTTCGCAGCTCTAAATCCCCTAAAGTGGATTCGTTAATCCATCTCGACGGAGGCTATCAGATGAAGATGGTCGCCCGTCACGATACCTTGTTTGAACTTGAGTTGTTATCCGAGTTGACCATCTTAGAAGTGCTTGAAGCAGTAGGGCACATGCCTTTGCCTCCTTATATCGATAGACCCGATGAAGATGCCGACAAAGAGCGCTATCAAACCGTGTATAACCAAAACCCTGGTGCAGTTGCGGCGCCAACGGCGGGTTTGCATTTTGACGATGCCATGCTTGATGCATTAAAAGCCAAGGGCGTGAATGTCGCGTTTGTGACCTTGCATGTGGGCGCGGGAACATTTCAGCCAGTGCGTGTCGATACTATTCTTGAACACAAGATGCATTCCGAGTGGGCGAATGTGCCGCAGGATGTGGTTGATTTAATCGCGCAAACCAAAGCTGCGGGTAAACGTGTGGTGGCCGTAGGGACGACGTCAGTGCGCTCCTTAGAAAGTGCGGCACGCGCAAGCCTTGGCGAGCTCAAAGCTTTTAGCGGCGATACCGACATCTTTATTTACCCAGGTTATGAATTCCAAGTGGTCGATGCTATGGTGACAAATTTTCATCTACCTGAATCAACTTTGATCATGCTAGTTAGTGCTTTTGCCGGTTTTGATCATGTTATGGCGGCGTATCAACATGCTATCACGCAAAAATATCGCTTCTTTAGCTATGGCGATGCGATGTTTGTGACGAAAAAAGCCCACTAGACCAAGATTTTGTTTTAAAATAGCCGCCCAAAGTGAGATGGTGCGGCAATTTTTTTCGTTAAAAGATTGAACCTTTTAACACTGTCCCCATCTCTATTGTTAATCAAAATGGCATTAGCCATTAAAAATGTAGTCAGACTGTTTATCTGGCGAGGTGAATTATGAAATTTGAATTAGACACTACCGACGGGCGTGCGCGCCGTGGTCGGTTAATTTTTGATCGTGGCACAGTAGAAACCCCCGCTTTTATGCCGGTAGGTACCTACGGCACAGTGAAAGGCATGACACCGGAAGAAGTACGTGCCACTGGCGCGGATATTTTGCTCGGTAACACTTTCCATTTATGGTTGCGCCCAGGCGAAGAAATCATGCGTAAGCACGGTGACTTGCATGATTTTATGAACTGGCAGCGTCCTATTTTAACTGACTCGGGCGGTTTCCAAGTGTTTAGTCTTGGCGATATCCGTAAGATCACCGAAGAAGGTGTGCATTTCCGTTCGCCCATTAATGGTGAAAAAATCTTCTTAGATCCTGAAAAATCAATGCAAATTCAAGATGCATTGGGCAGTGATGTGGTGATGATTTTTGACGAATGTACGCCATATCCCGCAACTGAAGATGAAGCGCGCAAGTCAATGCAGATGTCTTTGCGTTGGGCGAGACGTTCGCGTGATGAATTTGACCGTTTAGAGAACCCTAACTCACTCTTCGGTATTATTCAGGGCGGTGTGTATGAAGATTTACGCGACGAAAGCTTAAAAGGCTTAGTCGATATTGGTTTCGACGGTTATGCCGTCGGTGGTTTGGCCGTCGGTGAGCCTAAAGCAGATATGCATCGCATTCTTGAGCATATTTGCCCGCAAATTCCTGCAGACAAACCTCGCTATCTGATGGGGGTCGGTAAACCAGAAGATTTAGTTGAAGGTGTACGTCGTGGTGTTGACATGTTTGACTGTGTGATGCCAACCCGTAATGCCCGCAACGGTCATCTGTTTACGAGTGAAGGTGTGATCAAAATACGCAATGCGCGTCATAGAGATGACACGTCACCACTTGATACTAAGTGTGATTGTTATACCTGTAAAAATTATTCACGGGCGTATCTTTACCACTTAGATCGTTGTAATGAGATTCTGGGTGCGCGTTTAAACACCATTCACAACTTGAGATACTATCAAATGTTAATGGAAGGTTTGCGCGGTGCGATTGAGACGGGTACATTAGACGCCTTTGTGGCGGACTTCTATACCAGTCAAGGTCGCGAAGTACCAGAGTTAGTCGATTGATTTTTTGCTAATAAGAAGAGAAAAACTATGTTTATTTCAAATGCATATGCAAGCGCTGCCGGCGCACCACAAGGTGGCGGCACGATGGAACTGATTTTCATGCTGGCGATTTTCGGCCTGATTTTCTATTTCATGATTTTCCGTCCGCAATCAAAACGCGTTAAAGAGCACAAAAATCTGATGTCTTCATTAGGCAAAGGCGATGAAGTGTTAACCAGTGGTGGGATTTTAGGCAAGATTGCAAAAATCAGCGACGAAAGCGATTACGTGTTACTGAGCTTGAACGACACAACACAAATCACGATCAAAAAAGACTATATTGCAGCTGTATTGCCTAAGGGCTCTATCCAGTCGTTGTAAGCCAAGAGGGCTCAGGCGTGTTAAATAAATACCCAATGTGGAAAAACATTATGGTGATGCTCGTCATCGCCATAGGTTGTTTCTATGCCGTACCTAACCTTTTTGGTGAAGATCATGCGGTGCAAGTGGTGGCGACTCGAGGTGCTGAAGTAACAGCATCTACCCAAGCCAGTGTGAACGAGCTGTTAGCCAGTAAGAGCATTGCGGTAAAGCGCTCTGAGCTTGAAAAAGGTCAGTTGTTGGTCCGTTTGCAAAATGCGGATCAACAGCTACTGGCGAAAGAACTGATTGCTGACAGCTTAGGTGACAAGTTTACTGTGGCACTTAACTTAGCGCCTGCGACGCCTAAGTGGCTCGAGTCCATGGGTGGTAGCCCAATGAAACTCGGTCTTGACCTTCGCGGTGGTGTGCATTTCCTCATGGAAGTGGACATGGGCGAAGCGATTCGTAAGATGGAAGAAGCTAAAGTCGCTGATTTCCGTTCACAATTACGTGAAGAAACCATTCGTTATGCTGGTATTCGTGTTAATGCCACTGGAATTGAAATCAAGTTCCGTGATGCTGAAAACTTAGCGACTGCCGAGCGTTTTCTTAAGACTCGCAATAAAGATATGGTGTTCACCGACGCTAGCCGTGGCGAAGATTTCGCGCTGCAAGCTGTGATGAGTGAAGCTTATCTAAAGCAGATTAAAGAAGAAGCACTGCAACAAAACATTACTACCATTCGTAACCGTGTTAACGAGTTAGGTGTGGCTGAGCCTGTAGTACAACGTCAAGGCGCCGAGCGCATTATCGTTGAGCTGCCAGGTGTGCAAGATACGGCTCGCGCTAAGGAAATCTTAGGTGCAACCGCATCAATTGAATTCCACATGGTGGATGACAAAGCCGATCCGAATGCTGCGCAATCAGGTCGTGTACCTGCAGGTTCTGAAGTGTATCAGCGCCGCGAAGGTGGCACTGTGATATTGAAGAAAGAAGTGATGTTGACGGGTGATCATATCACTGGCGCGCAACCTAGCTTTGACCAGTACAGTCGTCCTCAGGTCAGTATCAACCTCGACGCTAAAGGCGGTACCATTTTCTCTGACGTGACTAAAGACAACATAGGCAAGCCTATGGCGACTTTGTTCATCGAATATAAAGACAGTGGTGATCGCAATGCCGATGGCAGCGTTAAGATGCAGAAAATCCAAGAAGTGATTTCTGTCGCGACCATTCAAGCCCGTTTAGGCCGTAACTTTGTGATCACTGGCTTAAGTCATGGTGAAGCACAAAACCTTGCGCTATTACTGCGTGCGGGTGCCTTGATTGCTCCTGTATCAATTGTTGAAGAACGTACCATTGGTCCAAGCTTAGGTGCTGAAAACATTCAAAGCGGTGTACAAGCTATGGTATGGGGTATGGCAGTTGTCTTACTCTTTATGTTGGTTTACTACCGTAGCTTTGGGCTTATTGCTAACCTGGCTTTAACCGCAAACTTAGTCATGGTTGTGGGCGTTATGTCTATGATCCCTGGCGCTGTGTTAACCCTACCCGGTATTGCCGGTATGGTGTTGACGGTCGGTATGGCGGTTGACGGCAACGTGCTGATTTATGAGCGTATTCGTGAAGAGCTTCGTGCAGGACGTAGCGTACAGCAGGCAATCCATGAAGGTTATGGTAATGCTTTCTCAACTATCGCCGATGCGAACATCACCACCTTCATCACTGCGCTCATTTTGTTTGCCGTAGGTACTGGTGCGATTAAAGGCTTCGCTGTGACCTTAATGATAGGTATTGCGACTTCTATGTTTACCGCCATCGTGGGTACTCGCTCAATCGTTAACGCGATTTGGGGTGGTAAGCGCGTGAAGACTCTGTCTATCTAAGGGGAAGTGACAATGATTGAAGTTTTATCCTTAAAACATACAGTAAACTTCCTCCGCCATGCACTGCCTATTAGCGTTATGTCGGCAGTGTTAGTGCTGGGCTCGCTGGTATCACTCGCGACTAACGGTATTAACTGGGGTCTTGATTTCACTGGCGGTACTGTTGTTGAAATGGAGTTTACTCAGCCGGTTGATTTGAATGCGCTGCGTGTGCAACTGACGACGCCAGATTCCGAAGGTGCGATCGTGCAAAACTTCGGTTCTAGCCGTGACGTACTTGTACGTTTACAGGTGAAAGAAGGCGTTAAGAGCGATGTGCAGGTTAAGTCTGTCATGGAAGCCGCGCAGAAAGTTGACCCACAAGTGCAGCAGAAGCGTGTTGAGTTTGTTGGCCCACAAGTGGGTAAAGAACTGGCAGAGCAAGGTGCATTGGCGGTATTAGTCGCGCTGATTTGTATCATGATCTATGTGTCGTTTCGTTTCGAATGGCGCTTAGCGTTTGGTTCTGTAGCGGCACTGGCGCACGATGTCATCGTGACCTTAGGGGTGTTTTCGTTATTCCAATTGGAATTCGACTTGACCGTATTGGCGGGTTTGTTAACTGTGGTGGGTTATTCACTCAACGATACTATCGTGGTATTTGACCGTATCCGTGAGAATTTCCTTAAGCTGCGTAAGAGCGATCCTGAAGAAATAGTTAACATTTCAATCACTCAAACTATGAGCCGTACCATTATTACAACGGGCACGACTTTGGTGACTGTTGTGGCCTTGTTCCTTAAGGGCGGCACTATGATCCATGGCTTTGCGACTGCATTGCTGTTGGGGATTTTTGTGGGAACTTATTCCTCTATCTATGTGGCGAGCTTCTTGGCCGTTAAACTGGGTATCAATCGTGAACACATGATGCCAGTTGAGATTGAGAAAGAAGGCGCAGACCAACCTCCTATGATGCCTTAAAGGTTAATTTGGAGTTAAAAAGCCACCTATGAGGTGGCTTTTTTTTGCATCAATTTTGAGGCGTATCTGACATTCTGCTAGCAAACTCACAAAGTTATAGTCAGTTATGCTGTAAAAAGTGAATGTTAATTTATTTAACAACTGATGTAAAAATCAGCGCTCGACAGCCTCGGCTATTTAGCAGTAGGATGTCGGCAACCCATATTCTAGAGAGTTGTAGCCGTAGGATGTCGCATGGAAGAACGTAAAGTGTTAGTTGCTGGTGGTAATTTATTGCAGGCCCACACATGGAAAGGTTTATTGGAGGCCTGTGGCATTCATGTTGAACTCAGAGGTGAAGCGTTATTAGGCGGCATTGGTGAACTCCCTACTGGGATGCAAAACGTCGAGTTATGGGTAGGTGAGTCCCAATACGCATCGGCACAAGTTCAATTGAATGCGTTGGATGTTGAAAGTCCGCAATGGCAGTGTGTGCAATGCCATGAGACTAATGAAGGCAGTTTTGAGCTTTGCTGGCAATGTAGCTCAGAGCGCAGCGAAAGCCACAACTAGCCTTTCACTGGCAACCTTCTCAGCTTTGCGGTGAGGCTGAAAGATTGCGTCTGCAGGATGAGAAGATTACACTTTGCTGATAAGCTGACATTCATCATGTCATTCAATATCTTATCTAGGAGTTAGTGATGCAGCATCCCAATGCGTTTTCCGCCCTTGTTGACGCTATTCTGCCTAATATCACCGAAGTGACAATCGAAGCTTATCAGGCCGATGACCGCTGGCACCTTGTTGATGTGCGTGAGGATCGTGAGTGGCTGCAAGATCATTTACCCCGAGCGAAGCATTTAAGCCGGGGTATTTTAGAGCGTGATATCGAAGCGCGTTTCCCCGATAAAAATACACCCATATTACTCTACTGCGCGGGTGGTGCGCGTTCCGCCTTGGCTGCCCATAATCTGCAACTTATGGGTTACGCCCACGTTGCCTCTATGATTGGTGGCTATAAGGGCTGGGTACAGCGTCAACTGCCAGTGGTGCAGGACTAAGCGTTCAGGATCTCATCTAATGCAATATTTTCCCTTGTTTGTCGATACGGTTAATTTGAATGTTCTACTGGTGGGCGCGGGCGATGTGGCGAGCCGTAAGTTAGCACTGCTGACACGTACTGAAGCCAATATCCACGTGGTAGCGCCAAAGGTGAACCTTGAAGTGCAACGTTATGCAGATGCTGGCCGCATTTTGTTATCCCAGCGTGAAGTCGTCCATGCCGACATTCAAAATTATGATTTGGTGTATTTAGCTACGGCAAACGACAGTCTTAATGCCGAGTTAGCGACCTTAGCTACCGCGCGTGGTATCTGGGTTAATGCCGTTGATAATCCCGCCTTTTGCCGCTTTATCACTCCTTCTATTGTGGATCGAGGTCGTTTAGTGGTCGCGATCAGCACTGCGGGCGCAGCGCCGGTATTTGCACGCACGATTCGCTCGCGTTTAGAATCTAGCCTACCGCAGTCACTCAAACCGTTATTCGATTTTGTCGCCGATAGACGCGTCGAAGTACAAGATAAGCTCGATTCAACCTCGAAACGCCGCTTATTTTGGGAGCGTTTTTTCGATACCAATGGCGACCGTTTTGATAGTCGTACCACCGAGCATTACCATCATGCGTTTAATAACTTAGTCAGCCGCGGCGAAATCCTTTTGTTGGATGATGCAACGTCTGTGGACTTATTGCCGCTCGCCGCCATGCCATTATTACAGCGCCTCGATTGGATATACAGCCAAGGGGATTTGAGCGTCGAACTCGCTGAACTTGTTCGCCGCGACGCAGATCGTGGTTTTTTACCCGCTTTCAGTGAATTGAGTCAACAGTATGAGTTGGGTACGCGTATGCTACTGGTAGCGGATACGCAAAAAATCAGCTTGTTGAAAGCCCATTTCCCCATGGCTAAACATCTGCGACCTGGAGCGATTTAATTTCTTACCGATTCAGCCTTGGGTTCGATTTAACCTTCTGTTCGATTGCACGTTTTGTTCGATTTCATGGGCGTATTCTATTGTTCGTTTGAGCTAATGCCGAGTCTCAGGTAGACTCGGCAGCCTTATTTTAGGATTTCGCTGTTTCAGGATTTCACTCTGCATTTATGATGACTATGGCCCTCAAGGCGACCGTGTTTAAAGTCAATTTACAGATAGCCGATATGGATCGGAATTATTACCAAGACCATCAATTGACGCTTGCCCAGCATCCTTCCGAAACCGATGGCCGCATGATGGTGCGTTTACTCGCGTTTATTGTGAATGCCAGCGAAACCTTAAGTTTTAGTAAAGGTCTGTGCGTCGATGACGAGCCAGAGCTATGGGACAAAACCCTATCTGGTGAAATTGATCTGTGGGTTGAGTTTGGTCAGGCCGATGAAAAATGGCTGCGAAAGGCCAGCGGCCGTGCCAAAGTCGTGCAGCTCTTTACCTATGGTGGCCGCAGTGTACCGATTTGGTGGAAACAGAATCAGCAAGCGTTAGAGCGTTATCAGAATTTAAAAGTGTGGAATATTGCCGAAGAGTCCGTCACGGCGATGGAAGCCTTTGTTGGGCGTAATATGGCATTGCAAGTTTCGATTAGTGAAGGCCAAATTTGGTTATCGGATAATGAAACCAGCGTGTTGATTGAGCCTGAAATCCTCAAAGATATTGAATAACATGTTTTGTAAAAAAAGAGCCTGCAATTGCAGGCTCTTTCCGTTTATCACTTTTAAATATCAGTAAGAGTATCGATTTTGATTTATTTGAAGCTCAGTTCCCAGCTATCGATATAACCAACATCACCACGGCCACTGTCTACGGCTTTTAACTTCCATACGCCGTTCGAATTAGCACCTGTCATATCTGCGGTATAGCTCTTATTGATATTGTCTGCACCAAGACCTGTGTTGTTATGCAGGGTAACCGTTTTTCCTGAAGGGCTGATCAGCTGCACTTTTAAGTCACCAATGTAAGGGTGGACTATGTTCACGGCTGCAGTCACAGTACTTGAATCACCTGTGCGAGTAACCGTGATTGGGCTAGTGATCCCCGCCGCTTTGTTATCAGGAATATTATAGTTATCAGTATTGCTATAGCTCGTTGGCGTACCGCCGCCATTAGACGCTGTGTAGTTCGCCGTTAACGACACACCAGTGAAAGCCGAATCGCCTTTCACCATGGCATAGTAAGTGCCTGATTGTACGTTGGTGATTGGACAAGACTCACTATTGCCACTTTTATACGGACGGCAATCGTAATTAGTGGTGGTTGGCGCCGCGCCATATTGCACATACAAGTCCGCATCACCTGTGCCACCGTTCATCACAAAGCCTAGGTTCGTTGCACCTGCTGGAACTTCAAATGAAAAATGTAATTCTTCACCTGTTGCGCCTGCTAAACCTGTTTTCGCCACACCGTTCACCAGAACACTATCGCCCGGTTCAGTTGGATCGACAGGACCCGTTGGACCAGTACAAGATGCGTCTAGGAAGGCTTTTGCTGCAACTGCATTAACTAAACCGTAACCATAGTAGTTGTCACGACCTGCAGTTCCGAGATCTTCGGCGGTCATTTTCAATGCGTTACGGACTTGCGCCGCACTACATTCTGGGTGGTAGCTCCACACTAAGGTCGCAACACCTGACACATGCGGTGTCGCCATAGATGTACCATTGTAGTACTCGTAATCTTTATTGCCTTGGTTGCTGACAGTGACTGTGGCGCCCAGTTGATTGCGCAGTGCTAAGCCTGTTGCACGATCAACAGATACAGAAACCATATTGATTTCGTTGTTAGCATCGACAAGGAAGGGGTTTTGTAAGCCGGGTAATGCCGCGTTACTGTAAACAATCGTCGCACTGGCACCTGCATTCTTACAGGCTTTAGCTGCGTTAATTTCAGGGTAGCTAGTGCCTTGATTACCAACACGTTCCACTAAACAAATCTTATTGGTCATGTTGCCGCAGTTGAAGCTTGTGCCGCTAACGGTACATTCTGCCAAAGTTGCAGTGCTGGTACCGTTAAATGGTGCGGGGACATAGCTGCTACCAGAAGGTATCAGGCGATTGTGCGGTACGACACCTGAGTCAAAGTAAGACTGATTGCCGATAGTGATATCGGCTAAACGGCCTTCGCCACGGGTAACAGTCGATAGAACTGCTTCACCAGGGCCAGATATTTCCACTTGGTTGGTGTATTGGGAGAATGCTGAGTGGTCTTTATGGCTATCCACAGAGGCGACAGACATGACGCCATCGTAGGATGCTGGGTAGCTGTGAGTGCTATTCCCATCGTTACCCGCAGCAGCAATCAGGAGAACACCATTATTATAGTGGGCGGCCAGAGCGTTACGCTCAGTGGTGCTAGAACCTGAACCACCTAAACTCATAGTGACAACATTGGCGCCGTTGGTGACACAAGTGTCTACGGCAGCGACTAAGGATGAAGAGTAGCCCCAGCCAGATTCATTAAACACTTTGATCACATGAATATTGGCATTTTGATTTGGCATAACGCCGATCACGCCATCATTGTTGGCAATCGCCGCAATCGTCCCCGCAACGTGGGTACCGTGGGCGTTATTATTGCCCGGCTCAAACCAGTTACCCGTGCCTGAGTTATTGGTCCCTGTGACATTGTTGCCACCTAAGTCGCTGTGACTACGGTCGTAGCCTGAGTCGATAATACAAATAGTGCGGTTGCCCGTTTGGCTGTCGCTTAGCTGGGTTGCTCCCACAAAAGTTTGGCCCCAAGGCGTACTTTCACTTAGAAAGCGGCGTGGCATATCTTCTTCGACATATTCCACATCAGCACGGGTTTTTAAGGCATTGATCCCTTTGGCATCGAGTTTCACCGAGTAACTGTTACTGCGGCCGATACGCTTCATTTCCTTCGCTTGTACTTTATTTAATGCGGTATGTTGGGCACTGATTTCAGCCATTTGTGGCTGATAATTCATTGTGGTTGGTAGCGTATCTGTTGTCGCGTCATTGAGTGACTGCAGATCACTCGTTGATTGCACACTATTGGCTGACATGATGGCCGCGGCATCAGTGTTTTTAAACTTCACAATGTAACGCTTTGGCAGTGGGGAGGTTTGTGCTTGTAATGCTGCGGCAAAACCTGGGGCTTGTGGTGCTGCTTGTACACCAGCTGAGATCGCAATAGCTAAGCTTGAAAGGCTTAACGCTATTTTAGTGGTTCTGTTGATTGTCATGTTCTTCTTCCATGGTCAATTTAGTGTTAATCATTATTATTTTATGTTTCATAAGAATAACTACGACTCAGATGCTACTCGGTTAGTGAATTTATCTGCGACCACGTCATTTGTAAATCAATTGTTAACAGTATGGCGGTTGGTAAGTGTTTAGATTTAATAGGCATTTATAGTGCATATAAATTCAAGTTGTAACGATTTGTAACCAAATTTTATTAAAATATTTGTTTTTTTATGTGATAAACGTGAATAAGTGAATACGAATTTACGACTTCATATGAGGGCTTTTGATTGATTTTACCGTTATCAATGTATTGAAATTTATATATATATTTTTTTGTAATTAAAAATAACAAAAACAAACTTTAAGTTTTCATCATAATGATAATATTTTCTCAAGTGATTGATTATGCGAAATTGTTGCAAAAGGCTGTCAATAGGGTGGCAGTTGCCAATTGATTGACTTTACTTAGGCTTTTGGGAATACGGGTGTTACTTATTTTATAGAACTACTAAAAAATCCTGTGTTCTTTCGTCCACAATGAATCTGGTAAAAACTTATTAATCCACCCCCTGCTTAATTTCGATATTTTATTTAGACAATAAAAAAGCGCCCTAGGGCGCTTTTAGCCGTTAAGCCTTGAATGGCTAGAGCGAGGTGAGAGTACTAAAGTGATTTATTCTTACTTCCCCACACTAGAGCCAATTTGATGGTTGTTAATTATTTAGCGGACGTTTTTTGCGCTTCAACTAAGGTGGAATAGCCGCCACCATTATAGGTTTGGGTGTATCCGGCAGCGACTAAGGCTTCGGTCGCAATACTGCTACGACGACCGCTGCGGCAATACAAGACGACGGGAGCATCTTTGGCGATGCCACGCTTAGCAAACTCCTCTGTCACTTGCTCAAAGGGAATATTGACCGCATTCGCTAAATGACCTTCGGCAAATTCTTCAGGCGTTCTAACATCGAGCACCATAGCGCCTGCGGCAATTTTATCCCATGCGATTGCAGGATCTTGGTCGGCGGCGCTGGCTATCATGGGCATTAGCAGCAGTGGCATGAGTACCAGTGACTGCAAGCTTAATAGGGCTAAGCGCATTAGACTTTGGCCACGGGTTACGAGGTTGTGGGTCACTTTATCTCTCCTTGACGGCTTTTGGGCACGCTTGTATTAGCCAAGCGTGTACTTGCTCACCTAACTCTTAACTCTTATCTTAACTCTTAAGAAGTGACTTTATGTGGCTTAGCTTTGCTTAGCAATTTCAGCCTCTGATTTTACCCCTAATTTGCGTAAAACCATGGCGGCAGGACAAAAACCGGTAAAAGCACTTTGGAATAGGTTAGCGCCAACAAATGCGGTTAACCACAGAAAGTTGTGGTGCACATAGGCGGTTAACACCAGTGACAGTAACACCATCAATCCAGCAAAAGCCATAATACTGCGTTCTAATGACATACCTTACTCCTTGAAGCCATCTTGGTGATGGCCTTTGTTGTGGTTAGTTTTGTGTTTGTGTTTGTGTTTGTATCTGAACAGTATTCATACGGTTTTTCATGGCCGTGTAGTACAGCACAGGGATGACAACTAAGGTCAGTATGGTCGAGATAAAAATACCAAAGATCAGACTGATCGCTAAGCCATTGAAAATCGGATCATCAAGAATAAACAATGCCCCTATCATGGCTGCAAATGCAGTCAGCATGATAGGTTTAGCTCGCACGGCGCCAGAGTGGATCACTGCCCGCTCAAAGGGCACACCGGATGCGGTTTCTTGATTAATAAAATCGACCAATAATATCGAGTTACGCACAATAATCCCCGCCAGCGCTATCATGCCTATCATGGACGTCGCCGTGAATTGCGCTCCGAGCAGGGCATGTCCAGGCATTACGCCAATCACAGTCAGTGGAATTGGCGCCATGATGATAAGCGGCACCAGATAAGATCTAAACTGCGCGACCACCAATAAATAAATCGCAATCATGCCAACGGCATAGGCGATACCCATGTCTCTAAAGGTTTCGTAGGTGATCTTCCATTCGCCATCCCAGAGCACGGCGACTGAGTCTAACCCTGTGGGTTGGTGAATATAATGCTGATCAAATCCTAAGCCATCGGTGCCATCAATTTTGCCCGCCATATCGAACATACCGTAGAGTGGGCTGTCCAATGGCCCCGACATATCGGCGACGACCATGATCATAGGGATCATATTCTTATGGATAATTGGTGCATCGATTTTGCCGCGTTTGATGGTCACCAGCTCAGAGACAGGCACAGATTGCCCCGTTTGGCTCAGTAACTTCATATTCAGCACTTGCTCTAAATCGACTTTCGCGCCTTCGTTTAATTGCAGGCGGATCGGTATCGGTTGTTTTTGCTGGGCTTGATGTAAATAACTCACATCTTTGCCGCCAACGGAGGTGGCAATCAAGTCGACAATATTGCTGTAGGGCACGGCCATCAGGCTGGCTTTACTGCGGTCGATCATCACTTGCCATTTTTGCTGGGCAGCGGGCAAGAAAATATCGATATCGACCACATCTTTGGTTTCATGGAACAGCGCCTGCATCTCGTAAGCGGCTTGCTCGCGGATTGCGGGGCTTGGGCCATACACTTCAGCAACCAGCGGCGACCACACCGGCGGCCCAGGTGGCACTTCAACCACTTTGATATTGGCTTGATATTGCTCGCCAATTTGCTGCAGTTCGTCTCGCACCGATACCGCTATGCTGTGGCTGTCGCGCTTGCGGTGTTTCTTATCCACTAGGTTCACTTGGATGTCGCCAAGCTCTTGGCTGTGACGCAGGAAATAGTGGCGCACTAAGCCGTTAAAGTTCATTGGCGCGTTAGTGCCCGCATACAATTGCAGATGCTCGACCTCAGGGACGGTTGTTAGGTAGCGACTCAAATCCTGCAATACTCTTTGTGTTTGCTCTACGGGAGTGCCTTCTGGCATGTCCACCATCACTTGAAACTCTGACTTATTATCGAAGGGCAGCATTTTAAGCACCACGAGCTGACCCACGGGGAGCGCGACGGCGATGCCGATTAACACAAATACGCCGGCAGCCAGTCCCACTCTTGCCTTACGGGCATTTTTACCCAGCAGGAAAGGACCAATTAAGTGAGTAAAGAGGCGCACCATCTTAGTTTCAGCTTCATCCTCGTGCGAGGCTTGGGCAGTATCGTGTTGGTCATTATGTTTCAGCAGTTTATGACTGAGCCAAGGAGTGACCACAAATGCCACAACGAGGGAAATTAACATGCCCATACTGGCGTTGATGGGGATCGGGCTCATGTAAGGCCCCATTAAGCCCGATACAAAAGCCATCGGCAGCAAGGCTGCGATAACTGTAAATGTCGCCAGAATCGTCGGGCCACCGACTTCATCGACCGCCACAGGAATAAGCTCGCTGAAGGAATTTTTGCCGAGCGCCATATGCCGGTGGATGTTTTCTACTACGACTATGGCATCGTCGACCAAGATGCCGATGGAGAAAATCAAGGCGAACAAGGACACGCGGTTTAAGGTAAATCCCCACGCCCAAGAGGCGAAAAGGGTGATCGCTAGCGTGATAATAATGGCCACGCCCACGACTAAGGATTCGCGTGCGCCCATGGTTAAAAAGACCAGCACGACTACGGCGCTGGTGGCAAAAATCAGTTTTAAAATAAGGGTGTTAGATTTATCCGCCGCGGTTTCGCCATAGTTACGTGACACTGTGACTTCGACATTTGCCGGGATCAACACATTGTCGACTTTAGCTATCCGCTCAATCACACTGTCGGCGATATCGACGGCATTTTGGCCTGCTTGTTTACCAATTGCGATTGTGACGGCGGGATAAATGTCGGTTTTATCTGCGTGCCAAACGCTCTGTTTAGGGATATCACTTTTTAAGCTGATTTCGGCAATATCCGCCAAATAAATCGGAATAGTCTTGCCTTGTTTATCTTGATAGACACTGACGACTAATTGCTTGAGATCGTCGATGGATTGTAAAAACTGCCCAGCCTGAACTTTAATCTCTTGATTGCCTTGCACTAAGGATGCAGGCATAGAGACCATATTATTGTCATTCAGGCTTTGTCTTAACTTATCGTAGGTCAGATTAAAGCTGTTCATCTTGGCGGGATCGATACGTATGTTGGCCACCATATCGTGCTGGCCAACGGTATCGATTTCGCGAGTGCCGGGAATACGCTTAATTTCAGTTTCTAATCCAAGGGCGACATGGGTTAGCTGCTCAGCAGACACTTGCCTGTCCTTTGACCATAAGGTCAAACTGACAATGGGCACATCATCGATGCCGCGGGGTTTAATTAGCGGTTCACCCACGCCAGCGCCCCTTGGTAATTTATCCATGTTGGAATAAATCTGGTTGTATAGGCTGACGATGGCATCATTGCGCGCAACACCGACCTTAAAGATGACGATGATCAGCGCGCCATCGGGTTGGGAGAACGAGTACAGAGTATCTATGCCTTTGATTTCGGAGATCACTTGTTCCGCTGGCAGGGTGACTAAGTTTTCAACTTCCGTGGGTGTCGCGCCGGGAAAAGGGATAAACACATCGGCAAAGGTGACATCAATTTGTGGCTCTTCTTCTTTTGGTGTCACCAAAATGGCGAATAAGCCAAGTAAGAGCCCGAGAAGTGCTAATAGCGGCGTGATGGCGCTATTTTGAAAGGCAGCGGCAATTCGTCCGGAAATCCCAAGTGTGGTTTGTGGTACTGGAGCATGTTTCATAAAACAACCTCGACAAAGCTTAAGTCGCTAGGGAATTTATTGCTTCTTGCTGAGCAACACTTGGTAGGCATCAACGGCCACCTTGTCACCCGACTTAAGGCCCGCAAGCACTTCTACCTCGCCATCTAAGGGCTCAGTGACACGGACTTGGGTCAGCACAAAGGCTTCGCCTTGTTTAAGGTAAACACTGCTCAGTTCGTTCATTGTGAGCAGTGCAGAGGCGGGCAGTTGGATTTTTTCCCGATCGCCATTTTTAAAGGAAGCTTTTGCCCAAGTACCAGGTTGAAGATTGGCTTCATTTTCTGGCAGATTAATTCGCACTTGATAACTGTGGCTGACGGGATCGGCGAAACTGAAAATCGTGAGGTCAGTTGAGGTGAACTCGCGCCCATCACTTAAACGGACGAGAAATTTGGGGGAATTTTTAAGTTGGTTAATATAACGCTGTGGCACTTGGGTAATGGCGCGCATTTGACTCGCGGAAAACCCTGAAAGTAGTGCTTGTCCTGGGCTTACTGTTTCGCCAAGTTCGACAAAACGCTCAGTGACTATGCCACTAAAAGGCGCTGAAACGACAGTGTATTTTAGGGATTCGTTGGCTTTGATGACACGGGCTTGTGCTGCACTGACGGCTTGTTCTGTTGCTTTAGCATTGGCGGTGGCTTCATCCATCGCGCCCTTAGAAATCGCGCCTTGGGGAAATAGCTCTTTATAACGTTTGTATTGTGCCTGAGCTTCGACATTTAAAGCCTTCGCTTTGGCTAGATCAGCCTCAAAGCTTGCCAGTTCAGCGCCTTGCTCTTTACTGGTTATTTCTAGTAGGGCGGCTCCTTCGGGGACGACATCGTTAACATCGTAGTTGAGTTTAACAATACGACCAGAGGTTTGCGCCGATACCGTCGCTGCTTTTACTGCTTCAATGGTGGCGTCTAAGGTGACCCAATTCGGATAGGGTTTATTTAAGACTTCGATGGTTTCGACTGAGGCAGCCTGAGCTTGAGTACTGGAAAGTGCCAGCAGTAAGAAAAAAGCACGAGAAATTGATGTCATAACTTATATCACCCCAGATGTAATTTATGAGAAAATTCTAATGGAGTTGTTTTCAATAGGCAATCAATATTTATTAGAAAAATTTAATGTAGTGTTTTTACCTAATTTAGGAATAAGGAATAAGGCCTATAGCGCCTTATTCCTCATGCTTCAGAGCTTCAAATTAAGCCTAAAATTTAGTCATTTAAATAATAGGTTAGTGTGGAAACGATGCGAATTTGTTTAATGTAAGGCGTGCTGCTGTCGCGGTCTGAAATGGTGAACTGGCCTTGACTCGCACTTTTAATTTTTCCGAGGCGAGAATCCGAATCCTTAGCAAATTTTTCAGCCACTTCGCGGGCATTTTGAGTCGCTTCTTGCACCATGATAGGTTTGACTGAGTTGAGATCGGTAAACAGAAACTCAGTGCGATTATCATAATCTTGGCTAGCGATCGCTATACCTTCTTTTACTAAGTTAATCATTTGCTTACGGGTGTTCAGCATGAGATCAATCTGTGGGGTATAAACTGATAGGTTCACTTTTGCCGAGTAACGGTATCTGACGTTGGGATCGACATAACCTTGGGCTTGGCGATCTTCAATTGAAGGCAAAGAGACAGTAATTTCGCTGTCGCTAAAGCCTTGTTCCTTTAAAAACGCCACAACACGATCGGTTTTTTGCTGAACCGTCTCATAGAGTTTAGGCAGATTGTTATCGACCTCAGTGAAATTGATTGGCCAAATTGCCACATTGGCTTTGACTTCTTTTTCCGCTAAGCCCTTTACCGTGACAGTGCGTTCCATGGCTTTCATTTGCAATAGTGCTGAGCTTGCTGTCTGGCCTACATAAACAAGTCCAGCGCAAAGGAAACCACCTAACAGCAGGGCAGGAAGGATGTTACTTTTTTCCATAAAAAGAATCTCTTGATTAGATGAACTCAGTCTACGATACCGAATAAACCTCAGTCATGCACTGGGTTTATTCGGAATAGATGCCGCTTAAGGCAGAGGAGATTATGTTGAGAGATGAGTTTTGAAATATCTGTTTAAAGCATTTATTTTTCAGGAGGGATGGCGCTTGGCTGCCATAATTCGACTTTATTGCCATCAGGGTCAATAAACCAGCCAAAGCGGCCAAATTCTGAATCTTCAATACCACCAATCGGTTGACCGCCACCTTGCTCTACTTGTAGGAGTGCTTGCTCTAAATCGTCAACGACAAAGTTGAACATAAACCCTTTATCTGAGGGGGCGAAATAGTCCGTGCTATGGGCGAAAGGAGTCCAAACATGGTAGCCAAGAGTTGATTTATCTGTGTGATAAAACGCGGCGCCTCCCCAGTTTTCAATAGGGACTTGAAGATGGGTTTTGTACCAAGTTGCCAAGGCAACGGGATCGACACTTTTAAAGAAAATTCCACCGAGTCCAATGACTTTAGCCATAGCCGTAGCTGCATTTACAGGAGTATGAATTAACTTTAGGCAATAAATGCTTAAGATACAAAAAAGCCGCAAAAAATGCGGCTTTGGTGTTAGGAGTTTATCTTAGAACTGGTAGCTGTATTGAACTGAGTAGTACATACCACTTGATTCAGTAATCGCATTAACAGGGCCTGCGATTGCGCTGTTTTCGATCAGGTGAACTTCTTCACCTTTAATATAAGCGATACCAAAGTCAACCGTGTTTTGTGGGTTGATGTGGTAGCTCATACCCGCTGTATACCAGTTACGGTCAGAGTCTGGGAATGAAATAGAGCTGATTTCGTCCACAACGCCTTGGTCATGCATATAACCCGCGCGCACGGTGAATTGTTCGTTGATTGTGTAAGTGCCACCTAGGCTGAATAACCATGAATCTTTCCATTGGTATTCTTTCAGCGCAACATCACCTACGGCTTGAGTCACTCCAACAGCTGGAATGGTTGCAACACCATCTTTAGCTGTGATTTGTTCAAAATTACCCCATTGGGTGTGCTGTGCTGTATAGTGCAGAGCAAACTTAGGGGTGATTTGATGAAAACCTGCAACTTGGAAGATATCCGCTAGCGGTACATCTAAACTATCAAAACTGGTGGCAACAGCCACTTGTCCAACATTTGGTATATTGGTTGATGTAATGGTATTAACATCACCTTTAACATTCACTGTTGGGCTGAAACGGTAGCTGATACCGAAACGATTGTCTTTATCTAACTCAATTGTGGCACCCACAATACCACCAAACGCCCAACCGTCAGCGTCGACGTCAACCAGAGGTGTCGCGCCCATGTTACGGGTTAAACGGCCTTCACCGTAAATGGCATCAATACCAGCACCGATACTGAACATGTCATTAATACGGTATGAAAGGCTGGTGTTAAAATTAACCGTTGTTACTTCTGTTTCGCCAAGCAGATCATAAGGTGCTGGTGAGCCTGCTGGTAAACTCTTTGAAAGTGAGCTGGCATCGGTACCGGTACCAAAGTTAGAGAAAGCGGCAAAACCTACGGCGAACTTATCGTCGATGGGGTGGATGTAGAAAATATTAGGGATAATTTTAGAGCTACCCGCGTCATCGATGCTGCCTAAGTCAACGGCACCACCGGCAAAGTTAACGTCTTTAACATCAACAGTAATATCGGCATAAGTTAAGCCGAAGGAGATCGCATCTTTATCGAATAATGCCATAGCAGCAGGGTTACGTGATAACACAGAAGCGTTATCGGCAATAACCGCATCACCCGCAAATGCACGGCCCATACCCGTTGCTGATTGGCTGTTTAGTTGAAAACCTGAAGCTAAGGTTTGTGTGCTTGCTAATGCGACAGAAACGGCAATGAGTGTCTTGTTGAATGTTTTCATTATTATTCTCTCTATTTTTTATAAGTATTGGATTTTTATTCGGTCCTAGTCCGCCGAAAGTATTTAAATCCATTTATTAGTCTCCGGCATCTTATGGATTCAATGTACCCTCAACAAGTCCGACCAGAAGTGAAATATGTTAATTTTCAGTTAATTAAAAGTCTTTAAAACAAGAGTGATACTTTAGTATGCTTGAATGGTCTGGCCAGATGCTTGATATGAAGGGCTTTGGGTACCGCTATGGGTTTCAATTGAAGTTAACGGTTTGTAATGGTGTGTTGGGCATTTAAAAGGATACAAAATGTAAAAAGCGCACACTTGTGCGCTTTTTAACATATGGAAGCATATCTAGATTAGAGTGCAGACTTAAATTGTTCGAACTCTGTCGTTACTTTTTCACTTGGAGCAGAGAATTTACTGACTAAAATACCCGCAATAGTCGCGAATATAAACCCAGGAAGGATTTCGTATACTTCAAAAATGCCACCAGTGAGTTGCTTCCAAATCACCACGGTTAATGCACCGACAATAATAGTGGCGATAGCGCCATTACGGCTATATTGCTTCCAAAACAGGGATAACAAGACTACAGGACCAAAGGCCGCACCAAAGCCTGCCCAAGCATAACTCACTAGGCTGAGCACGCTACTTTCAGGATTGAGTGCTATCACACCTGCAATTACAGCGATAGCGAGTACACCTAAACGACCTACCATCATTAGCTCGCGATCATCGGCCTTTGGGCGCAACCATTTACGGTAGAAATCTTCGGTGATGACACTTGAGCAGACTAAGAGCTGTGAGTCGATAGTACTCATGATTGCCGATAAAATAGCGGCGATTAATAGCCCACCAATCCATGGGTTAAACGCCGCTTGAGCTAAATGGATAAATACCGTTTCAGAATTGGCTAATGGCTCTTTGGCGAAATAGAGCGATCCTGCGATACCTGTGGCTAACGCGCCAATGAGAGATAACACCATCCAGCTCATGGCTATACGGCGTGACAAGGGCAGGGCATCGGCACTGCCTATCGCCATAAAACGCGACAAAATATGTGGCTGACCAAAATAACCTAGGCCCCATGCGAGCAAAGATAACATGCCGATGGCAGTGGTTTTGTCATTGACCAATGCCAACATCGCGGGATCGATTGTTTCAATACCTGCATGGCTTTCGGGGTGAGCGAAAACGGCGAAAGGGACAATCAATAGGGCGATGAGCATTAAACTGCCTTGGAAAAAGTCAGTCCAACACACGGCAAAGAAACCGCCAATAAAGGTGTAACCGACTATGATGGCCGAGCCAATCACGAGGGCTGCGGTGTAATCAAGCCCAAAGACCTTCTCAAACAAAATCGCGCCACCGACCATGCCAGAGGAGGCATAGAAAGTAAAAAACACCAGAATAGTGATTGCGGAAACGAGTTTGAGATAGCCTTGGGTATCGTGGAAACGTTTCTCGAAAAAATCCGGTAAAGTGAGGGCGTTATCGGCGAGTTGGGTATAAATGCGCAGTCGTTTGGCAACAAATAACCAGTTTAGCCAAGCACCAATAATTAATCCTACGCCAATCCAGGCTGCACCTAAGCCGCTTAAGTAAACTGCGCCGGGTAATCCCAGTAACAGCCAACCTGACATGTCAGATGCACCCACGCTGAGTGCGGTCACTGCGGGGCCCATTTTGCGGCCACCTAAAATATAATCATCAACAGTATCGGTAGCACGGTAAGCCCAAAAACCTATGCCCATCATCAATACTAAGTAACCAACAAATGTGATTAAAATCGGGGTTTCAATCGTCATCTTGCCTTTTCCCATCTTTTTATTATTAAAAGTGGCAAGCATGCTACCAGATGTTTGAACGTGCGCCCATTAGCAGATGTAAGTGTGATTGAAATCTAACCTCCGATAACATGAAAATATCGGAGATTGATTTTTAAATGCAATTTATAACAATAGCTTAAATAAATATATTCTTGATTTCGTCTTTTATATAGCGAAGGTCAGCTTGATCCTCACCTATGAGCAAAATAAATGCATCGGGCGTTTCAAAGCCCATCCCTTGATATTTACCGTCGGCGAAGGTTTTATCCAACACCATACGTTTCTCGAGTGGCACGATAAAGAGTGTCACCTTACTTTGTTCGCCCTGAAGTACTAAGTGCAGGCTTTTTACCCCTTGAAAATCGCAATAAGAGGTGTAATACACTTTGCCCGGTTGTTGGGTAAATTTGGCATTGCCAAAGTCTTTTATCGACGCAAGCTGGGCATTGACTTGACTAAAATTGACATTTTGATCGACATGCAAGGCAATATCTTCATGGTAGACATGGGCCAGTGCATGTTCAGCTAAATCAATAGGCCCTAAGCGTAATAGGCTGAAGCTGATCCCTACCACAAACGCGACCGAGGCTGCCATGGCCACTAAAAAAAACGTTTGCCGGCGCTGTTTATGGTGCTGTTGTAACTGCTGACGCAAAATGAGTTTGTCGGCGAGATCCTCAGCCACATCCACTTTTAATGCATTGCTCAGTTTGGCATCAAGGTTTTTAAGCTCATTGATTAGGGCTTGGTTTTCTGGCTTGGCATTGATCTGCGCCAGAAAGTCAGCATCTTGATTATGAGGATCTTCATAAGCTTGACGTCTAAATTTAAGCTCATCCATTGGATTGACCTCTCACATCATTCTTCTCAAGTAATTCTTTCAATTGGCTCCTCGCCCGAAATAAACGCGTCATTACGGTGTTGCGATTGAGCTCCATCAGCTCGGCGATTTCATCGCCGCTAAAGCCACCAATGAGCTGGAGTAAGAGTGGTTCGCGGTATTCGATATCCAGCTTGCCAATTTGTCGACGGATCAGATATTGCTCGGTCTGCTCTTCACTGCTATTGGAGATATTGTCCTCTAAGGTATCTTGCTCAACGTCGGAATAATCGAACTGTTTACGCTCGAAACGCCGCGCATTTTCACGCCTAAGAATCGTGATCAGCCAAGCTTTCGCCGCTTTATCATCCTTGAGGGAATCCAAAGAGCGCCACGCCCGCAAGAAGGTTTCTTGGGTAATGTCTTCAGCCACGTGCTTATCGCCGCATAACCAATAGGCGTAGCGGAAAATGTCTGCATGTAGCGCCTTGACTAGGCTGTTGTATCGTCGTTGTTTGCTTAGCATGTCAGAAGAGACCGCGGGCTCGACGGATTTCTTGCGCCAGTTAGCAAACATTTTTTATCTTTGGGCTTTTTGGCGGAATATTTAGCATGGTAGCACTCGCTTCTTTGTCATTAACCCCATCATTTATTTAGGATTCAGTGGGCTTAATGGCGCTGATTTTGTGTTTGAATGTTTATGCTCACAGGCCTTAACCGCGTTAAGTAAGGCGGTACATTCGGCGCTTAAGTGGCTATTTGTATTGTTAGAATTCGCACTGCTCGTATTAGCACTGTCAGTATGGTGGCTCTTATCGGCCTTCGCACTGTAGGCTTTGATTTGCAGTTGCTGTATCGCTGCTGCCAGTTGCGGTGACTGCTCAGCAATCTTATCTAATGTCATAGGCGTTTGCTGTAACTCACTGAAATATCGCTGCAATTGCAACATAATTCGACTCACATCGCCACTGGCACAGGCTTGCTCTAATCCTTTCAAGCCGGAGGCAGTCACTGATTGTGCTGAACTGATTGAAGAGTTTACTGCAATTGGGGCGGCCGTTTGATTTTTTAAGGCGCGGCGCCAAGCGACTAAGGTGATAATCCAAGCGACTAGAGTGACCAGCCATAGCGCAGCAAAAACCGTGGTTAGCCAAGACCAGCCCTTATCGGCCGCGGAGTTGGTTTCCCATGTTGGTTGAGCTGGCGTATCACTGACAGCACCGCCTTCAACGACTATGGTACGCGCGGGCAGCGTTGCAGTTTCTTGACGTTTAAGGCGCGGATTCCACCAAGGCACTTTGATTTCGGGCAAGGTAAAGGTGCCCGCTTTGCTGGGAACGATTGCCGAAGTAATACTGTACTGCGAAACAATTTGTGCATCGCGCACAAAGGTTTGCCGCTGAGGTTTCTCTGGGTATGACTTGAGTTCATCGGGCAGGGTTTGCACTATATCAGGCAGACTATTTTCATCGGCATTGGAAGCCAACAGCGTAATAGTGCGGGTGATAGGGCTACCGACGGTAAACTTTTTAATATCCTCAGGGAAGTTTTCTTTTAGCGCTACTAAATCGGCAACTAGCCATTGGCCTTGGAAACTTGTTGGTGCGGGATTCACTTGAACTGTCAGTGAGGGCGCGCCTGCTTGCATTGGGCGGCTTTCATTAAAGCCAAACATACCGCCGCGGCGTTGGGCTTCTACCAACACATCGCCAGCAAAGGTTGCACCTTTGATATTCACTTGGCCGGGCAAATCGGGAATGATGCCATAGGTGCGTTCAATCACGCGGTAACGTCGGCCATCGACTATCTCTGAACCATCCCTATCTTCACCGATTTGTTTGATCTGTGCGCCTTCGATTAATGGTGCACTCAATACGCCCCTTTGTAATTCTACCGCCAGATAGAGTTTCACCTTGTAGGTAATGAGCTGCCCAACATAGGCCTCGTCGGTCGAGACTTTGGCGTCAATGAACAGATTGTTCATTTGCGCGGGCTGGCTACCGGTTTCGACCACTTTGAGAGGAATAGGCGATGAGCTGACGCCGTCAATACTAAAGGCCGGAATGGTTAACTGACCTTGTTGTTTTGGCGCGAGCAGCACTTGCCAGCGGGTTTCTTTGACCGCATCGAAGTTCATGATTTGCGTGCTGCGACTCACGCTAGTACGGCCGACAATAAAATCTTTCAGTAGGGCGGATGTGTCAAGCTTTCCGGTATCGACTTCGTCATCGACACTGATGTTGAGCACAAAGTATTCGCCCTCCATCACTGGGTTGCGATCGACCGAGGCCTCAATTTTGCTAAGTGCAAAGGCGGGATGGGCCACTCCGATGGCAAGGAGTAGCAGGATAAAAAATTGTCTCGTCACCACTGTTCGTTATCCTTTGATATTTGGCCATTTTGACGGCGTTTTTGATATTCCAACTGCATCTTGTTGCGCAGTAACACTTGCGGGTCTTCACTCACGCCCCTCAGTGCTCGTTGCATTTCTGCGGGCAGTGGCTCGCTATTGGTTGGCGGTGCCTCGACCGATTCACTCATAGCAGCCTCTTGTTTATCTTGCGCATTTTGCTCAGGAGCTTCTTTGGCGGCAACGCTTTGCTTTTCTTGTTCTGCTGACTTTTGCTCTTCAGCATCGGCTTTAGCCTGCGCTTGCATCTTAGCTTCATTATCTACCGGCTCATTTTCCTGCTGAGCTTGTTGATCCTGTTGCGCTTTATCTTCAGCGGGATCTTGCTGAGCTTCATTCTGCTTGTCCTGAGCATTGCCATTTTGCTTATCTTGCTCAGACTGTTGCTCATTCGTTTTTTGCTGCTCAGGGCTTTGCTCAGAATTGGCATCGTCCTGTTGATCCTGAGACTCTTGCCCTGCTTGATCTTGCTTATCTTTCTGAGCGCTATCTTGGTCAGATTGCTGTTTATCCTGCGACTTTTGGTCACCAGACTGTTGATCACCTGATTGGGGATCACCGGACTGTTGATCGCCTTGTTGATCTTGGTTCTTATCCTGTTGCTCGTTTTTACCTTGCTGTTGTTGCTGTTCTTGCAATAACTTTTCAGCTAGTTCAAGGTTGGCCTTGGCCGCAGGGAAATCAGCTTGTTTCTCAAGTGCGGCTTGATAGCGCTCCTTGGCCTTATCGGGTTTACCGAGCTGCATCAACGCATTGCCTTGATTGTAGAGGCCTTGGGCTGAGCTATCTTGCTCGAAGGTTTTCAGTGCTTGCGCAAAATCACCGGCTTTGTATTGGGCGCTGCCACGCCATTGGGGCGACTCAAACTGCTTAGCGGCGTTGGCATAATCTTGGGATTGATAGGCCTGCATCGCTTGTTGATCTGTGGTTTTCCACACATTGTCCCAGGCATTGTCCCACACACTGGCATGGGCTGGCTGAGGCACAGCCGCGAGCAGTAAGCTGCCAGCAAGAGTGATAAATCCAACACTGGCCACGATTCCTTGTCTAAAGCTGAAAAGGGCGGGTAGCAGTAATAATAAGGCGAGGTAAGGACCGAGATCCTGCCAAGTTTCACCATCAAGATCTGTGGCTTTCGCATCGCCAGCATCGCTTAACCATTGCTGTAATTGGGCGAGATCATTACCGTCGGTGCGATTCTGGATCAGAACGCCTTTGTTATTCACGGCCAGTTTTTGTAGCAGAGCGAAATCAGTGCTGGCCACAACGACTTCGTTGCTGCTGTCGCGTTGTAATTGTCCATCGGGTAGACGGATTGGCGCGCCTTGGCTGGTGCCAAAAGCGACGACAGCGAGGCGATATTGGGTGCCACTTAATGCCGAGTTAGCCTCATCAAACTGGGCAGCAGTTATGCCATCTGTCATCAGGATAATATCACCGCGAATATGCCCACCTTGAGCCAGTAGCGTTTTGGCTTGGGTCAAGCCTGCCGCTAAGTTTGAGCCACGAACGGGCATGATCTCAGGACTTAAGGTCGGCAGTAAATTGAGTAATGTGCCGGTATCACGGGTTAATGGGCTGATAGTAAAGGCATCGCCGGCAAAGGCGACTAAACCTGTTTCACCTTCTTTAAGATTACGTAGGAGATCCGTTGCCCTAAATTTGGCTTGGGTTAACCGATTCGGCGCAAGATCGGTGGCGAACATAGATACGGACATGTCCATCACCAGTACGCGGCCTTGCTCGGCGGCAAACACAGGTAAGGATTGTTTATTAACGGCAGGTCCGGCGAGTGCCAAGGTCGCAATCAACCAAGTTAAGGCTAATAAATGCAACGGACGGCGGGATTTCTTATTGCCTTGGGTGACCAATATCTTGGCTAAGTGCGGCGCAATATAACGATTCCAAGCGCTGTGGCTCTCGTGTTGCCGCCATAAACTCAACAAGGCTAAGGCTAGCGGCACTAGGGCGAGTAGCCATTCGGGACGAATAAAATGTAGGCTCATTATTTGATGTTCCCCTGTGAAGTGGTTGCGACAGAGGGTTTAACGCGGCGCGCTGCAAAGAGTGGCAATTGACCTAAGGCAATCCACAGACTCGTCAGTAATGTCAGTGCCAGCGGCCAATAGAACAGATCTGCCTGCGGACGATAGCTTAACTGGTCGCGACTCACAGGTTCGAGTTTATCGATTTCTTGGTAAATCTGGTCTAGCTCTTGGCTGTTACGGGCGCGAAAATAACGGCCGTGGGTGACGTCGGCGATATGCTTAAGTTGGTTTTCATCCAGATCCATTGAGGGATTAACCCGCTCGCGGCCAAAGAGTGTACGGCGCTCCATTACATCTGCGCCCACACCAACCGTATAAATAGTAACTTTACGATTAGCGGCAATTTGCGCTGCTTGCTCTGGTTCTATATTGCCCGCGTTGTTAGAGCCGTCGGTCAATAAAATCAATACTCTATTACTCTCGTCCATTTTATCGAAGCGTTTTACCGCTAGAGCGATAGCTTCACCTATGGCGGTTTGCTTACCGACTAAGCCAATTTGTGCTTCTTTTAAAAATTGCGCCACTGAACGTCTGTCTTGGGTCAGCGGCGCCTGTAAATAGGCGTGATCGGCAAAGAGGATCAAGCCGATACGATCACCCTTGCGGCGCTCGATAAAGTCACTGACGACGTGCTGAATTAAAGTGAAACGATCAACGGTTTTGCCATTCACCACCATGTCTTCAATCTGCATACTGCCGGATAAATCCACCGCCATCATCAAATCACGGCCTTGGCTTGGCAGTTCGATAGGTTCACCAAGCCATTGAGGACGAGCAATAGCGAGCACTAACAGGCACCACATCAGCCAGTAGCGTTTGCGGCTCTGACGCGTATTGGCCGTTAAGCTTTGTTTACCCGTTTGGCTTATTCCGGGTAATTGCAGCCGGCCACCATCCACTTGTACTGTGTGTTGGCGCCAAAAAATCAAAGGTAAAGGCAATAATATCAATAGCCAAGGCCATGCAATTGTTAACATTGTGCCTCCGGTTGTTTGGTGTCAGCTGGCTGGATTGGCGCTTGGCTTTTAGCTTGAGCGTCGCCACTAGCTTGAACGTAGCCCTTAGCTAAAACAAGAGTCGACTCAGGCGCACTCAGTTTTGCTTTCGATGCCAACCAAGCCTGTGTGAGTTGATGCAATTCATTGGCTTCAGCTAAGGTCAATGGCGTTGCCTGATGGCGTTTGGCTAATAAGGGGCCGATATGTTGGCGTTTATGCTCGGGTAAATAGCTGTCTAACCAAGCCGCCCAAGCTTCGCCATCTAAGGAGGCTATTGCTTCTCTGCTGAGGTAACTCATGGCGGTGCGCTTTAATAGGCTGTTGACGTCAGAGGCATAGGACGTCGCTTGTCTATCGAGCTGATTGAGTAACTGTTTAGCGGCTTTTTTCGGCGCAAAGTCACGGGCGCGTTTTCTTAGCCAGATAACTAAGAGTGTGATGAGGGCAATCACAAGTGCTAAAACCAGCCAATAACCGATTGCCCAAGGCCAAGCGCCGATCGGATCGGGATGAATAATATCCTGCAGTTGTGCAAGGGCTGGGTTTGACGCCGTAGAAGGCATAGGTACTGCTGCCTGTGGATTTGCTATTTCTGAATTCACTGTTGCTGGATCCATAGTTAACGCAATAATTCCAATTGGTGGGCTAGGGGAGCACCCGCATCTATGAGCTGGGTGCGTACGCGCAGTTGCTGCATCATGGCGATAAAGTCCTTTTGCTGACGCAACTGAATGTCGAGCCAAGCCTGATAACTGTGGCGGGTAAGCACTAAGTCCTCATCCCCATCCTGTACCGGCAAATTAAAGTTGTGCGGTAACGGCAGTGTACCTTGACGCAGAGGATCGGTAATAAGATAGGCACCCACATCGCAATGACGCTTAAGCTCGGTGAGAGGCGCGATACATTGGGGACTAAAATGGCTGCCATCTGTCACTATCCAAACTAAGGAGCCGGGTTTGGCGATACGTTGTAATCGCTGACAGGCACGCAGGATATGGTCAGGATCGCGCTGGCCACTGCCAACATGATTGAGCTGATTTTCGTGCACACGGCGCAGGCCTGAGATCAATTGCAATATGCCCTGACGACGGCTGCGGGGTTTGAGCTCTAAATGCTCAGATTCGCAGGCGATCAAGGCGCCGAGCCGATCGCCATGGTTAATCGCATTCCAACCTAAGGTGGTCGCAAGGTGTCCTGCTTGCACCGATTGCAGCAATAAACTCGAACCAAAATAGAGGCTTTGGCTCAAGTCGATTAACAATAAAATAGGGCGCTCACGTTCTTCGACAAATAACTTAGTGTGAGTTGTGCCCGTACGAGCGGTAACGCGCCAATCAATGGTGCGCACATCGTCGCCCTGTTGGTAGTGGCGCACCTCGGCAAACTCCATACCGCGGCCTTTGATTAAGCTGCTGCGATGGCCCGCTAAATTAGCGCGGGCACGGCTATAACGCTCAGGCATAGCTCGGGCGATATTTTGGCACGCCAGCAGCTCTTGCTCGGTTAAATGCAAGCCATCGGCAAAAAGCGGCAAGCCATCGACCGAGGCTGAGAGTCGCGCTGTGTCACTCATCTTATTTCACCTTTATCTTCACCGTTAAGGTACTGCAACTTGACTTAAGATGTGGTTGATCACGTGATCGCGGCTGACACCTTCGGCCTGTGCTTGGTAGCTGAGTAGGAGTCTATGGCGTAATACATTTGGCGCGACGGCTTGAATGTCTTCCGGTGAAACAAAGTCTCGCTCGTGCAGCCAAGCACGGGCGCGGGCGCAGCGTTCTAATGAAATGGTTGCGCGCGGGCTGACGCCGTACTCAAGCCACTTAGCTAAGTCTTCGCTGTAACGTAAAGGCTCACGGGTCGCCATCACGATTTCGACTATGTACTTTTCGAGCGGCTCGGCAAGATAGATTTCCATGGCTTCGTCACGGGCGGCAAACACATCCGCCTGAGCAATCGGCTCAGTGGTTGGCAATTCGTGGGTCAGTGCTTCTTTGCGGGATTGACGCAGAATTTCGATTTCAGTCTCACCGCTTGGGTAATCAAGGTTTAAGTGCATCAGAAAACGGTCAAGCTGTGCTTCGGGCAGCGGATACGTGCCTTCGTTCTCTAATGGATTTTGGGTGGCCATCACTAAAAACAGCGGCGGTAGCTTATAGCTGTGCTTACCAACTGTGACTTGGCCTTCGGCCATGGCTTCTAATAAGGCTGACTGAACTTTGGCTGGGGCACGGTTAATTTCGTCCGCCAAGATTAAATTGTGGAAAATCGGTCCGGCTTCAAATTCGAAGGTGCCAGTTTGCGAGCGATAGATATCTGTACCAGTTAAGTCGGCGGGCAGTAGATCTGGGGTAAATTGAATGCGGTGGAAATCGCCCTCAACCCCGTCACATAAGGCTTTCACCGCACGGGTCTTGGCCAGCCCCGGTGGTCCTTCAACTAATAAGTGGCCATTGGCAATTAAGGCAATGAGCAGATTTTCGGTCAATACTGGCTGCCCTAAAACAACCTTATTTAGGTAAGTGCGTAATGCGTGGAAGCGACTCAAAGGCATGATGCTACTCGTTTTATTATGTTGAAAATACGTGTGTGGGCTATAGACAACAGCTATGGTAAAGAATTCCCTTAGGGTTTGGCTAGTGTTAAAAAAACAAACAGGTGTTTAAAACTTGCTGACAAGAAGTTAGAATCAGATCACACTTTAATGGTCAGACCTGTTATTGGGCGTTTTTCGCCGTAAAACAATGGGTCAAACACGGAAATAGCTAGCGCCGCCTGAAATCTCTCAGCGATTGCGCACATAAAGAGGGTGACAAATGAGTGATAGACAACAGGTTACGAACGCCAAGGGTGAACGTATCGCCATTGTAGCGGGTTTAAGAACGCCCTTTGCAAAGCAAGCCACGGCATTCCACGGTGTATCGGCGCTCGATATGGGCAAAATGGTGGTCAATGAATTATTGGCGCGCTCTGAACTCGATCCTAAGCTGATTGAGCAATTAGTGTATGGACAAGTCGTGCAAATGCCGGCTGCACCTAACATTGCCCGTGAAATCGTACTCGGTACTGGCATGAATGTGTCGACCGATGCCTATAGTGTCACTCGCGCCTGTGCAACTAGCTTTCAATCTGCCGTAAACGTGGCTGAATCTATCATGACGGGTAATATCGAAATCGGTATTGCGGGCGGCGCCGACTCTTCCTCTGTATTACCTATCGGTGTATCGAAAAAATTAGCCCATGCGTTAGTCGATCTGAATAAAGCCCGTAGCTTTGGGCAAAAGTTACAAATTTTCCGCCGTTTAGGTTTAAAGGATTTATTACCTGTGCCGCCTGCGGTGGCAGAGTACTCAACGGGCTTGTCTATGGGACAAACCGCCGAGCAGATGGCAAAAACCTACAATATTAGCCGTGCCGATCAAGATGCCTTAGCGCACCGCTCACATACCTTAGCGAGCGAAACTTGGGCTTCGGGCCATTTGC
Organism: Shewanella sp. SM74; assembly: GCF_025653725.1. NCBI lineage: Bacteria > Pseudomonadati > Pseudomonadota > Gammaproteobacteria > Alteromonadales > Shewanellaceae > Shewanella > Shewanella sp. SM74. Next base: position 142,742 of record NZ_JAKKRZ010000009.1, on the reverse strand, counting down.
GTGACGAAGTTATGGTCGCGCATATACCGCCGTATAAGCAGTTTATCGATCGCGATAACAATATCCGCGAAAACTCAGTATTGGAGTCATATGCTAAGTTGCGCCCTGCATTCGACAAACAACACGGTACTGTGACGGCGGCCAATAGTACGCCACTGACGGACGGTGCCTCAGCGATTATCCTGATGAGTGAAGGTCGAGCCAAAGCCTTAGGTTATCAACCGATTGGTTACATTAAGAGTTACGCCTTTAGCGCCATTGATGTGTGGCAAGATATGCTGATGGGGCCATCCTACGCGACGCCACTGGCGTTAAAACGTGCTGGAATGGAATTAGAAGATCTTACTCTGATTGAAATGCACGAAGCCTTTGCGGCGCAGACATTAGCGAATATGCAGATGTTTGCTTCGAAAAAATTTGCCGAAGAAAAACTCGGCCGCAACCGCCCGATTGGCGAAATCGACATGAGCAAGTTTAACGTGCTCGGCGGCTCGCTCGCTTATGGTCATCCTTTTGCGGCAACGGGAACCCGTTTAATCACCCAAGTGTGTCGTGAGCTTAAGCGCCGTGGTGGTGGAACTGGCTTAACGACGGCTTGTGCGGCCGGTGGTTTGGGTGTGGCTATGATAGTGGAAGTGGAGTAATCGGCATGGAAAAGACCTTTAATTTAACCCGCCGCGACGACGGCATTGCCATTTTGACTATGGATGTTCCTGGCGAAACCATGAACACCCTAAAAGCACAGTTTGGCCCTGAAATCAGTGAGATTCTGGCTGAGATTAAAAGCGATCCTCATATTCGTGGACTCGTGCTGATCTCGGGCAAGAAAGATTCTTTCGTCGCGGGCGCGGACATTTCCATGCTCGATGCCTGTAAAACGGCGGCCGATGCCAAAGCCTTATCCCAGCAAGGGCATGTGGTTTTTAATGAGTTAGAAGCCTTAAAAATTCCTGTAGTGGCGGCAATCCATGGTGCCTGTTTAGGTGGTGGTTTAGAGTTAGCCTTAGCCTGCCATCAAAGGGTATGTAGCGACGATGGTAAAACCATGCTCGGCGTACCGGAAGTTCAACTTGGCTTATTACCTGGCGGCGGTGGGACTCAACGTTTGCCTCGTTTAGTCGGTATTACCACCGCCTTAGACATGATGTTGACCGGTAAACAAATCCGTCCTAAACAAGCCTTGAAAATGGGCTTAGTGAATGATGTTGTACCGCAGACCATTTTGCTGCAAACCGCAGTTGAGATGGCGCTTGCTGGTAAACGTGCACCGAAACCTGTTAAAAAGTCACTCGTTAATCAAGTGCTTGAAGGCACGAGCTTTGGCCGTAACATTATTTTCGATCAAGCGACTAAACAAGTCGAAAAGAAAACCCAAGGTAATTATCCAGCACCAGCCAAGATCATTGACTGCGTGCGTCAAGGGATTGCGAAGGGGATGCAAAAAGGGCTAGAAGTCGAAGCGAGTCACTTTGCCGAATTAGTGGTATCAAAAGAATCTGCAGCGCTGCGCAGTATTTTCTTTGCTACCACAGAAATGAAGAAAGAAACCGGCGCTGAGGGTGCTACGCCGCGTAAAGTGAAGAAAGCGGTGATCTTAGGTGGCGGTTTAATGGGCGGAGGCATCGCCTCTGTGACGACCACTAAGGCTAAAATCCCTGTTCGCGTCAAAGACATCAGTGAAAAAGGTTTAAGCAATGCATTAGCCTACGCTTATAAGTTGTTGGATAAAGGGGTAAAGCGCCGCCATATGACGCCTGCTGCCCGTGACAACTTAATGGCGCTGATGACGACAACCACTGAGTATAAAGGCGTTAACGATGCCGATATCGTTGTGGAAGCGGTATTTGAAGATTTAGCACTTAAGCATCAAATGGTGAAAGACATTGAGCGTGAGTGTGGTGAGCACACTATTTTTGCGTCAAACACCTCATCTTTGCCAATTAGCCAAATCGCTGAGGCGGCAACGCGTCCCGAGAACGTGATTGGTCTGCATTATTTCTCGCCAGTGGAAAAAATGCCGCTGGTGGAAGTGATTGCCCATGCTAAAACGTCACCAGAAACCATTGCGACTACTGTCGCATTTGCCCGTAAGCAAGGTAAAACACCGATAGTGGTGCAGGATGGTGCGGGTTTCTACGTGAACCGTATTCTGGCTCTGTATATGAATGAGGCCGCGCAATTACTACTTGAAGGCCAAAGTGTTGAGCATTTGGATAAAGCTTTAGTGAAATTTGGCTTCCCTGTGGGACCGATTACTTTGCTCGACGAAGTGGGTATCGACGTGGGCGCAAAAATTTCACCGATCCTTGAAAAAGAATTGGGTGAACGTTTTAAAGCGCCAGCCGCATTTGACAAGCTTTTAGGTGACGATCGTAAAGGCCGCAAAAATGGCAAAGGATTTTATCAATACGGCCAAAAAGACTCTAGCAAGAAAGCGAAAGTCGTCGATGAGAGTGTTTATGGCGTGTTAGGCATTAAGCCTGGCACCAATAAAGACGCAAAAGCGGTTGCTGAGCGTTGTGTCGTACAAATGCTCAATGAAGCGGTGCGTTGTTTAGATGATGGTATTATCGCATCGCCAAGAGATGGCGATATTGGCGCCATTTTTGGTATTGGCTTCCCGCCATTCCTCGGTGGCCCATTCCATTATATTGACTCTTTAGGCGCCGCGAACTTAGTGAAGATCCTTGAAGGTTATCAAAGTCAATTCGGTAACAGATTCGAACCTTGTGAGCGCTTAAAAACCATGGCTCAAGAAAACGCGCGTTTCTTCTAAGTTTCAGTGAATCTAAGTCATCGTTAATCTAGGTCTTAGTTAATCAAAATTGAACAAAAAAGCGGCAGATTATTGCCGCTTTTTTTATTGCCATAAGGCATGTTTTTGCCTAAAAAATGTTCATGTTGGGGATGTGGATCTTGTATAATCCGAGCCCTTTATCGAGAGTTCGGTATTACGTGTTCTGTACTGAGAGCGCAGCGAGGAATGAGTATTGCTCGTTTATGCATAATGCGGAGAACTTTTTATCCTGCCGTTAAAACGACGTATTTAACATGCGCATCAATCACCAAGACTACGCGAGTAGCATCCGCATTTTAATGAGGAATTAATTTCTCTACATTTATGATTTATTTAGTTGTTTTCAAAGAGGTGGTTTGTGGTTTTGCTGGTTATCTTTATCGCATTAATCTCGGCTTGGTACTTTGGCTTGGCTGCATTTACCGCAGGTCTTACTGTTAAGCATTGGGTGCTGCTGGGTTTTGTGCTCGGGCCTCTGGCTTATCCACTCTTTACGACACACCGCCATTTAGCCTTGAGGAAAATCCGTTGTAGTGAGGAAGGGATATTAAATAGCTAATTTATTAATTTGTTAGGTAACTTCCATGACTACATGACTACATGACTATTTAGTACTTTTATATTCACTTAAGACTAAAGGGAGTCAATGCTCCCTTTATTGTTTCTAAGCTGCGCTAACTTAATTAACTATCACTGTACATGAGTTAGACTCATGTCTACAGAACTTAAATTAGTTCCACCAACCTTTTGCAGAAATCACTTCAAGGTGATTCAAGCCTTCAGGCAACTTAACTTTTTTACGCGCTGGCTTGGATAAACCGAGTGCTTTTTTGATTGAATTTAACATAGTCACTCTCCTTTTACTTAATTTCGTTATGCGATTTCAAATAATTTGAATTTAACATTAGGAGCGCCCGCAACTTCGAGTGGCTTGAATTTAACATTAGGAGCGCCCGCAACTTCGAGTGGCTTGAATTTAACATTAGGAGCGCCCGCAACTTCGARTGGCTTGAATTTAACATTAGGAGCACCTTCAAGCGAAACGCTATTTGCAGCTAAATAAATTGAAGATAATAAAGTAACTGTTACTAGGATTCCTTTAATCATTCTAATTCTCTCTCAGGGTAGTTGATATTGATTTATTATTGACACTGATAGTGCTATTGCACTTGTTGTGCCAATGTTGTAAATCGCAATCAAATTGAGAGTGGATTGATTATGTAATGTTGCTTTTTGTGTTTGGCTTTATCATGTCTTCTTTAAGTAGCAGGGTAAATTCGCTCTCCTTTATGGCCTTACTAAAAATATAGCCTTGAATTTCTTCACAGTTGAGTGCCCGTAAAATGTTCAATTGTGCTGCTTGTTCTACCCCTTCTCCCACAACAGAAAGCCCCATGTTATGGGCGATAGTGATAATAGAATCGACCATTTTGAGATCGCGATCAGACTTATCAATATCGTCAACAAAAGCTTTATCAATTTTTAAAGTATGAATCGGGAAACGTTTTAAGTATGAAAGGGACGAGTATCCAGTGCCGAAATCATCTAGTGCCAAACTAACGCCCATTTTAGCAAGTTGCTGCATGACGATAATCGCCGTTTCCGGCTGTTTAATGACGGTGCCCTCAGTTATTTCTAATTCAAGATGACATGCGGGTAGTTTGGTGAGTCTTAAAATTGACTCTATTCGTTGTTGAATATCGGGTAGAGCAAATTGACGTGACGATAAATTGACGGCGACTCTGCCGCTGAATATGCCTTGTTCACGCCATTTCTGTGCTGCGAAACAGGCTTTGCGTAAGACGATTTCACCAATTTCAACAATTAAGCCGTTTTCTTCAGCAAGCGGAATAAAATCATTGGGGGGAATTAAACCATGTATTGGATGATTTAATCTGACTAAAGCCTCCATACCTGCAATTTTACCGCTTTTAAGATCAACCTTAGGTTGATAATAAACTTCAAATAGATCATCTTTTAAACCTTCACGGATAAGATTTTCTACTTCTAATTGCCTAATTGCATGTTGGTTTAAAGACTCAGAATAAAACTGGTAGCAATTACCTCCTGCTGACTTAGCATGGTACATAGCAATGTCAGCCTTTCTCAGTAATGCTTGCTCGCTTTGCTCATCTTCTGGGAATAGCACTATGCCAATACTTAACCCTAGGACTAGCTGTTCATTGCTAACGTCAAATGCAGGTTTTAATCCCTCAATAATACGGTTAGCTATTGCTGCACTGGCGTTTATATCTGAACCTTTGTCTAATACAATGGCGAATTCATCTCCGCCTAGACGATAAATACTGGTATTTTTAGGAAGTAAGGACTTAATGCGGGTAGCAACGAGCTTTAATAACGTATCCCCAATTTGATGGCCTAGGGAATCATTAATACGTTTAAAATTATCAAGATCAAGCACCATAAGAGCATGAGCTATTTCTCGATTCACTAGGTTATTTAAGGTCACTTGTAAGTTGGAGCGATTAGGTAGTCCGGTTAAGAGATCGTTATTGGTTAATTTTCTAAGCTCTTCTTCTTGCTGCTTACGTCTTGATATATCAGAAAAAACACCAACATAGTGTGACAATTCGCCTAACTCATCATAGATAGCATCGATAGTGAGCTCCATATGGAAGTGACTGTTATCTCCTCTGGCGGCTTCGACTTCATTTGCCCAGCGACCTTGCTGTTTTAACATAGTTCTGATTTGGGTGGAGAAGGTTTCTGGATATAAATCAAATGTGAGTAAGTTGCCAATAAAATCAGTTCGGTTACGTAATGAAATTTTACAGCAAGCTTCGTTGACTTCGACAAAACGGTATTCGTTGTCGAGGATAAACATGCCTTCCGAGATATTTTCAATCGCTTTTTCAAAGAGTTTTAGCTGCTCTTCTTTTTGTTTAAATTGACTAATATTTTTAATCGTTCCAGTCATTCGCAGGGCATTATCTTTGTCATCCCGCTCTACAATCTTGGCGCGGTCTAAAATCCATACCCAATTGTCGTCTTTGCCTTTTACCCTATATGCGGCTTCAAAATGATCTGTTTCACCATAAAAATGCTTATTAAGCGCTTCACGGACACGTTCTTGATCCATAGGATGTATATTACTTTCTTCATCCGATTTACCTGAACGATGTCCATCACGGGGAAATTCAAGTGCTCCCCAAATATTTGAGCGAAAAATGTTGCCAGTTTCTATGTCCCAGTCCCACATTTCATCACCACTTCCCCAAAGGGAAAGTTTTAATCTTTCTTCGCTGAGCGCTATTTGGCGTTGCACTTCTCTTTTTTTCAAGAGAACCTTGATACATATAAATGTCGCAAGTATTAATGCGATAAAATAAAATGATTTAGCATAGCCAGATAGCCACCAAGGAGGCGTTATTTCTATTTTTAAGCTATGAGTGGGCCCTGGTTCATTTGTGATAGGATTTACCCCATATACATTAAATGAGTATTCTCCTGGTGATAAATTAGTATATGTTGCTGAGTTATTTCCTTTATCAGCGATCCAATCATTTGACAAACCCTCCAATTGATAAAAGTAATCAATATTTATACTGCCAGATTTAGGTGAATTAAATCTTAATGTAAAAGGATAATCAGAATATTTTAACTCTATACTTGAAGATTTTGAAATTGATTTCTTAAATTTTCCTTCTCCAATTTTTTGTATTTCATTAAATATATAAAGGTCGCTAATAACCGTTTCTATTTTATCTCCTTTTATATATTCTTTTAGTTTTTCAGTATTTAGTTGGCTGATGCCATTTATTCCACCAAAATAAAAGTAGTTATCAATAGCGACTGCACTTTGTGTGTTATATTCATCTTGCGCACCAAAGTCGGTATTTAAAGTATAGATTTTATCGCCTATTTTTACAAGTAACTCTTGGATCGATGATGCTGCTATTTCATTGTTACTATTAATCGATAAAGAGTAAATAGGGTTTTTGCTATTGACAAGAAGTGTCACTGAATTATTCTTATGATTATAAGAGTAAATTGCTGACTTTGTACCGAAATATGTTATATCGTCTTTGTGTGCAATACTGTAAACAATACCACTGTCATATACTGTTCTTTCAATCCCATAACCTATTTCAATCAATCCAGCTTGTGTGGCGACAATATATTTTTCATTAGAGATTATTTTTATTTCAAAAATGGGTAATTTTTTATTTAGGACTAACTTTGGCGTAACTTTTTTACTTTCAATGTCAATCTCTTTTATTTCGAAATTACTAGTTCCAAATAAAATTTTGTTGTTTTTAATGTTTGACATTGCGACGATTTCATCGTCACTGACTTTTATGGGTTTAACATCATTATTCTGGGTGTAGTATAATCCATTTAAACCTCCAAAAAAAACACCATCTTTTATCGAAATTGCATTTGTTATGTTTTCAATATTGGTTGTAATTGTTTTTTTATTTTTCCTAAGAGTATTAATAATTGAAATGTTGTTTTTGTTTATCGAAGTGGTTAGTTCTTCATTGTTTTCTGATGTTATATTCCAAACATTTGTTTTTGAGTCGTTTATTAGGGAAACTATATTTTCATTGTTATCTATTAATGAAATTCCCATGTTAACTTTGGCTATGAATATATAGTTCTTACCCTGTGATAATAAATGTGGTTTCTGTGTTGAGTCTGTTCTAGATATACTTCCGATTATGGATTTCTTAAAGGTCTTTCTATTGAGGCTGTAAATGGAATCATCTTTTATGAAAATGATTTGTTTTTCAGAAATTGAAATGTTATCAATTTCAACGGATGAAATTTTACTTGCGCTTCTATTCTTTTCGTCAAATTTATAAATGGATGTATTTGTAAATATGAAATAGTTGTCGTCTATTTGGCTTATGTCTATTGCATTTTCAATTATCTTTTTTGACGTGTTTTCAAAGTAAAAAAATACTGTTCCGTCATGGTTTTTTAAAAGATATTCACTTCCAATTTTGATTACTCGCTTCACACTGTTAAAGTCTTTGTTTTCTATGCTGGATATTATTTTATTTGTATTGAGGTCGATTTCAATTATTTTGTTCTCGGCACCAATAATAATATTTCCATCAGAGATATTTAGTGACCATACTGCAATTTTTAAGTCTTCAATTTTTTCAAAACTTTCCTTTTCTGGCGAATAAACATTCAATCCTTTATCTGTTCCAATAAAGAGTTTTTCTCCATCAAAAATGGCACTTTGAATAAATGAACTATCAAGCCCTGAACCATCATTAGAATAGAATTTTTTGAATTCTCTACCATCAAATCGATTTAGTCCATTTAATGTTCCAATCCAAATGTAGCCATCAAGATCTTCTGCTATGGATGTTACAGTACTTTGAGATAGCCCTTCAGGCACACTGAAAAGCTTAGCTTTTAATTCTACAGGTATAGCCCCTTGTATAAGTTCTTGGCTTAAAAGGGGAAATTGGAATAAATTGAGAGTAATTAAGAGGAAAAAAGTCAATAGTGCTTTAGGCATAGTGTTTGTTCTTATTATCCGAGGATGCCATGAAACAATTGTGTTACATCACTTTTCCAGAAAGTGAGCGGTTTGTCAAAGTAGAGTCTGCAGAAAATCCTTTTAACAGCATGTAGATGCAGTAAAATTGTTCGGTGCTGAAGTGGTAGAACATGGGCTAGCCATGTTTTACATCAGGATTACGTCCAACACTGAAAGATACGACTATAGTTGGACTGATTTGTAGCGATTCTGTTTGTTTACCTAACTTTGCTCACAAATGTGTGAGCAAAAGTGTTTTTGTTTAGAAATTAAACTTTTCTGCCGTTTGCTTAAAAACTTTAAGATCCGTGATCATTTTGTCTGACATCAGCGCGGCTTGGGTTCTGTGTTGTTCACCTGTGCTAAATAACACTAAGCGATCGCTGTGCTTAGTACGCATTTTACGCATCATGAATTTGAGTAAATCAGTGCGGGTGAGCTTAGTTATTTCGTCTACGACGAGTTCTCTTTGGTTAAATTGATAATCTCTATTGCCGACACTGACCCAATAACGTTGACTGCGAGTTTTGAGGTTCGCGTCGTGCTCCATGATTTGATTAATCAGACCTACCTTTGTACTTTCCCATTCTTCGTTGGTGATTTGCATCACTGCATAATTAAAGTCGGCAATAAACTCGTCGATGGCTTCTAATAAATGCAGTGGCCCAGTTGTGGGTGACTGAATATAGAAAATAAGTCCAGGATGACGATTGAGCGGCAGATAACCTGTGCCTACCATATAGCCCAACTGTTTTTCAGTACGCAGCTCATGGAAGAAGGTGGACGACATAGTGTGATTCAGTAAGCTAAATAGCGCCATTTTTTCGGGTGTTGCCACGGCAGATTGGTAATACACAATAATTGCGCTATCTTGATGATCTATTGCGAGTTCTCTCAGTAACGTGCCTTGGCCTGTTAAATTCACTAATTCTCTGGTGGACTCGGCGCTCGGCGTCGAAACTAAAGATAAAATGTGCTCTAAACGTTTGCCAAGAGCTTGTGCTTCAGAGACTAACCAATCCCCGTAGACTAACCCTTCAAGATAGATCTTTTCGTAGAAGGCGCGTACATGGTTATGTAAATCTTCTAGGCTAATATCTTCCAACATTTGAGCCATGCGTGCTGGTTCATAACTGCTTTTTTGCAGCGTAACAGTCAGGCTCGTAAATAATTGTGAAATCGGTTTAGCCTGTGTTTGATTCTGCCAACTGCGCAGAAGCTGAGATTTTATGAGGGCAAAGCGCTCTTCGGTAAAATTACGCTCTCTGGCTTTATGGATTAATAGCGCTAATAACGTTTCTTGATTGCCGGTAAAGCCCGATAAATGCAGTGTAATTCCGCCTTGATGCGGATAAATGTTATAGCTTAATCCAGCAACTTCGGCCTGATAGGTTGGCTCGGTTAGATAATCGAGTAGCATTTCAACATATAAGCGGGTGAGGGTGGCATGCCTTGGCGTTTTACTTGCCTGCTCTGAATCCAGCGATAAATACATGTGACCTTTTGGCACATTAAACTCATCATCTTTCTTATGCCAAATGCGGTATCCAGTTGATTCAGCAACTATCACTGGCACGTCAACATCGCTCTTATCCGGACGGGCAATCGAGTCGGCGACAATAAAAGGATTTGCAGCCGGTAGTTGTAATTCAGGGCGAATACTGTTCACTTGCCAACGAGCTAGGGACTGTGGCGCAATTGGGCGGACTTTGTACGGCGTGTGATACCAGTTAGCTTTACGATCCGTTTTAACCGATTGGGCGATAAGCTGCAGACGCATATTCTGTGGCACCATGAGCTCAAGTAGCTCAATGGTTTCAGGGATATCCAGCCCATCCATCCGATAATCGCCAAAGACCAAGTCTTCGACCTCATAGTGATGCATATTGATGCTGAGATGGCTGGCTAAATCGAGTGATTTAACTTGCTCTTGATAACGAAACGCCATTTTGAGCAGGTTTGCACGCTCCAAATAACGCCATTCATCTAAGCCTTGGGTTTTGATAAGTTCAATATACTCAAAACAGCAGCTGATAATTTCATCGAGATTGCCTAGCCCTTTATCGGTTAACTGTAAACCGATACTGTAATCCTTGAAGTTATAACCATTTACACCGCCGCCCGCAGACAAGTTGTTCACTAATCCTTGTTCTTTCAGATACGACAACAGACTGCCATGACTCTCATTGCCTAAAATATGGCTGATATAAGTCAAAGGCTTACGTTTGTAGTAGTGATCAATTCCAGGGAAATTAAAACTGATGCTTAAGCGTTTTTGCTCCTTAAGCGGCACAATATCGATTTGCCTCAACAGTTCTTTTTCTGAAAATAGTGGTACTTGAGGATAGTTTTTCACTAAGTTCAAGTTTCGGATCCCACTAAAATAGTGGCAGGCTAAATCTTGTAATTCATCAAGGGAAAGCGGAGCGACTAAGCACAAGGTCATTAAGTTGGCGCTGTAATGGCTTTGATAGAAATCGAGTAATTCACTACGTACTTGTGCCTGTTCTCCGCCTAAGGTGACTAAATTACCTACGGAAAATTTCGAAAATGGATGCAGTGGGTTGACTGTCTCTTTGAGTACTTGATAGGTCCGACGGATATCATCTTTCAGTTTTAAACTAAATTCAGATTCAATAGCTTGGCGTTCTCTATCGACTAAATCTAAATCAAATTTTGGGGCGATAAAAAATTGGCTGAATCTGTCTAAGGAGTCGGCAAACACTTCTTCATTGATGGTGAAAAAGAAGTTAGTGTGCTCTGTGCCCGTCCAAGCGTTATTGCTGCCGCCATGCTGATTAATAAAGGCGTGATACTCGCCTGAGTCTGGGAATTTCTCAGTACCTAGAAAGAGCATATGCTCTAAAAAGTGCGCCATGCCGGGTCTATCTGCGGGATCATCAAAATGACCCACGCCTACAGCCATAGATGCGGCAGCTTGGCTGGCATCTTGATCTTCAACCAATAACACCCTGAGCGCATTATCTAATACAAGATAACGATACTGGCGGTGATCATTTGGACTTTTATATATGGACTGAGAGGCTTGCAAAGAGACACTCCGGTAACGATAGCTTGTTATATATTGATAGTCTTAATGGTTTTTAGCAAATATCTCTTGTGTTTATCGACTAAAGATTAAGTCTTGTGAGGTTTGTTGAAACGGATTTTAGGGCTACAATTGGGATAAAACAAAAACAAGTTTGAGTCGCGAGAGAAGTATGCAGCTATTTTTGATGAGACATGGTGACGCCGGATTTAATGCTCAGTCTGATAGAGACAGAACACTGACCGATGTTGGAAGGCACCATACTGTGTTGATGAGCAACTGGCTAGCTCGCAGTGTGGCTGATTTCGATCTTGTTTTAGTTAGTCCTTACTTACGAGCACAGCAAACGTGGCAGGAACTGAGTCAGCATTTTCCTGAGCCGCGTAAGTGGTTAGTCGCCGATGATCTTGTGCCTTCTGGCGATCCCGCCAATGTAGCCGCCTTGGTTGTGGCTTATGCTGAATTATACAAAGCCGATAAAGTACTAGTGATTGCTCACATGCCGTTACTGGGCTATTTAGTCAGTGAGTTAGTGGCTGGCGTTGAGCCGCCATTATTCGCGACGTCAGGCATTACACTCATTGATAAACATGCCGAGCAAGCATCGATTGTGTGGCAGCACGCCCCGCATAGTATTAGCTAATCTAGGTTTATACCTCTTTTACAAAACAAACGGCCCACATTAAATGGGCCGTTTGTTTTCAGCTAAATAGTAAATGTTAAAGCCTAAGCCGATAGCGAGCTAACGTCTATGCGGCTGCTCGCCAATATCAATCAGCACTAATAACGCCGCATCGCCACCCCATTCTTTAGGTGCTTGATGGAAAGCTTTCACCATAGGATGCTGCACTAACCACATGGGAACTTGTTGTTTCAATATGCCACTGCCATAACCATGCATAATGCAGCAGCACAGGCTTTGCTGTTTAACGCAGGCTTGGATCAGTGCCGCTAACTCAAGTTTGGCTTCCAATTGGCGATAGCCGTGCAAATCCAGCAGCAAATCTGGCTGGTAATCCCCACGTCTGAGGCGCTTGAGCTCTAAACTGTCAACACCTTCTTCTAACCAACGCATCGGCCCTTGTACAGGCAGTAGTGGCTGATAAGTATCTGAGAAATAACTGTTAGCATGCAGTTGCTGCTCTTTCAGTTCTATTTCCTGTTTGGTTTTTAAGGGCATGCGAAAGTGTCGCTTATTTTGCGTGATGGGTTTAATTCCATCAATAAGCGCTGAGAACATCGCCAAGCCTTCTTTGTCGTCGTCTTTATTCATGGCGGGTATTCTATTGAATCCTATGGTTTCTGAATAGAGTTCAGTTACAATGTTTGCGAACAAACTAGCGGGAGCACGTTTTGGATAAGATCTTTGTAGATGAAGCTGTGACAGAATTACGTACTATTGGCGATATGTTACGTTGGGCCGTGAGCCGTTTTAACGATGCCAATGTGTATTATGGTCATGGTACTGATAATGCGTGGGATGAAGCCATCGCCTTAGTTTTCCATGCCTTACACTTACCCGAAGAAATCGGTCAGCAAGTGATTTTAAGTAACTTGACCAGCAGTGAAAAGCATAAAATTGTCGAGTTGATCATTCGTCGGGTGAGAGAACGCTTACCTGTGCCTTACTTGACCAACAAAGCGCGTTTTGCTGGGCTTGAATTTTACGTCGATGAGCGCGTGTTAGTGCCACGTTCACCGATTGCCGAAATGATCGCTAACCGTTTTAGCCCCTGGTTATATAACAAGCCAGTCACACGTATTTTAGATTTATGTACTGGCAGCGCTTGTATCGCGATTGCCTGTGCCTATGAATTTGAAGACGCCGAAGTCGATGCGCTGGATATCAGCGAGGATGCCTTAGATGTAGCGCAAATCAATATCGAAACCTTAGGTGTGATGGACAGAGTTTTCCCGATGCAATCGGATCTGTTTTCGGCCATCCCAGAAGGGCCTCAGTATGATTTGATTGTTTCAAACCCACCTTATGTGGATGCTGAAGACATTGGCGACATGCCTGATGAATATCACCATGAGCCTGCCATTGGTTTAGCCTCAGGTCGCGACGGGTTAGATTTAACCAAACGTATACTCGCCAATGCCGCGCAATACCTCACGCCAACGGGTTTGCTCGTTGTCGAAGTCGGTAATTCTATGGTGCATTTGATTGAGCAGTTCCCAGAAGTGCCATTCACTTGGATTAACTTTGAAAATGGTGGCGATGGCGTATTCGTATTGACCCGCGATCAACTGGTTGAAAATCAGTCGGTATTTGGTATTTATCGCGACGCACAATAGCCTAAGATAGCAAATTAGGTTGAGACTTTTCCCGCTGCCAGTTAGGCTTGCAGCGGGAAAATAAATTGTCCAGTACTCGCTGGGCGCGGAGCGATGAACAAATAACCTAAGGTGTACAAAGCGGATGTCTGGAAACAGTATTGGTCAAAATTTTGTAGTGACGACGTTTGGTGAGAGTCACGGTGTTGCACTGGGTTGCATTATTGATGGTTGCCCTCCTGGGCTTGAATTAACCGAAGCCGATATGCAGCACGATCTTGACCGCCGTCGCCCAGGGACATCCCGATATACCACGGCACGCCGTGAGCCCGATGAAGTGCGGATTTTATCCGGCGTCTTCGAAGGTAAAACCACGGGCACCTCGATTGGACTCTTGATTGAAAATACCGATCAACGCAGTCAAGATTACTCTAATATCAAAGATTTATTTCGCCCTGGGCACGCCGATTATACCTACCAGCAAAAGTACGGTATGCGTGACTACCGCGGTGGTGGCCGCTCTTCAGCCCGTGAAACTGCGATGCGGGTTGCGGCGGGTGCTGTGGCTAAAAAGTATTTAAAGCAAGTTCACGGTATCGAGATCTACGGCTATATGTCGCAGCTGGGTCCTATTTGTGCGCAGACTATTGATCTTGACCAAATCGAGCAAAATGCCTTTTTCTTCCCCGATGCTAGCAAGCTGGAAGCGCTCGATGAATACATGCGTGAGCTGAAAAAATCCGGTGACTCAATTGGCGCTAAAATCTCCGTTATCGCGACAGGTGTGCCAGTGGGTTTAGGTGAGCCAGTATTTGATAGACTCGATGCCGATATCGCCCACGCGCTGCTGGGTATTAATGCCGTCAAAGGTGTTGAGATTGGTGATGGTTTTGGTGTCGTGACGCAAAAGGGCTCCGAAGGGCGTGACTTAATGTCGCCGCAAGGCTTTGAATCTAACCATGCGGGCGGTGTACTCGGTGGGATTTCGTCGGGTCAGCCGATTATTGCCCATATTGCGTTAAAACCCACCTCCAGCATCAGCGTGCCAGGTCAAAGTATGACGGCACAGGGTGAAATGGCTGAAGTGGTCACTAAAGGTCGTCACGATCCCTGTGTTGGGATCCGCGCGGTACCGATTGCCGAAGCTATGCTTGCCATTGTGTTGATGGATCACTTATTAAGACACAGAGCGCAAAATCAGGATGTGCGTAGTCACACGCCCGTTCTCGGAATGAGATAGGGGTATGAGATAGGCGCATGAAATAGCTGGTATGCGATAACGATACAATGAGTGGCATGAGATAAATGGAATGCGTTAATGTCAACTTCTTCTAGCACAAGCCGGCAATTGCGCTGGCTTTGTGCCTGCTATTTTTTCTTTTTTTCTATTCTCGGCACTATGGTTCCTTATCTTGGGGTCTTCTTCGAAAATCGCGGTTTTAATCCTCAAGAAATTGGCTTTTTACTCGCCATCCTGATGGCGACGCGCATCGTTGCGCCGAATGTGTGGGCTAAAGTGGCCGACCGAACGGGGATGCGCGCCGAGCTGATCAAAATGGGCGCGGGAGCCGCCGCGCTGGCGTATTTGAGTTTCTTCTACCATGGTGGTTTTGTGTATATGGCGCTGAGTCTGGCCCTCTATACCTTCTTTTGGAATGCGATCCTCGCCCAGCTTGAAGTGATCACCTTAGAAACCTTAGGCGAGAATGCCAGCCGCTATGGTCAAATTCGCAGTTGGGGCAGTGTCGGTTATATCTGTCTTGTTGTCGGTGCGGGCTTTGCCATTGGTCAGTGGGGCACTGAGGTGTTGCCTTATATCGGTTTGTCATTATTTATCGGCATGTTAGCCTGTGCGTTGCCACTACCAGCAAATCGTTTAGTGCGCGACACCAGCCAAGTGCGGCCGCCATTGCAATGGAATCGGGCGATTATTTGGTTCTTAGTCTCGGCCATGTTGCTGCAAATGAGCGCGGGACCTTTCTACGGCTTCTTCGTTTTATATTTGAAGCAAGCGGGTTACTCCGAATCCTCGGCGGGCATATTTGTCGCCCTTGGCGCTATGGCCGAAATCGTGATGTTTATGTTCGCGCCGCGTTTACTCGGTCGCTATGGTGTAAACACCCTATTGATTGTCAGTATCGGCATGACTTGCTTGCGTTGGTTATTGGTTGCCTTTGGGGTAGATAGCGTGTTGTGGCTTGGCTTTAGCCAATTATTACATGCCTTTACCTTTGGCTTAACCCATGCTGCATCGATTCAATTTGTGCATAAACATTTCGATGCGAGTCACAGAAGCCAAGGTCAAGCCCTATACGCCAGTTTAAGTTTTGGGGTTGGCGGCGCGCTCGGTACTTGGATTTGCGGCTATATTTGGGGCGATGGTAGTGGGGCGGTTTGGTCTTGGGTATTTGCCGCAGTATGCGCCTTTGCCGCTATGCTGGCGGTATTCTTTATCCCTAAGGATAAACCGAGTGTTGCAGCCCATACGGCCTAGTCATATCCATTAAGATAAAAATATAAAAAAATCAAAATATTGCGTTAAGTGAGGTAAAGGGTGATTCGGTTTCGTTTAGGGTTAGTTATCAATCCATTAGCTGGCTTAGGTGGCAGTGTTGGCCTTAAGGGCAGCGATGGCGTTGCGCAAGAGGCGCTTGCATTAGGCGCCGAACCTAAAGCCGCATTGCGCATGATGCAGGCCCTTGAGGTTATCCGTGATTATAGTGATGACATTGAAGTCATTACTGCTTCAGGCATCATGGGTGAAGACGCCGCTAAAACACTCGGTTTTACCACGCGAGTGGTGTATCAAACTCCGGATAAAACTCAGGCGCTGGATACGCAGGCCGTTGTGCGTGCGCTGCTGGATGAACCGCTGGATTTACTGCTTTTTGCCGGTGGCGATGGTACGGCCCGCGATGTTTACTCCGTCTTTGAACAAGCCACTATCGATGACAAACTCCCTGTGCTCGGCGTGCCTGCTGGGGTGAAAATTCATTCCGGCGTTTACGGTATTACGCCCCATGCGTCTGGCATGGTGGTCAAGATGTTACTCGATGGCGAACTTGTCAGTTTGATGTCCGCCGATGTGATGGATATTGACGAAGTGGCTTTTCGCCAAGGCACAGTGCGCGCTAAACGATTTGGCGAGCTCTTAGTGCCCGCCGAGCCGCGTTATGTGCAAGCGGTGAAGATGGGCGGCAAGGAAGTCGATGAACTCGTGCTGGCCGATATCGCCGCCGATGTGATCAATCAAATGGAAGATGAGCTGTATATCATGGGCTCTGGCAGTACGGTTGCCTTTGTGATGGAAGAGTTAGGCCTCGATAATACCCTGCTCGGTGTTGATCTTATTCAAAATAAAAGTTTAGTCGGCAGTGACTTAACCGCGAACAAATTACTCGAACTGACCCAAGATAAGCCGACTAAGTTGGTGATCACTCTGATTGGCGGTCAAGGCCATATCTTAGGGCGCGGTAATCAACAATTGTCGCCCGAGCTCATTCGGCGCATCGGAAAAGACAATATTATTATCCTTGCCACAAAAACTAAGCTAAAAGCACTTGATGGACGACCACTAATTGTGGATAGTGGCGACCCTAAATTAGATAGCGAGCTTGGCGGCTATTATAAAGTGACGACGGGCTACCATGATTACGTCATGTATCAGGTGGCCAATCCAGATTTATTGGTCGCAGCAGATGTGTCGGCCAATCCAGTATTAATGGAGAGTTAGACCCATGTTAGAGCATTACGAAGACGCATTAGAACAGTGGATCGCCAGCGTTGTTAGCCATGGTGATGACGATGCTTTGTTTGCCTGTGGCTACTTACAGGGCCATGTGGCCGTAGTGTTGTCCCAATTGGAAGCGCAGGGTGAAACGGATCTTGATGCTTTAATGCTAAAAATGACCGACTGTCTAGCACTCGCGCGCCAAGAATTAAACGATGCCGATTATGCCTTGGTTGAACAGGCATGGGCACAGCTGCAGGCAAAGATTATAGGCGAATTGGATGTTGCCTAGCTCCCAGCCGATGACTGACAACGAGCACGTGACTAATACCGAAGTAACGAGTGTAGAAATGCCGAGTGCTGAATTAGCCTGTGAGCAAACGCTCGATGCTAGCGCGGTATTTATCGGTTTAGTGAATCCTAAAACGCCCGTTAACGTCGGTGGCATTATGCGCGCATCGGGTTGCTATGGCGTCGATGGCGTATTTTACACTGGCAGGCGCTACGAGTTAGCCGCGCGTTCAGGCGCAGTGCAATACCATGTTGATACTAAAGATGCTGGCGAGCGCATTCCGCTCACGGGCGTCACTTCATTGTTAGCCGCGATTCCGGCGGACACTCAGCTTATCTGTGTCGATTTGGTGGTGGGCGCGACGCCGCTACCGGATTTTGTCCATCCCGCGAAAGCCTTTTATGTGTTTGGTCCTGAAGATGGCACCATTGGTCAAGAGATTATCGATAAAGCCGATGCCGTAGTGTATGTGCCTACGGTCGGGTGTATGAATCTTGCGGCTTCGGTCAATGTGCTGTTATACGACAGATTGGCCAAATCCCACCGTGAGGCTGCAGATCTGACATCGAGCATAAGTGGTGATGCGCTTATTCGTCAGAGCCGCGATAATAACAATCGTACTCGGGTAAAAGTGGCGAGAGAATCGATAAAGCCCCGACATATTGAGGCTAGTTGTGTAGAGCCTAGCAGTCTTGAACCTAGCAGTAGTGATAACACTATTGTTGTTACTGCCGCTTAAGTGGGTTACAGAAAATAATAAAAAAGGGATTAAGCCTTGGCTTAATCCCTTTTTTATTTGCACAGGCGATAGCAAAGCTAGAGGGATTTTCCCTTGAGCAATTTTCGCAGCCACATACGATTGGGGTTGAGTTTACACAGGGTTTCTTTATCGAGCGGTATTGGTTCGCCGCAAAGCTGCGCCGCGAGACATTCGGCGGCCAGTGGCCCAGAACTTAACCCCCGTGAGCCTAACCCGCCAAGAATATACAGCCCTTGATGCACGGGTGCTGGCGTGGTTTGCCAGTAGTGGCGACTTTCTTTCGTGAGCTGATGTTGCGCATAATCTTTAATAATTTTTGGCACATCGGGCGCGCAGCCCATCATAGGGAAATGATCCCGCGTGACCATACGCACGCCAACACGGGCATTGTTGCTACTCATGTCGATATCTTCAAGCCAGCTTTGATCAGGATAACTCTCGTGCATTTTGGCGAGGTTTTCTTGTTGCTCCTGCGGGCAAAAATCTAAATGCTTAGGTTCTTTAACGTAACTCGCGCCAAGGCAGTGGAGTCCTTCGTGACTCGGGGTTAAATAACCGTTGGCGCACAGCACAGTCGCGAGCTGACTTAATTGAAATTGAGCGGGCACATGGCTGACTTGGCCGCGAAAAGGGCTAATTTGTAATTTGTTGCTGGCATCAAATTGCGTGAGCGCTGCGCCATTGGCGAGCACAAGTTGTGCAAAGGGGCCAAAGCGATGCTTAGTGGTGATTAAATACCAACCTTCACTTTGATGCTCAATTTCAAGGATCTCAGTCTCCAAATGGAGTTTGACCTCAGTAAGCTGCTGCGCTTTTTGTAGTGCAGCTTCGGCATATTCGTAGGGACAAACCCAGCCAGCCAGCGGATAGAAAAAGCCTGATTTGTCGATATTAATGTTCGCAAGAGAATTGGCCTGCTGCGCATCGACTCGATAGGCAATTTCACTTGGCCAGTTCTGGCTTTGAATAATTTTATCGAGTCGTAATTGGCTGCGTTCATCGTGGGCAGTTTGCAATACCCCGCAAAAATCATGGGAAATCGGCGTTTGATGTGGGGCGGGAACAGATGTCAGCGCCTGCACTCTACGGCGGCTAAATAAGAATGCCAGCTGGAAGAAGCGGCTTAATTCATCATTTTCTGGGGTCAGCAGTGGATAAATCGCTCCTTGGCGGTTGCCCGAAGCGCCTTGGCCAAGCTTGGCATCTTTACAAAAGAGCTGCGTACTTTGGCCGCGTTCCGCCAAAGACAGTGCCAAATGCGCCGAGGCTAACCCGCCGCCTATGATGGCAATCGAGCTGGGCGGCACCGAGGGTAAGATTGCAGCCATAGGATTAAAGGCATAGGCTTTAGCATCTTGCTGGCGTAAGACGTGGCGCTCGTGTAACAAAATGGCATCAGGCTGATGGTTTGTCTGTATTTCAGCGCAGGTAAAATCCCTCACCTCAAAGCCACAGGCTTGGAAACGGCTCACAGGTGTTTCGCTTAATCCGCTTGATTTGTTTAATCCAATCGTTGCAACAGTGGCGCCATCGTCACTGAGTTTTGCCATCTGCCAATGGATCTGCTGATTTAACCCATTTTGTAGATGGGGCAACACTAGCCAGTGCTGAACGGGGTGAAGCGGAGAATGGATGAGCGAACTGAGCTGGGATTGAATATCACCAAAGTGCAGGTCGATTGTGGTACGACCGTCATCAAAAATTAATCTCTGGCAACCTATAATAGCCGTCGGCTCTGTATGAAGTAAGCGTTGGGCAAGTGGCTCAAGTTCAGGCACTTTGGTTAAACAGGCGGATTGATCCCAAAGTAATTTAAGTTCGTACGCATTAATCGGATTGGGTTCGAATACGTTAAGGAGTAATCGTTGGTTAGGATTCGTCTGAGTGCGCCACCAAGATAAGAGTTCAAGCCCGTTACCTAAACCAATTTGCCCTAATACTAAGAGTTTTTGCTGTGAATGAGCCTCAAATACCCGCTGCTGATAAATGCTCAATTTGCTGAGATAGTGTGCATCAGTGTGAGCTGTTGCGGGATAAAGGTTGATTAATTGCGGGTAATCGCGCTTAATTTGGCAAGGTTTATTGGGCTCTGCAGTCAAAGAAATTTACTCTCGGTCTCATAATTGGCATTATTTTACTCGCCTTTATGGAAAGCTGACCACTTAATTGAGTCAAAACAGATACTATTGGCTCAGCGAAAAGTAGGTACTGACATGTACACAATGGATAGCAATAAAATGAAAAGAGTCGTGATCACCGGAATGGGTGTTGTTTCAAGTATCGGTAATAACAAGCAAGAAGTGACCGAGTCACTGAAAGCGGGCCGCAGTGGTATTACGCATTCAGCTCAGTTTGAAGAGATGCAATTACGTAGCCATGTATGGGGCGACATCAAGTTAAACCCTGCTGAGCATATCGATCGTAAGGCATTGCGTTTTATGGGTGATGCGGCAGCTTATGCTTACATTGCTATGCAAGAAGCGGTTGCCGATGCCAATTTAACTGAAGAGCAATATTCAGATCCGCGCGTAGGTTTGATTGTGGGTACAGGCGGCGCATCATCGTCTAACCAAGTACAATCTGCCGATACATTGCGTGAAAAAGGCGTTAAACGCGTAGGTCCGTATATTGTGCCTCGCATCATGTCGAGCACGGCCAGCGCTTGTTTAGCCACGCCATTTAAAATTAAAGGCATGAACTATTCTATCAGTTCAGCCTGTGCTACCAGCGCCCATTGTATTGGTCACGCCGTTGAACTTATCCAAATGGGTAAGCAAGACATGGTGTTTGCCGGTGGTGCTGAAGAAGTGGATTGGACGCTGACCATGGGCTTCGACGCTATGGGCGCACTGTCAACTAAGTACAATGCCACACCCGAAAAAGCCTCTCGTACCTATGATGCAGACCGTGATGGTTTTGTTATCTCTGGCGGCGGCGGTATTTTAGTGGTTGAAGAGTTAGAGCATGCTCTGGCTCGCGGCGCAAAAATTTACGCTGAAGTGATTGGTTATGGCGCGTCTTCAGACGGTTATGACATGGTGGCGCCATCGGGTGAAGGCGCTGTGCGTTGTATGCAAATGGCGATGATGGATGTCGATACCCCAATCGATTACATCAATACTCACGGCACTTCAACGCCAGTGGGCGACGTGCGTGAATTAGAAGCGCTACGTGAAGTTTTCAAAGACAAGTGCCCACCGATTGCATCGACTAAGTCTATGACAGGCCATGCATTAGGCGCCGCAGGCGTACATGAAGCGATTTACAGTTTAATCATGATGGAAAACAGCTTTATTGCCCCAAGCATCAATATTGAAAATCTGGACGAAGCGGCGAAAGATATGCCTATCGTGCGTGAATATCGCGATGCTGAGCTGACTACAGTCATGAGTAACAGCTTTGGTTTTGGCGGTACAAACGCCACGCTAGTGATGCGTAAATTCAAATAAGTTTGTTTATCAAACGCGATAGAAGGGAAGCTTAGGCTTCCCTTTTTTATGGGCGTTTTTTGTAAACCTGTTGCATCGACAAGGATTTATCCCATTAGTCTTGTTAGAATACCGAGCATCTTGATGCCTTCCATTCCCATTTTTCAGATCAGGTGCCCATGAAGATTTTAGTCGATGAAAATATGCCCTTTGTTGAACCGTTATTTGGCGATCTCGGGGAAATTATTCCTGTTAATGGCCGCACGTTAACCGCAGCGCAAGTGCGCGATGCCGATGTGTTATTAGTGCGCTCAGTCACCAAAGTGAATGCCGAGTTGCTCTCGGACAATCATCAACTGAAGTTTGTCGGCAGTGCCACTATAGGCACAGATCATGTGGATTTAGCCTACCTTGCCGAGCGTAATATCCCCTTCTCTAATGCGCCAGGTTGCAATGCGACTGCGGTTGGGGAATTTGCTTTTATCGCTATGCTGGAGCTAGCACAGCGGTTTGATTCGCCGCTTAAGGGCAAGGTCGTCGGCATAGTGGGCGCGGGTAATACCGGTACTGCAACAGCAAAATGTTTGCAAGCCTACGGTATTAGCGTGTTGCTTAATGATCCCATCAAAGAGAAACAGGGCGATCCGCGCAGTTTTGTGAGCTTAGAAACTATCATGGCGCAGGCCGATATCATCAGTTTGCATGTGCCCATCACGCGCACGGGCGAGCATAAAACCAAACATTTGTTCGATGAGGTGCGCTTAAAGGCGCTCAAACCCAATACATGGTTAGTGAATTGCTGCCGCGGTGATGTGATAGATAACAAAGCACTTGTCAGAGTTAAACGCCAGCGTGATGATCTCAAACTTGTACTTGATGTGTGGGAAGGCGAGCCAACACCGATGCCTGAACTGGTGCCACTGGCTGAATTTGCCACCCCGCATATTGCAGGTTACAGCTTAGAAGGTAAGGCGCGCGGCACTTTTATGCTCTATCAAAAGCTGTGTCAGTTACTTAATATTGCTGCCGATAAAAGTCTGCTGGATCTCTTGCCAAGCTTTAACATTAAGGCGGTCGAACTTGCGACCGCGCCGAATGAAAAAGCGTTATTACAGCTCGCGCGTTTTGTCTATGATTTGCGCGATGATGACAAGATGTTCAGAAATACATTCTTAAATGAGAATGGCTTCGACACTATGAGAAAAAATCACCAACATAGACGCGAATTTAGTGCATTGGCGCTGGCTTATGACGGTCAATCTGAGGTAGATTGGTTGTCCAATTTAGGTTTTTCAGGAGTCGGTCAGTAGCTATGTCACAGGAATTTAATGTTGTCGTTTTAGGTGCATCGGGCGCAGTGGGTCAAACTATGATAGAGATCCTCGAAGAGCGTAATTTCCCGGTTGCCAATTTGTACCCTTTAGCCAGTAGCCGCAGCGCCGGTGAAACGGTCAGCTTTCATGGCAAACAAATTACCATTCTCGACGTAGAAACCTTCGATTGGACCCAAGCTCAAATTGGTTTCTTCTCTGCAGGTGGTGATGTTTCCGCCAAATGGGCACCGATTGCCGCTGAAGCAGGCTGTGTTGTGATTGATAACACCTCTCACTTTAGATACGACATCGATATTCCTTTGGTTGTACCTGAAGTGAATCCGCATGCTATCGCTGATTTCCGCAATCGCAATATCATTGCTAACCCAAATTGCTCAACCATTCAAATGCTGGTGGCACTTAAGCCTATTTATGATGCCTATGGTATCAGCCGCATTAATGTGGCAACGTACCAGTCAGTATCGGGCACAGGTAAAAAAGCCATTGAAGAATTAGCGCATCAGTGCACTAAATTATTGCAAGGTTTACCTGCTGACGCTGAAGTCTATCCAAAACAAATTGCTTTTAACGTATTGCCACAAATCGATAAATTTATGGATAACGGCTATACCAAAGAAGAAATGAAAATGGTCTGGGAAACCCAGAAGATTTTCGGTGACGATGAGATTTTAGTGAATGCGACTGCCGTACGTGTGCCTGTGTTTTATGGTCACTCAGAAGCCATTAATATCGAAACTCGTCAGCCTGTTGATGCCGAAGACGTTAAAGCTTTACTGCGTAATGCCGAAGGAGTGGTATTGTTTGAATCCGATGAGGATTATCCAACAGCAGTGACAGATGCCGCAGGAACCGATCCGGTTTATGTGGGTCGCATTCGTAAGGATATTTCTCATTCTCACGGGATTAACTTGTGGGTCGTGTCAGACAATATTCGTAAAGGCGCAGCCTTGAACAGTGTGCAAATTGCCGAGATCTTAGTGAGAGATTATTACTAAGCATTAGATTGCATTTGATGCCCATTGAAAAGCCTGCTGTCAGCAGGCTTTTTTTGTTTTACAATTGTGAACAGTAGCAGGGCGGGGATTTCTGGTTTATAGTAATCTCAATAAATACAATTGCCTAAAGCCTGTTATCAGTGAGATAACTTTATAGCGCTTCAAAGGGAAGGATTGATGAAATTTCGCACTTCGTATCTTGTGGGTCTAATGGCCACTGTTTTAGCTGTTTCTTCTACCGCTTATTTTATTGATCCCGCCGTTGCTGCAGATACACCAAGATTAAAACCCTTAAAAATCATGGGGCCAGACGGACAGATCCGTCAAGTTAACCATCAATATGGTCCAACGACATCGAAAGATACTTTTTGGAGCATAGCGCAAAAAGTCCGTCCTGATGCCAGTGTAAGCGTCTATCAGGTGATGGCCGCCTTATACGATGCTAACCCTCATGCGTTTAACTCTGCCAGTTATAACAGTTTAGAACGCGGTATGATCCTGCTCATTCCGTCTAAAGAAGTCATGCTGTCGATCCCCAATCGTATGGCGATAGCCAGAGCAGAGCAAAGTGATAGACAATCTCGGGCTCCGGCGAAAGCAACGTCTAAACCGCCAGCTAAGGTGACGACAGCAAAAGCGCCAGTCACGGCTCCTGCGGTGATTGTTGAAACGAAAGTGACACCACCTAAAGCGGTTGCTGAAACACCTGTTCCAGAAAAGCCCAAGATGCTGAGTTCAGATGTGACGGCGCGGTTAGAAGCGGCAGAAAGCAAAAATCTGTCATTAACCGATGAATTAGCCCGCACGCAAGATCAACTGTCAGTTCGCACTTCAGATGTTGAAGCGCTAAAAGTTAAAGTTGAAGAATTAAATCAACGGATTGCTGTGCTGGAAGAAACACTTCAAGCCAGTAAACTACAAAACCAAGCCTTGAAAGCCGAAGTTGAAGCTGCGCAAGTGCCAGAGACGACAGCTGTTGAAGCTGAAGTAGAGGCAGAGGCACCGATTGAGCCCGATGACTTGTGGCGCAATATCCTTAATAGTCCTGTGTTATTGATTGCCGCGGCTGTGATCCCTGCCTTGTTCTTACTGCTTGCTGTGTTCTGGTTCCTGCGCCGTAAACGCAATAAAGAACGTCGTGAAATGCAGACACAAGAAGCGGTTATGGCCGCCGGTGCCGCTGGGATTGCGGGTACCGCCATCATGGACATGGATGATGACGATTTAGACGATATGGCGGTACATTTAGATTCTGACCATGCGGACTCCATCGATAGTCTTCTTGATATGGGCAGTGTCGATTTACAACCTGAGCAAGATTTGACTGACTCCCACGATCAGATGGATATGGCTTCTGAAATGTTTGTCGATCCGGGGATCTCTGCCGAACCAGAGGTTGAAGACGAAGGGCAATCTCTTGATGACCTGTGGGCCGAAGCCATGGGCGATCAGGAAGAGGATATTGTTGAGGAGAAACCCAAATCTGGCAATATTCTTGAGGAAGCCGATCTTGATGCACTATTAGCTGGCCTAGGTTCTGACGACAGCACTTCTGAAGACAGCACCGAAGCTGAAGAGGATTTAAGTGAATTAGAGCGTAACTTTGCGAGCGATTTAGCTCAAGAAGATGACAGTAATGATATTACTTCTAAGCTGAATGATGTTGAAGTCGCAGACACTAAACCTGCCGATGAAGCCATCGCGGATGACGATGATCTTGATGCATTACTTGCCGAGTTTAGTGTTCCTGCAGAAGATACTGAGATTGCACAAGCGCCTGCACCAGACGTTGTTGCGTCTGATGATGAAGATCTCAGTGCTGCCATCGCGGCAGAACTCGGTGATGAGCTAGATGATGAACTTAGCGGAGAAGACGTTGATGATATCGATGTCTTATTAGCTGATTTCGATAAACCAACGCCAGCCGCTGAACCTGAAGTCGAGCCTGATATTGGCGCTGAAATTGCTGCTGAACTAGATGCGGAGCTTAATGAACTGGGCGTAGAAGACACCGATGACATCGATGCCCTGTTAGCCGATTTCGATAAACCAGCAGAACCTGAAGTTGAACCTGATCTCGGCGCTGAAATTGCTGCAGAGCTAGACGCTGAGCTTGATGAGCTAGGTGTGGAAGATACCGATGATATTGATGCTCTGTTAGCCGATTTCGATAAACCAGCAGAACCTGAAGTTGAACCCGACCTCGGCGCTGAAATTGCCGCAGAGTTAGACGCTGAGCTTGATGAGCTGGGTGTGGAAGATACCGACGATATTGATGCTCTGTTAGCGGATTTTGATAAACCGACGCCAGCGGCTGAACCTGAAGTCGAGCCCGATATTCGTGCTGAAATTGCCGCTGAGTTAGACGATGAGCTTAATGAATTAGGCGTAGAAGAATCCGATGATATTGATTCACTACTGGCGAGTTTTGATGCTGAGCCTGAACTCAAAGTCGATGCAGAAGATGATGATATCAGTGCAGAAATCGCCGCAGAATTAGAAGCTTCGTTACCTGAAGACATAAAAGCTGAAGCGTCAGGTGAGGATGATTTAGATGCACTCTTAGCTGAGTTTGATGTGCCGGAGCAATTGGATGCCGATGAAGATGAATTCGACTTCGATATGGAAACGGCGCAGCTCGATTCAGAAGACAATTCAGTTGACGAAGATAATTTACTTAAAGGCATAGGTGCGGCTCACTCTATCGACGGCACCGATGATACTTTTACATTAGTCGAGGAACTGAGTGACGATAACGACGCTGATGTATTAGCGACGGCCGCAGTCACTTTAGCCGCTGCTGCAGCCGCGGCCAGTGTTAAAGAAAAAGAATCTTCTTTCTTTAATGATTTAAAAGCCAATAAGAGCAAAGATCCCCATGTGCTCGATTGGGACTCAGAGCTAGATTTTGCGCCTAAGGCTAAGCCTGCGGCAACGCAAGCAGATGTAACGGCTAATGATGTTGAGCCTAACAAAGATGCCACCGCGCTGGATTATGCTTCTCAAGAGAAGCCCATTAAGGCTACGCGTAACGATATTGATTTTAGTGAAGATTTTAAACTTGATATCAAAGAAGACGCGGATGATTTGGACCTTGAGCAAGGGCTAGACTTAAGTGACGATAATGTGCTCGCCGCTTTTACAGCCAATACAGATTATGACGATGAAGATGTGTTGACGTCGGAAGACAGTTTCTCTCTGGTCGATGATCATAATCTTACCGTCGATGAAGCCTTGGCTGCACTCGATGCCCAGGAGTCGCGAAAAGCGCAGAAAAAGTTTGTTCCTGACCATGATTTAACCAGTTTTCAAAATGAAAACGGTTTTATCGACATCGACAAGTTGCTGAATGATGCCGATGAAGAGGGCGCAGATACCGATTTGTATTCGGAAGTTGACGTTGAGATGAGTGATGTCGGTGCCTTAATCGGTGATGCCGCGATGATCGATGTTGATGATGAAGAAAACTCAGTCAACGCTAAGCTGGATTTAGCGCGTGCTTATATCGAAATTGACGACAGCGACAGTGCGAAAGCCCTGCTCAAAGAAGTGCAAATTGACGGTAACGAGCGCCAGCAGGATGAAGCTGGACGTTTGCTCAAAGAGATTAGTTAATCCCGGTTGAGAGTGTTTCAATCTAACGGCGCCTTCAGCGCCGTTTTTTTTATGGGCTGCTGTGATAAAATGCGCCGCTAAATCAATTGTGAGGATAAGTGGATGCGGATTGCATTAGGTATTGAATATGACGGTAATGGTTATTTTGGCTGGCAACGTCAGGCCGAAGTCGATTCAGTACAAGGGCAATTAGAACGGGCGTTATCGATAGTGGCTAATGAGCCTATCGGCGTCTTCTGCGCTGGCCGTACCGATGCGGGCGTGCATGCCACAGGCCAAGTGGTTCATTTTGAAACCAATGCCATTCGTAATGAAGGTGCATGGACCTTAGGGGTGAATGCTAATTTGCCCGACAATATTGCCGTCCGTTGGGTCAAAGAAGTCGACGACAGTTTCCATGCGCGCTTTTCGGCCACCGCCAGACGCTACCGCTATGTGATTTATAACCACACTTTTCGCCCTGGGATTTTACGCCATGGTGTAAGCCATTATCACGGCAATATCGATGCTGACAAAATGCACCAAGCGGCACAGGCACTCTTGGGTGAGCAGGATTTTACTAGCTTTCGCGCTGTTCAGTGTCAGTCGAAAACACCGTTTCGTAATGTGCATTGCGTTAATGTCACGCGCCAAGGTATGTATGTGATTGTTGATATCGCCGCGAATGCTTTCTTGCATCACATGGTGCGCAATATTGTCGGTTCATTGTTAGAAATCGGTCTAGGTAATCGGCCACTGACTTGGATGGGCGATTTGCTCGCGTTAAAAGACAGAAACCAAGCCGCAGCAACGGCTAAACCCCATGGACTCTATTTAGTTGATGTGACTTATCCAGAACAATATCAATTACCTAAGCTCGCCCTTGGGCCATTATTCATGTTGGATTGAAAAGATCTTATTTGAGAGATAATCGAATACGAGGATATACGGACATGCTTACAGTACCAGCGTCAAATGCAGCATTGGAACAGTGGTTGGATTATTTGCTATCTATACATCCAACCGAAATCGATATGGGGTTAACCCGTGTCTCTAAGGTCGCGCAAACCCTTGGTCTTTTGGATTTAGGTCCAACCAAAATAGTGACAGTGGCGGGGACGAACGGCAAAGGTACCACCTGCGCCATGCTCGAAAATATTCTGCGCTTATCGGGTTTGACGGTGGGCGTATACAGTTCGCCACACATGCTGAAGTACAACGAGCGAGTGCGTATTAATGGCAGCGATGTCAGTGATAGCGATTTTGTTACGGCATTTGAGCAAATTGAAGCCGCGCGCGGCGATATTTCTCTGACCTTTTTTGAGTACGCTACGCTCGCAGGCTTGATACTCTTTAAAACCGCTAAGCTTGATGTGGTTATCTTAGAAGTCGGTTTAGGTGGACGGTTAGATGCTACCAATATTATCGATGCTGACATTAGCGTACTGACGTCGGTCGATTTAGACCATGAAAGTTATCTCGGTAATACCCGTGAGCTTGTGGGCCGTGAAAAGGCGGGCATTTTCCGCCGTGGTAAACCTGCCATTGTAGGTGAACCCAACTTGCCACACACTGTCAATGATGTCGCCAATGAGGTTGGCGCCATCTTGTATCGCGTCGGTAACGAATTCAGTTATCAAGCCCATGGCAATCTGTGGGATTTTCAAGGTCAAGTGCTCAAACTGCACGATTTAGCGTTACCAACTTTGCCATTACCTAATGCGGCGACTGTATTGGCAGTGATTGAACAGGGCTGGCCAGAGATCACGCCTTCAATTATTGCTGAGGGTATTAGCACGGCTCGGTTAACGGGTCGATTAGAGCAGGTGAGTGAGCAGCCGTTAGTGTTACTCGATGTTGCCCATAATCCCCATGCGGCACGTTTTTTGGTACAACAGTTAGCGCCAATCGTTGTGGGTAAGCGCGTGTTCGCCCTTTGCGGCATGTTGAAGGATAAAGATATCGCAGGTGTGTTGCCTGTGATCAACCCTCTGATCGACACTTGGTATTTGGTCAGTCTGCACGGTGAGCGTGGCGCGAGTTCGGCCATGCTACGCAAAACATTAGCCACTGAGGCTGCTGCATTTGAGTTTGAGGACATATCTGAGGCTTGGTCTGCATTAAAAGCGCAAATTAACCCAGATGATGTGGTAATTGTGTTTGGCTCCTTTTACACTGTGGCAGGTTTTAAGTCTCAATTTATGCAGGAAGTCAGTTTTGTCTAGCCAGTTTCATAATCGTTTAGTCGGCACTGTGGTGCTGGTTGCGCTTGGGGTAATTTTTTTGCCGGATATTTTGGATGGCAAAAAAGATCGCCAAGAAGAGCAGTTTTCCGAAATCCCTTTGCGCCCGACCGTGATTGAGCAGCAAAAAGCCGACGATGATATGTTTGAAGTCTTGTCAGCCGAGGATGCTGCCGAGCTGAATGGGACTGAGGTCGCCCTAGCTGAAATGCCAGTTAATGCTGACAATGAAAAGTCTGCCGCCGCGCCAGTAATCGAAGTCGCAAAGCAAGATGTTAAGAAAGACGTTAAGCCTGATGTTAAAAAAGCAGAGCCTAAGCCTGAAACGAATCCTGAAGCTAAAAAAGAGCCGCCTAAAGCTACTGTAAAAACTGAGCCGGCTAAAAAAGCGGACGCTAAAGCGACTACTGTGGCTAAGGCTGAAAAGCCTAAAGCAGAAACGCCCAAAGCCAGTGCAGCCAAAGAGGATGCCGTTAAAGTGGTCAGCCGTGACAGCTTGAAAAGTGGCTTTACCTTGCAGCTTGGCAGTTTTAACAACGCAACGAATGTTAAAGCTTTGGTTGCACAGCTGCGTAAGAGTGGTTTTAAAGCGTACACTATTCCTGAAAACCCTAAAGATGGCGTATTAACTAAAGTGTTTGTCGGACCCGATGTGTCTGAGGCAAAGCTGAAGAAAGTACAAGTTGAGGTGGAAAACCTCACACGTCTCAAGGGCTGGATTGTTCCTTTTAATCCCTTAGAATCTTAATGGTGATACAACACTCGAGACTGAAAATGATTTATTTACCTCACTAGGGGTGAGAATCGTTTCAGTCTCTGGTAGAATCGCGCCGTCTTAAAGCCCATGTCGGAAAGCCATCTCAATGGTTTGGATTGATTACGCTATCATATTCGTCATCGGATTATCGACTCTCATCAGTCTGATCCGTGGATTTGCCAAAGAAGCCATGTCCTTAGTGGTATGGTTTGCGGCTTTCTTTGTTGCCAGCCAATTTTACCAAGATCTTGCCGTTCACTTAACACAAATGAACGATGAGATGCTGCGTAATGGCGTTTCTATTGCCATCCTCTTTATTACCACTTTGGTACTCGGTGCCTTAGTTAACTATATTCTCGGACAACTTGTTGTCAAAACCGGATTATCTGGCACTGACAGGCTTTTGGGCTTGTGCTTCGGTGCTATTCGAGGCGCGCTTATTGTTAGCGCCTTGTTGTTTTTCATGGATGCTTTCACAGGCTCTCCCAACTCCCAATGGTGGAAAGATTCTGTGCTAGTACCCGAATTTGGCGTTGTTATTCAATGGTTTTTTGACTATTTGGAAAACACCTCCAGCTTTGTACCCAAACTATAAGAAAGAAAATAAAATAATCCTAAGTGATAGAACATCTTACAATGAGGAAGCTTACCCATGTGTGGTATCGTCGGAATAGTTGGCCAATCATCGGTTAATCAGACCATTTATGATGCACTGACAGTGTTGCAGCACAGAGGTCAGGATGCGGCAGGTATTGTGACCATTGATCGTGGTGCTTTCAGACTACGTAAAGCCAATGGTTTGGTTAAAGACGTTTTTGAAGTCAAACATATGCAACGCCTACAAGGTAATGCAGGTATTGGCCATGTGCGTTATCCAACTGCGGGCAGTTCAAGCGCATCTGAAGCGCAGCCTTTCTATGTTAACTCACCATTTGGGATCTCATTAGCCCATAACGGTAACTTAACTAACACAGTCGAATTAGCCGAAGGGCTGATCAAAAAACGTCGCCACGTGAACACCACTTCGGATTCTGAAGTCTTGTTAAACCTGCTCGCCGACGAACTGCAAAAAACCACGAGTTTAACCCTGACGTCGGAAGAAGTGTTCGATGCGGTCGCTAACGTACACCAACAAGCTCGTGGCGCCTACGCGGTTGTGGCTATGATTATTGGCCAAGGCTTAGTTGCGTTCCGTGACCCATTTGGTATTCGTCCTTTAGTATTAGGTAAGCACGAAACCGCCACTGGCACTGAATACATGGTGGCTTCTGAAAGCGTGGCACTTGATGCCGTTGGCTTTGAAGTGATGCGTGATGTGGCACCGGGTGAAGCGATTTATGTTTCAATTGACGGCCAGCTGTATACCCGTCAATGTGCAGCCGAGCCTAGCTATGCACCTTGTATCTTCGAATTCGTCTATTTTGCCCGTCCAGATTCGACGATCGACAAAGTGTCTGTATATGCAAGTCGCGTCAACATGGGCGCTAAGCTTGGCGAGAAGATTAAGAAAGAATGGTACGATCACGATATCGACGTGGTTATTCCTATTCCTGAAACCTCTTGCGATATCGCGCTGGAGATTGCCCGTTGCATGGACTTACCGTACCGCCAAGGTTTTGTGAAAAACCGTTATATTGGCCGTACCTTCATCATGCCTGGTCAACAGGAGCGCAAGAAGTCAGTGCGTCGTAAGTTGAATGCGATTAACACTGAGTTCAAAGGCAAAAATGTCCTGTTGGTGGACGACTCTATCGTTCGCGGTACGACCTCAGAGCAAATCATCGAAATGGCCCGTGAAGCCGGTGCCAAGAAAGTTTACTTTGCCTCTGCCGCACCAGAAATTCGTTTCCCGAACGTGTACGGTATTGACATGCCAACGTCGAATGAGCTTATTGCCCATGGTCGTGATGCCGATGAAATCGCCAAGTTAATTGGTGCTGATGGCATTATTTTCCAAGACTTACCCGATTTGATTGAAGCGGTAAGAATGGAGAATCCTGCGATTAAACGTTTCGAAACGTCCGTATTTGATGGTCACTACATCACGAACGACGTTGACCAAGCGTATTTAGATCACTTGACGCAACTGCGAAATGACGATGCCAAAGCCGATCGAAATAAAGATATCGGCACTAACTTAGAGCTGCATAACGTCTGTCACCCATAAGGATTGTGGGTAATTCAGTATCGTAAAGTTTGTGTCCTTTTTGTTCTAAACGATACAAAAAAAGCCAGTGAGAAATCACTGGCTTTTTAATGGCTTATATTTGCTTAACGGATCATCGTGATAACGTCTACGTATTTATGCGTTGCGCTGTTTCAGTCATTACATTTTCTTCAGCGTGCTTACGTTCAACCCAGTAATCCGCATTTTTAATCCCCAGTTTTACCGGGTCGAAAAGTGGCTCTATGCCGAGTGCTTGCTGTGATTCATAATCTTTAAGGCAAGTGAATGCGGTTTTCCTTAATAGAATAATGGCAATAATATTGAGCCATGCCATGAGTCCGACACCAATGTCACCCATTCCCCAAGCCATATCAGCCGTTTTAACTGTGCCGTATACGGTTGAGCCAATGATCACGACTTTGAGAACGACCATGAACCAAGGATGATTTACTTTACGGTTAATATAGGCAATGTTGGTCTCGGCAATGTAGTAATAAGCCACTATGGTCGTAAAGGCGAAGAAGAACAGTGCGATAGCCACAAAGATATTGCCAAATCCTGGCATCATACTTTCCATTGCCGTTTGTACGTAGCCTGGTCCTGCAGCGACTCCGGCAATGCCGGTATAGAGCGCCGCACCGTCTGGGCCCTGAACATTATACAGTCCTGTAATGAGCAGCATGAAACCTGTTGCAGAGCAAACGAATAAGGTGTCGATATACACAGAAAAAGCTTGAACTAACCCTTGTTTGGCTGGATGGCTTACCGCCGCTGCAGATGAGGCATGTGGCGCTGTACCTTGACCCGCTTCGTTGGAGTAAATACCCCGCTTTACCCCCCACATGATGGCTAAGCCTAAAATGGCACCAAAACCCGCATCAAAGCCAAAGGCACTTTTGATAATTAACCATAAAATACCCGGTAGCTGGCCAATATTTAGCGCTATGATGACACAAGCCACTATGATGTAACCCAGTGCCATAAAGGGGACGACGGCACTGGCAAAGTGAGCGATACGTTTTACACCGCCAAAAATGATAAAGCCAAGAAGCATAGCCAGTATGGCTGCAGTCACATTAGGATCTATGTTGAAAGCGGTTTTTAAACTTGAACCAATCGAGTTAGCTTGTACGCCCGGCAGCAGGATCCCGCAAGCAAATATGGTCGCAATTGCAAATACCCATGCATACCATTTCATGCCTAAGCCTTTTTCAATATAAAAAGCAGGCCCACCACGATACTCGCCATTGATTTTTTCTTTATAGACTTGACCTAAGGTAGATTCAACGAAAGCGGAGCTGGCACCGAGAAAGGCAACCATCCACATCCAAAATAAAGCGCCAGGACCACCAAAGGTGATTGCTGTGGCAACCCCTGCAATGTTACCTGTACCGACTCGGCCCGCTAATGTCATCGCGAGTGCTTGAAAAGACGACACTCCCGCATCAGTACTCTTACCATCAAACATCAGGCGGATCATTTCTGGCAGATGGCGCAGCTGTAAAAATCGAGTGCGAAGGGAGAAATAGAGCCCGACACCTAGGCAAAGAAAAATAAGTGCAGGGCTCCAAATTACACTATTGATCGCGTTGACAATCTCATTCATAGACTCCGATTCCTTTATTGTGTTGTTTTAGCAGAGTTTTTAGGTTTACGGTTATTCAACAGATGTTGAGTTAGGACATTCACTTTTGATTAAGACATTTTTTGTAAATATCCAAGATACTCAACATAACTATTTTTTAGGGAGCTTCATAGTTAAAGTGTTAAATATTTGAAACCAATGTGTTTTGAAATTGAGTTTTAGCATGGATAAATAGAGCAGAGGGGCGAGTTAACTCGAAATACGGTAGTGATTTATTATGAATGTCAGTTATCCCATTACCCAAAGTAGCATCCACACGCCGAATAAGCTGCTTAAGCTATGGCGCGTGATTTGATGGCTGAGTAATAGAGATAAACTCACAGCAATAGGAATGACGAGAATGAATCCCCATGCTAACGGCATATCGATGATTTTCATTTGTCCCAGCCAGGTACTGGTGAGCATGCTTATTGCGAGTAACATTAAGCTATGGAATATCAATAACTGATTGAATCTTAATATTGATGCTGGAGTTATTGTCATAGCCTGTCGCGCATTTATTGCAAACTGTCTCATAGTCACTCCTTAGTTATTTAGTGTATCTTATGTCTTGTTGAGAATCATTCGCAATTGAATTTACACTTAAGCTTTTACATTTAAGCTCGGTTTACTACAGAAATTTGCACTCAACTGGCGTTTGGGCTAAATTGTACTGTAATTATATCCAGTACTTGGTGTTTGTATGATTCTCTATATCGCAGAAAAACCTAGCCTAGGGCGGGCCATTGCCGATGTATTGCCTAAACCCCATAAAAAAGGCGATGGATTTATCGAAGCCGCCAATGGCGATTGTGTGTCTTGGTGCGTTGGTCACTTGCTCGAGCAAGCAGAACCTGATGCCTATAATCCCGAATTTAAGTCTTGGAAATTCGAGCATTTGCCAATAGTGCCAGACAAGTGGCAACTAAAACCTAAGGCCGCAACCCGCAGCCAACTCACAGTGCTAAAACGATTAGTCAAACAAGCCAACACGCTGGTTAACGCGGGCGATCCCGACCGCGAAGGGCAGTTACTCGTGGATGAAGTGATTGCCTATCTTGGCGTGACGGGGGACAAGCTACATCAAACCCAGCGTTTACTGATCAGTGACTTAAACCCACAAGCTGTAAAACGGGCTCTAACGCAGCTACGCAGCAATCGCGAGTTTATTCCTTTATCCACATCGGCCTTAGCTCGCAGTCGTGCCGATTGGCTCTATGGCATGAATATGACGCGTGCGTACACCATCCAAGGTAAAAAGGTCGGTTATCAAGGCGTGTTATCCGTCGGCCGAGTACAAACGCCATTGCTTGGGCTAGTGGTGCGCCGTGATGAAGAGATTGCCCACTTTCAATCTAAGCCTTTTTATGAAGTACTGGCGCATTTGGCGACCGAGAAGCAAGAAACCTTCAGCGCCAAGTGGCAACCTAGCGAAGCTTGTCAGCCTTATATGGATGAAGAAGGACGAGTGTTAGTGAGAGGGTTAGCGCAAAATGTGGTGAGTCGCATCAGTGATAAACCCGCTTTTGTCACTCAATTAGTGGCTAAGGACAAGAAACAGAATCCACCATTGCCCTACAGCTTATCCGCGTTACAGATTGATGCGGCCAAACGGTTTGGTATGAGTGCTAAGGATGTGCTCGATACCTGCCAAAGTTTGTATGAACGTCATAAACTCATTACTTACCCACGCTCCGACAGTCGTTATTTACCCGTTGAGCAACATAACCTTGCGCCTTCGGTACTTAAGGCGATCAGTAACGGTGCTGCTGAGTTATTGCAAGGTGCTGATGCACCCGATCCCCGTCTTAAATCTAAAGCATGGGATGATAAAAAAGTGGACGCCCATCACGCAATCGTCCCCACAGAGAAGACGGCTAACTTATCTAGCTTGAGTCAGCGTGAGAGGCAGTTATATCTTCATGTTGCTCGCCAGTACTTAGCCCAGTTTTATCCGGCTTATTGTTACAGTGAAACCACAGTGCAAGTGACAATCGAGGGTGGCTTATTTAATACCAAGGCGCGTCAGGATAAATCCCTCGGCTGGAAGCAACTCTTTGCCCGCCAAGAGCCAAATGGCAGTAAGGCGAGTGGCAACAAGTCGACGGAAGAAAGCGCAGGTAAGGACGATGAGGAGAATGACGAGTTTATCGGCCAATTACCGCCTTTGAAATTGGGACAGGCTTTGCATTGTACTCGAGGCGAATTGTTGGAGAAAAATACTCAACCACCAAAGGCCTTTACCGATGCCACTTTACTCGGAGCTATGACGGGTATTAGCCGTTATGTGACCGATCCTGAGATCCGTAAAATTCTTAAAGAAACCGACGGATTAGGTACAGAGGCTACCCGTGCAGGTATTATCGAATTGCTGTTCAAACGCGGTTTTTTACAGCGCTTAGGTAAATCTATTGTCTCGACAGACGTGGGGAAAGGATTGATTAACAGCTTGCCCGCGAGTGCGACTACGCCGGATATGACAGCGCTTTGGGAAGCGAGTCTGAATGGCATTTGCCATAAAGAAACCTCTTATCAAGCCTTTATGCAGCCACTGCTCGGCACCTTATCCACGCTTATCCAGAATGCAGGCGCACAACTGCCAACCGCGCTTAATGGTTTACAAGGCCAAGGTTATCGTAAAACGGCAAGTAATAAATTCGGTTATCGTAAGTCGTACTCTAAAAAATCAAGTTCAGCGAAAGGTATAGGTACAACAAAAAACAATGGTTCCAACAAATATGCTTCCCAAAAGACCAGTTCCAAAAGTTCGGTAACTCGATCAACCAGTCGTTCAGCTTCTAATAGCCGCAAATCTACAACAGCAGTGTAATGACACACTTGTTGCATATATGTCGTTATTGTCTCTTGATGTAATAACGACATTTAATTTATCTAACGGTATTTAACAACCGATAATCACGATATTTCGAGATTGCCTGATCCGTATCTAAAAAACACCTTGATTTTCAGCTTTTCCTCCCGGTGGCATATAACCTGCTTAGTATTGATTGGGGAAAATAATATATTAAATAAATCATGTGATTATATGTGGTTTCGCTGAATTTAAAGGTAGATGAAATGAAAAAGACATTGCTCGCTTTGATGATCCCAAGCTTATTGTTAATGGGAACTGCTCAAGCCGTTGAGTTGTATAATGACCAAACTAACAGCGTTAACATGATAGGTTGGTTAGGTTTTGCCGCGTTAAATGATGGTCATGAAACTTCCGTTATAGATAATTTTTCTCGTGTTGGTTTTCGTTTCGACCGTCAAGAGAAAAATGGCTGGAGCTCCTTTGCCCATACGGAATGGGGTATCAATATGGTGACCAGTGATGACGGCCTTATATACACGCAAGGCCAAGGTGGCGGTCAGTTATCTGCATCTAAAAATTCAGATTTTTTATTCAATCGATTGGGTTATGTAGGGATGTCCCATGAGAAATGGGGAAAGATCAGTTTTGGTAAGCAATGGGGGGCTTACTATGATGTTGCTTACACAACCGATGTGCTCAATGCTTTTACGGGGTGGTCAGTGGGGGCCTATACCTTCGGTGACGGTGGTTTAACAGGTGCAGGACGTGCCGATGCTGCGCTGCAATATCGTAATACTTTTGGTAATCTACATGTCGCAGTGCAGTATGCCTCTAAACAAAATAGCGATGTTGCCTTGTATGATGGCAGTGGTGCTCCCTTGAATGATGGTTCCGAATTGAGTTTCGAACCTAGCTACGGTGCAAGTGTAACTTACAACTTTACTGATAAATTTAAAGTGCTAGCGGGATTTAATCGTGGTGATTTTACCGGAAACCTTGCAGGCCAAGAGGTTGATAACACTAATCAAATTATTGGTATTGGCGCCCAATACGGTAGTTTCTATCAATATGCTCCAGGTCGTGATGCTGACGGTTTATACGTAGGTTTTAACGCCCATAAGAGTGAGCAAAACGAATTAGTGGGCGGAGATTTATATGATTCAACTGGAGCAGAGTTTATTGTTGCTTATCAGTATGATAATGGTTTCGTTCCAACTGTATTACTGACATATCAAGATCTTGATACCGATGTAGATACTGCGATCCAAGGAAAATGGACACGCCAATTTGCAGTGTTAGGTCTGCATTATCGCTATAGCCGCGACACAATTATGTACGTTGAGGCCAAAATAGATTTCAGCAGTATGGATGATAAAGCCTATGAAGATCTACAAGATAACAACTATGCGGTGGGAATCCGTTATTTCTTCTAGATCCTATGGTTATCATTAATTTTTCAAAGGTCACTTATGTGACCTTTGTTATTTATGCACTTTGTTAACCGATGCTTTCTATTTTTGTTATAGCGCACTCGTTAGCCTTGAAAGATTACACAATCCCCAGTTTCTTCATTTTGCTACGCAGCGTATTAGCATTGATGTCCAATAACTCAGCCGCACCTCCTGGACCATAGAGTTTCCCACCTGTAATCCGCAGTGCATGACTAATGTATTTTCTGGTCATAACATCAAGGGGCACAAGTTTATCACTCGCATAGTTTGGATCTATGATAACGGTTTGATTTGCTTGGGTCGTAATTTCCTCACCCTGATGTGGAGCAAGGAAGCCAAAATCTAACGGTCCTGAAGGTTGTTGTATTATCGCCCGTTCGAGCACGTTAATGAGTTCTCGGACATTTCCTGGCCAAGCGTATTGATTCAGAATATTCAATTGTTCCGGTGCAACTCTTGGCAATTGAGGCAGGTTGAACTTTGAACTCAGTTGCTCGATAAAATGCTGTACGAGTAAAGGAATGTCTGTACGTCTTTGTCTTAATGAAGGGATTTCAATAGGGAATATAGCTAAGCGATACCAAAGATCCTCCCGAAACACTTCTCTGTGTATCATAGCTTGTAAATTTCTATGAGTGGCAGCCACTATACGAATATCAAGCTGTACAGCATCATGCCCACCCACACGGGTAATACTGCTATTTTGAAGTACACGGAGTAATCGAACCTGTGCGGATAGTGGTAGCTCACCAATTTCATCGAGGAAGATAGTGCCGCCATTGGCTTGTTCGAAGTAGCCAATTTTACGGGACTCAGCCCCAGTAAATGCCCCTTTTTCATAACCAAAGAGTTCGGAGTCAATCAAAGTATCTGGAATGGCGCCGCAGTTGACCTTGATAAAGGGCTTATCTGAACGTTCAGAAAGTTCGTGAATAGCGTTGGCTATCACTTCTTTACCACATCCCGTTTCACCCAGCATCAGGACGGTTGTATTAATCTTGGCAATAGATTGCACTTGCTGCATGACGTGTTTCAAGCCTGAATTGGCTCCCACTACGCCATTCTGGACATCCAGTGTTCTGCGAAGACTCACATTCTGCTTTGAGAGTGCTTCATTTTCTTTAAGTAAATTACGTCCGCGTAGATTTAGTGCAGTGATCAAGGCTAATGCATGCATATGCGGAGCAATTAAATCAGCATGACGAGGGCGAAAAACGCCTGTCGTTTTGGCATAAAATCCGACTATCCCAAGGTGGGTATTTTCGATAGACATTCTCAAAATGATCAGCGAACGAATACCACTGATCACCTTAGGCGCAACTAAAGCTGTGATTGGGTCGTGCTCAATATCATTAACAATTCTCACGCGTGGGCGTTGAGGATCATCTAAGCACTTAGCCAGTTCTTCAGGGATAGATATTTGCCTATCTAAGGTACATGATTGGTTAGCATTGACATGAGCTATAAATTGTATGTCATTAAATTGTTTGCGAAAAATATTAATAAATAGCCCATCAATAGGCAGTTCATCCCGAATAAACTCGAAGTAACTTTGCAGGGACTTTTCGAGTTGTAGGCTACTGCATAATCTCAGTGTCGATTCGTGATAAAAGTGTTTTTCCATTGATATTTCATGTTAATCATTAAGTATCGTGATTGTAGATCTTTATATTTCGTGATTCCGTGCCTCCAATCAAAGTTCCCCACTTAATTACCTCTTTTTAGGTGCTTGGCACAGCGCATGCACTTCCATGCTGACAAGTTCCAGCCATTATTGAAGGAAGTAAGCATGAGTAAAACTCAAGATATTGATACGGGCCGTCGGCAGTTGCTAAAAGGTGGGGCTGTGATGGCTGCGGGCTTTGGGGCTGCAATAGCCTTACCTGCAACAGCAAGTTGCGATGCTGTTCCTGAAGCATTCGACGAGATTGTAGATGTGCTGGTCGTCGGCAGCGGCTTTGCTGGTATGTCTGCAGCATTACAAGCAAGGGAAGTCGGTGTCAGTGTGATGGTTGTGGACAAGATGCCTGTCTTTGGCGGTAACTCAACAATCAATGGCGGTGCCATGGCTGTGGCGGGCTCTGAGTTGCAAAAACAGGCCGGAATTAATGATTCTGTCGATGAAATGGTCGCCGATATGATGCGAGCAGGTCGGGGCATGAACGATGTTGAGATGTTAAAACTGGTGTGTAATGGCACGGCTGAATCCTGTCAGTGGTTGATTGAACATGGGGTTAAGTGGAAACCTTTTGTGCAGCATTTTGGTGGACACTCAATACAACGAGTCTTGCAAACCGTTGAAAGTTCAGGGGCAGGTATTATCAGACCGCTGATTAACGCCGCGAGAGATAAAGGCGTGGTGATGAGAAATCAGACCAAGCTCGAAAGCTTTGTGAAAGATCTCGATGGTCGCGTGATTGGGGTCGAAGTTCGTGAAGGTTTTTATTTCCCTAATGAGCGAACCGGTAAAATACGTCGCATTGGCGCGCGCCGTGGTGTTGTTATGGCAACGGGGGGCTTTGGTCGCGATATTGAATATCGCATGATGCAACTACCTGAGTTAAATAACGACTTAGATTCCACCAATCATGCTGGTGCAACTTCAGAAGCTCTAAAGCAAATGATGCTCTTAGGTGCTAACCCTATTCATTTAGACCAAATTCAACTCGGCCCATGGGCATCTCCCGATGAAAAAGGCTTTGGTACCGCATCCCAGTTCAACACGATTGCGACCTATCCTCACGGTATTGTGGTGGATGTGCGCACTGGTGAACGTTTTTTCAATGAACTTGCAGATCGTAAAGCGAGAGCTGACGCCATCATGACTCGCCGTGATGAACATGGTCAGCCTGTTTATCCTATTGGTTTTACTAATGCAGAAGGGGCTAGTAAGGCGCAAACCTTAGATTGGGGACTGAAATATAAGGTGATTAGTAAAGCAGAAAC
Organism: Shewanella sp. SM74; assembly: GCF_025653725.1. Lineage (NCBI taxonomy): Bacteria > Pseudomonadati > Pseudomonadota > Gammaproteobacteria > Alteromonadales > Shewanellaceae > Shewanella > Shewanella sp. SM74. The sequence continues at coordinate 100,965 of NZ_JAKKRZ010000009.1, read as the reverse complement.
CTTAGATGAACTTGCTGCTATTTATGGTATGCCGGCTAAAGCACTAAAAGCTCAAGTCGCCCGTTGGAACGAAGCGGTAAAAAATGGTGTTGATAAAGAATTCGCACGTCCTCTGCAAGAAGCCATTGTGCTAGATAAAGGGCCTTGGTATGCCGTTCGTATGTGGCCAAAAGTTCACTATTGCATGGGCGGCGTTAAAGTGAATACCCGATCAGAAGTACTGCATTTAGTCACCAACCAAGCCATTCCAGGGCTGTATGCCGCAGGCGAAGCAACCGGAGGAATTCACGGTGCTAGCCGTTTAGGCGCTTGTGCTGTCGCAGAGGGCGTTGTTACTGGTCGCAACGCGGGCCGAAATTGTGCCGCGGCAAAGGCGGCGGTGCTTAAGCAAGCATAATTAGATTTTTATTAAAAATTACAATGTATTGGAGAATGGTAATGAATAAATCAGTGTTGATGGCATCGCTTACTTTAAGCCTACTCTCTGGGAGTGCTTTAGCGATGGAGCACGTTGTCCTCGATGGTAAACATTTAACGCAAGAACAAGCATGGGCAATCGCCGATGGCGCTAAAGTCAAGATTGCATCTCAAGCGAAAACCCAACTCGTTAAAGCTAATAGTTTGTTGATGGAAGCTGCTCGTTTAGGTAAGCCTGTTTATGGTCTTACTGTGGGCGTTGGTTTGAACAAAGATCACAAGTTATTTGATGCCAATGGCAAGTTAAGTGATGAAGTGCTTGAGGCATCACGTAACTTTAACTACAGCACTTTTCGAGCTCATAGTGCAGGAGTCGGTGACGCTGCACCGATTCGGTTAACTCGATTAGCCTTGGCGGTACGCTTAAATACTATGCTCGCGGGACAAACAGGGGTGCAACCTGTTGTGGCTGAACTCTATGAGGCATACCTTAACAAAGGGTTAACGCCAGTCATCCCCGCCCACGGTACTGTAGGTGAAGCGGATATTTTGCTCTCATCCCATGTCGGGTTAGCTATGGTGGGTGAGTGGGAAGTATTCTACAAAGGACAACGTGTTAGCAGTAAAGATGCTATGGCGGATGCCGGAATTACACCACTTGTGCCTATGGGTAAAGATGCGCTATCAATTCTGTCTAACAATTCGTTTTCAGTTGCTTATGCGATGCAAGGTTACCGTGAGGCCAAGCAATTACTCTCTATCTCGCCAACGCTATTTGGTTTAAGCCTTGAGGGATTAAATGGTAACGTGGCGCCATTTTTACCACAAACCAATGATATTCGTCCTTTCCCTTATATTAAAGCCAGCACAAGTGACATTCTAAAACAGTTAGATGGCAGTTATTTATGGCAGCTTAATGATGAACGTCCTTTGCAGGACCCTCTCAGTTACCGAACGACAGCATACACGTTAGCCAGTGCTGAACAAGCGTTAGCAGAATTGAATGATGTGGTAAATATTCAAATAAATCATTCGGATGATAACCCTGCAGTTATTGTTGGCGCATCGAATGAGTATGCGAAGTTTCCACAGGTTGCTAAGTATATTGTCGAAGGGCAAGGTGGTGTGTTCCCAACCACGAACTTTGAACCTTTGCCTGTTGCACTGGCAGTACAAAACTTGAGCGTGGCGTTGACGCATGTATCCCATAACAGTGTCATGCGCACTATCCACTTATCCGATGATCACTTTACTAAACTGCCACGCTTTTTAAGTGCTCCAGGTAATAATGGCCATGCTTTTGGCGCGATTCAAAAAGCTTTTGTAGATATGCAGGTTCGTAATAAACAGTTGGCGACCCCAGTGTCATTTGATGGGATTTCAATTGCGGGGGGAATTGAAGATACTTTCACTAACCTGAAGCTTGCTGCGGACAATTTGATCCAGATTGTCGACAACACACGTGTGATCTACGGTTTAGAGTTGCTGCATTCAAGTCAAGCAATTGATTTACGTAAGTTGGCCACTCCAGATCTTCATTTAGGTAAAGCGACCGAAGCCATGTACAAGGCTTACCGAGAAAAAGTGCCATTTGTTGCTCAAGATCGCCCATTCACGCCTGATATCCAAACTTCAACTGAATTTATCGCAAATTATTAATATGTTATGCGGGGCAGTATGCCCCGCTATAGGAAGAGTCTGATGTTAAAACCCTTATATACACTTTTACTTGGTTGCATGTTCATGCTGCCAATAACAACAAATGCGATGAATATTAAGGATTATCATAAGGATGTGATGACAAGTGAGAATGGTCAGGTCGACTGTACTGCCTGTCATGGTGATGTAAAGCGTAAGACCATACCTGATGCCGCAGTGTGCGCTAACTGCCATGGTTCTCCTCAGGATGTGGCTAAACTGACTAAGCGACCTGAAGACGCGGGGCATTCGGTTGAGCCCAATCCCCATGACAGTTTACATTACGGTTCTGATTTACCATGTACTTACTGTCATCAAGAACATAAAGAAAGCAAAGTTTATTGTAATCAATGTCATGAATTTACTTATCCTAAAATGAAGCGATAGTTTTAAGATTTTGTCACTTTGCTTTGTCGTCTATTTTATTGGGCAATGCACTCGCCGAAGGTGAGTGCATTTTTTGCAAAAAAAAAGAGTAAACCAAAACGGTTTACTCATACGGAAATGGGTCGTTAAAGCTTGCCAAAATCACTCAACTGATGAGGAGCAGGCATATAATCTCAGCATTAACTTAATTAGCCCTTAAAGCTCATATTTATCTTAGGGTGTCGCCTCGGTTTAAGCTGATGAGTTTATCCAGTATGCGTTCTCCATCCATGCGGATGCCGTTATGTTCATATTCTGATGTTAACCAATACTTTAGCCTGCCAACTTGTTTTGTGGTTTCTAAACTGTATTGCATCTCTACAAACATATCTTCACTGTAAATGGCCGCTGCAACAGGGACTCGGTTTTGTGCCAGTTGCTCTAGATTGTAAAGTGCTGGCCAATCTGATTTATGGGCGAGGATTTCTGCCGCGGCTTTAAGCGGCACTAAGTGACTAAATTGGTCAAACATCCATGGGTATATCATCTCACCTGTGAATAAAAACGGTTTACCTTGTTGATAGTTAAAGGCGGGGAATTGCTGTCTAACCCTGTGTGCCGACCATTGTGAAGCCGAGTGTTGGCAGTAGATGGCCTCATGCAACAGGGCAAAAATCGGGTTAGTGTTGTAATCGAGCATTTGACCGAAATGATTTAAAAATAACGGGTTAACGACTGTCCCTGAAGCCGTGTTGATCAAGGCTTGTTCAAGCAAATAATAAACCGATTCAGGCCCTTGTTCCATTCCAATATTAATACCCAGCAGTTGCAACATTTCAACCGTGAGGCGTTCACTCGTTGCCAAATACACTTCATTTTCAAGCAAATGTTTTGCTAAGCGAGTGACGAGATGTTGAGCATCGTGGAAGCGTTGGAAAAATTGTTTATTCTTCGCCAGTACGCGTTGATAAGTCGCAAGATAGACGTCGTCGCTGCTACGGGTTAATGATGGTATGCCACCCGTGAGATAGGCTTCGCTGACGCCTTGAGGGGCGGCGCTTAAATAATGTAACACGCAAAATCCCCCAAAACTTTGGCCGAGAATCGCCCACTTATCGGCGGGACAAAGCTGGGCACGAATCGTTTCGGCATCACGAATGATATTGTCAGCCCTGAAATGGCTCAGATAATCCGCTTGAGCTGCGGGATCTAAGTGTTGCAGGCTTTGGTAATTAATCGGTGTTGATAGGCCTGTACCACGTTGATCGAGTAATAACACTCGATATTCTTTTAATGCGCGGCGGATCCAGCCGCTGTTGCTGGCGGGACGCATGGCCGCAAATCCAGGGCCGCCTTGAAAAAATACGATATAAGGTAGTTTTTTATCTTTGTTTTCTGGGCTACAGAGTTCTCTGGCAAACACTTGGATTTGCTCTGCAATTGGATTTTGATAGTTGAGGGGCAAGGTAAAAGTGTGTTTCTTCGCCAGCACTCCGGCGAGAATAATATCGGGTTTCATCAAACAACCTTAATGGCAGAGGATCATGTTATTGTGATTGGCAGATTGTATACCCAAATAAGCTGAAGATGCAGTAACCTAGGCTACCTGAAACGCGTATCTTCAGCTAACTTGGGTATAGACAAAATAGTTTATGTCGTAAGCTAGGATTATTTGATTAGCTTTTGGTGAAGATCAATTTTTTGGATACAAATTTGAGCCATGATGAGTTTCTTAGCGTAATCTATCGCTTATGGATAACACGAGATTGAAGCTATGAAGTATCAGATTATTCCAGTGACACCTTTTCAGCAAAATTGCAGCTTGATCTGGTGTGAAAAAACCAAGTGTGCTGCGGTCGTGGATCCCGGCGGGAATATTGACAGGATCCAAAACGAAGTGGCGAAACTTGGACTCGTCCTCGAAAAAATCCTCCTTACCCATGGGCATATCGATCATGTCGGTGGTGCAAAAGCCTTAGCGAAAGCCGCCAATGTGCCGATTATTGGCCCGCATATTGCCGATAAATTCTGGATTGATAACTTACCTAAGCAAAGCCAAAATTTTGGTTTTCCCCATTGTGATGCCTTTGAACCGGATCAATATCTGCAGGATGGTGATATTGTTAAAGTGGGCGAGCAAAGTTTATCTGTGCTGCATTGCCCTGGGCATACGCCGGGACACATTGCACTTTTCTCTGCCCAATCTAAGTTGGCGTGGGTGGGGGATATTTTGTTTCGAAGTTCTATCGGTCGCACCGATTTCCCCCAATCAAATCATCAGGATTTAATTCACTCGATCACCGAAAAACTGTGGCCCTTAGGTGCCGAGGTTGAATTCATTCCTGGGCATGGTCCTATGTCGACCTTTGGCGAAGAGCGCGAGCATAACCCCTTTGTCGCGGACCAACTTTTACTGTAATTGAGACGCCATTCAGCATTGCTTGATTTGTGAGCGATAATCACTCGCAAATCAAATGATTATTTCAGCTAATAAACCAACCTTTTTTATGTTTTCTGTTTTTCCTTCTAGACTTAAAGCAGTTCTTCCGTCTACTGGGGTAAGTATGAAAACAAAAACAATGATGAGCGTGGTCTTTTCGACCATAGTCGCGAGTGCCGTGATTTCTGCGGTATTGAGCTTCAATGTTAAGTCTAAAATCGATCTCTTTAATGATGCGGCTAGCGTCCGATATCAGTCCTATCAAGTTGCCGATGAGTTAAGACAAAGTTCCGATGACCTAACGCGTCTCGCTCGAACTTACGCTGTAACGGGTGATGAAAAATACGAAAAAATGTATATGGATATTTTGGCTATCCGTAATGGTGAGAAGTCTAGACCTGAAAAATATCACCAGATTTACTGGGATTTGGTGCTGAGCTATGGCGATAAGCCAAAACCCGACGGTGCTAGCATTGCGATAAACACGCAAATGAAGTCCCTCGGTTTTTCTGATGAAGAATTCCGTTACCTTGAACAAGCTCAGCAAAGCTCAGATGCGTTAGTCGCCCTCGAAGTGAAAGCCATGAATGCCGTTAAAGGTATTTTTATGGACCCCAACACCCAAACCTACACGATCAAAGGTGAGCCTAACTTAACCATGGCGAGGGAGTTATTACATAGCGACCAATACCACAGAGAAAAAGCTAAGATCATGCAGCCGATTGATGAGTTTTTTACAGCATTGGATAAACGTACCGATGGTGATGTGAATAACCGACTCGATTCCCTGCATGCGGCATTAAACTGGTCCCAACTGGTGTTATTTATCGTGATTTTAGCCGCCGTTGGCGGATTTATTATCGTTAAAAGCAGGATTGTGACTCCCTTAGTGCAGACCTGTGTTGAATTGCTCGATATTCAGCGCTCTAAAAATCTTGCGCGGCGGATCTCTGTTACGACTCAGGGGGAAATTGGCGAAATCGTTAATCAAATCAACTTGTTTATATCCTCCCTTGCCAGTTCATTATCGACGACTGATGGCATTGCAAAAGAGGTGGCTGATTTAGCTAAGCAAACTAAAGCATCAATTCAAATTTCGCGTGAAAGCTCAAATCGGGTGGCGAGAGAACTGGACGCCAGCGCCAGTGCGATGGAAGAAATGACCACGACCTTAGTGCATGTGAGTGAGAGCACTTCGAATGCTGAAAGCCGTGCCGCCGAAAATGAAACGCATGTCACTGTAGGTAAACAGACGGTATCGGAAGCGTTGAAAGCCATGTCGGTATTAGAAACTGAGTTTAGGAATACCCAAGACTCTATGTCACATCTAGTGAACGAAAGTACCCAAGTCAGCAATGTGTTGAGTGTGATTAAGGCGATTGCTGAGCAGACGAATTTGCTGGCACTGAATGCCGCGATTGAAGCCGCACGGGCCGGTGAGCAAGGACGAGGCTTCGCTGTGGTAGCTGATGAGGTTCGATCATTAGCCCAGCGCACTCAAGATTCCACTAAGGAAATCGATGATATTGTCGCAAGCCTTCAAAGCCGTACCAATCAAGTGGGTACATCTGTGACTCAAGCGGCGACGCTAATGCAAAAGGCGGGGGTAGAACTGCAACGTATCGTGGCAGTATTTGAGGATATTCGCCATAGTACGGAAGCGATTCATGGGATCAATACTCAGGTTGCCGCTTCAACCGAAGAACAATCCTTGGTTTCTAAAGAAATCGCTTCGAGCATGATGGTGATCCGCGATAATTCCCGTGAAGTATCACAGATTATCGAACAGATTGAATCGACATCCATTAGTCTAGACAACCAATCCCAGATACTGCGCACTAAGGCGGGCGAATACCAGTTTTAGATAAATGTGATTGGTTTGCGAACAAACGCCACTCAGACATGGACGTCAATTCTTCCTCTTTAGCTCCCCCTGAACATATTTTATGCTTTAACACTTTTTGAAATCTATTACTCCTTTCAATACGCACACGCCTTTGCTAACTTGGTTGTCCATATGTTTAATGCGAGCGTTTGACGAAGCGGTTTTATTTGCTGATAAAACTTGCGTCAAGCTTTGATGACAAATAGACGTCGATAGCTGCGTTATTAACGGCTGATCGTTTCAATAGCTATAAGCGCATTAAATTTTTTTAAATCTCCCTAACCCAATGGAGTCCTTGCGGATGGATCACCAAATCGAAGATTTACTAGAGCATTGGCTACCGCTGGCGGATGACGCTTGGGTGCTTGCGGTGATCACCAAAATTCAAGGTTCGGCCTATCGCAAACCCGGCGCCATGATGTTGTTCCATGAGTTTGGTCAAGGCGTGGGTATGTTAAGTGGCGGCTGTTTAGAAGCCGATTTACGCCGCCATGCTCAAAATGCCATGCAGACTAAGCAAGTCATGTGTGTCACCTATGATGCAAGCGATGAGTCCGATGCCAGCTATCGACTCGGTTGTGGTGGCATAGTAGATATCATGTTGATCCCTCTGCTAAAAGAGAATCATGATCTTGGCTTAGTTGAGCTAGTGCAGGCATTTCGTCACGGTCGGTCGGGTTTTTACCAATTGCCTTTAGTCAAAGCAGGGACGGATGCACGCCAGTATCACGCTGCGTTTTATTCTGAGGAGTTGACGCCGTTCCCCGCCAGCGATTTTGTTCGCACGGGCGTTTTCACCCAAGACGCGGGAGAATCATTGATTATTCCCTTGAGACCAAGATTCCATCTTGGGATCTTTGGCGGTGGTATCGATGCTAAGCCCGTTGCCGCCATGGCCCACACTTTAGGTTGGCAAGTGACTGTTTTCGATGGTCGTACCGCCTATGCCAGAGCGGCGGATTTCCCCCATGCCCATATAGTTAAACTGACCGCGGGGGAATTAACCGCGAATCATATCGCTCAATTGGATTGCGCCGTGGTGATGAACCATAACTTGGGCTTAGATGCTGCGGCATTAAAGGTCATTCAAGCGCATCCGCTAGCCTATATCGCCTTGCTTGGTCCTGCCCATCGACGGGATAAAGTGCTTGGAATGGCAGGGCTCAGTGCTGAATCTTTTACTGGGGTATTTTCTGCTCCCGCGGGGCTTGCCCTTGGCGGCGAGTTACCGAGCGCAGTGGCGTTAAGTATTTTGGCCCAGTGCCACGGTGTGCTCCATGGCGCAACCTTAAAACATCTCGATGAGATAATGCGTTAATGACATTGCCGCCAGTACAAAAGTCTTCTGTACTAATGTCTACAGCGCCAAAGTCGGCAGCGCTAACGTTGACAGAGAAAACGCCACTTTCATCCAAGCGCCTGCTGATTGTGGTACTTGCGGCGGGTGAGAGTAAGCGCTTTGATGGGGTAAAGTTAGCGCAACTTCTACCATCACATAGCGCTACGAAAATTCGCGAACAAACCATCATTAACACTCATGTTGAGCGTTTACAGCAGCTTAATTGCCAAGATTTAGGTTTGTATTGCCAAGACACTCATTCGCTCCAGCATACGCCTTTGTTAATCATACTCGGTGCTCATCAGCACATATTGCAGCCATTATTAGTCGAGCTTCATTCCCGCCAACCCTTTGATATTTTAGTTAATCCACAGTGGCAAACAGGCTTGGCATCCTCAGTGAGTTTGGCGGCAAGCTATGCCAAGGAGCAGGGCTTTGATGCCATGCTGCTGACATTGGCAGACCAAGTGGCCTTGAGTGCAGACGATTATCGACAACTGATTTGGACATGGCATGAAACCGGTAAAGACGTTGCCGCCCATTATTTGGATGATTTAGGCGTACCTGCTATTTTTAATGCCTCTACATTACCGCAGTTCACTCTCTTGAGTGGTGATCGCGGGGCGAAATCGATTCTAAAACAACAAGCACAGCAGGGAGCGTTAGTCGCTATAACACTACCCCGCGCCGCAATTGATATTGATACCCAAGCCGATCTTGCGTCGTGGTTGGCACTTAAGGAGTGAGTTATGGCAGAAGTATTATCAACCATTGCAGTTATCAAGGAAGCCAGTACCGCCGCTTCCACCCAAACACTTTTCATCAACGGTAAATCATTTACCTTAGATGCCGATCCTAAAATGCCAATCCTGTGGGCGTTACGGGATATTTTAGGGCTCACGGGCACTAAATATGGTTGTGGTGCAGGGTTATGCGGTGCTTGCACTGTGCATTTAGACGGCCAACCCGTACGCGCCTGTTTAACCAGTTTGGGGCAGGCACAGGGAAAACGTCTGACAACAATTGAAGGGCTAGATAATCAAAAGCTTAAAAATGCTTGGGCCGAACATAACGTGCCCCAGTGCGGCTATTGTCAGGCGGGACAATTGATGTCGGCTGCGGCGTTAGTGGCGCAGCATCCGAAACCTTCTGAAGCACAAATCAACTCTGCTATGTCGGGTAATCTCTGCCGCTGTGGCACCTACCCACGCATTAAAGCGGCGCTGCAACACTATGCCAAACAGGAGGGCTAATATGAGTACTTTTACTGCCGTAGAAAATTTAAGCCGCCGCGACGTGTTAAAACTGTTTGGCGCAGTAGGGGGCGGACTTACATTAGGGGCGAGTGGATTAACTTGGAGCCCCATGGCGTTGGCGCAGGATAAAGAAGCGCGGCTGAATCTGTTTATTGCCATTGGTGAAGACGACAAAGTGTACCTCACTTGCCATCGCTCCGAGATGGGACAGGGGATCAGAACCGGCATTCTGCAAGTCTTAGCCGAAGAGTTAGACGCGGATTGGGATAAAATTGTCCCTATTCAAGGCTTAGCCGATAAACGTTATGCCAGCCAAAACACCGACGGTAGCCGCAGTATTCGCGAAAATTACGACCGTATGCGCCAGATGGGGGCTATGGCAAGAACCATGCTAGAGCAAGCCGCCGCTGCGCGCTGGAAAGTCCCCGTGAGCGAGGTGCATACCGCCGACCATAAAGTGTTGCATGCTAAAACGGGCCGTTCGGCCAAGTTCGGCGAGTTAGCGTTAGCCGCATCTGAGCAACCCGTACCCGCCGTTGAGTCGTTAACCTTTAAAGAGGTTAAAGATTTCAAGCAGATTGGCGCATCACGCCAAATCGTTGATATGGATGCCATGTTAAGTGGCAGCGCGATTTATGGTTACGATATCAAACTCGATGGCATGCTTTACGCCAGCATAATACGCCCGCCGGTGCTCGGGAGCGATGTGGCAAGCTTGGACGATACCGCAGCGCGTCAAGTGGCTGGGGTAGTGGATGTGTATCGTTTGCCAGCCGCTAAGGGCGCTCCCGCGTTTCAGGCTTTGGGCGGCGTAGCTGTTATCGCCACAAACACGTGGAGTGCCCTCGAAGGGCGCAAAGCCTTAAAAGTCACTTGGACTCAGGCCGACAACAGTCAGCATGATTCAAGTCTTTATTTGAAGTCACTGGTCGAGCGGGTACAGCAAAGCGGTAATGTCGTGCGTCAAGCTGGTGATGAAATCAAAAACTGGCCCGAGGCGAATACGTTAAAAGCGGTTTATACCGTGCCTTATTTAATTCATTCCTCTATTGAGCCGCCCGTTGCCACCGCCCATGTGACTGAAAAGGGCTGTGAAATCTGGGCATCGACCCAAACGCCGCAAAGTACCCAGCAAAATGTGGCCGCAGCGCTAGGTATGGAAGAAGATGCGATTAAAGTGAATGTCACCCTATTGGGTGGTGGTTTTGGGCGTAAATCTAAACCTGATTTTAGCGTTGAAGCCGCACTATTATCGAAGCAATTCAAGCGTCCAATTAAGGTGAGTTGGAGCCGCGAAGATGAAATTCAAAACGGTTATTACCATGCTATCAGCGCCCAGTCCTATCAGGCACTGTTTGATGCCAATAACAAACCGACCGCGCTTTTAGCCCGTACCGGATTTCCATCCATTAGCTCGACCTTTGCCGAAGGGGTGGAATATCCCTCTGGCGGTGAGTTGGATTTAGGCTTTGTGGATGTGCCCTTTGCTTTGCCAAATTTAAGATACGAAGCGGTAAAAGCGCAGGCGCATAGCCGTATTGGTTGGATGCGCTCTGTGTGTAATATTCAGCACGGTTTTAGTGTCGGCAGTTTTGTCGATGAAATGGCTCATCGTTCTCAGGTTTCTTGCCCTGCAATGTGGCGTAGCCTTTTAGGTGAAGCAAGGCGTGAGACCTTTACCGACCAACAGTTCACCTACGGCAACTATGGCGAAGAGTTCAATCGTCACCCTGTGGACGTCAGTCGCTATTTTGGGGTAATCGACGCGGTCGAAAAAGCCCAAGCTAAGGCGCCCAAGGCGGGTAAAAATCAGGGCTGGGGTTTTGCCGTACACCGCAGTTTTGTGAGTTATGTCGCCGTGGCCATGCTGGTGGAAGTGAGTGAGGATAAACAGCTTAAAGTGCTGAATGCCATCGCTGCTATCGATGCGGGCACGATAGTTAACCCAGATAGGGTAAAAGCACAGACAGAAGGTGCGATTGTATTTGGCCTGAGTTTAGCCTTGATGGGTGAAATCACTTACAAAGAGGGCAAAGTGCAGCAATCGAATTTCCACGATTATCCTTTGCTGCGACTTCCCCAAACCCCCGATATGGAGATCATCATTATTGCATCCGATGCGCCGCCCGCAGGCGTGGGTGAGCCGGGTGTGCCGCCCGTTGCCCCGAGTTTAACCAATGCGATTTTTGCGGCGACGGGGCAGAGGATCCGCGATCTTCCCGTGAATAAACTATTGCGAGTGTAAGTGTCGGCAAGAGGGTTAACTGAAAGCCGTTTGAACAAAAAAGCGCCTAATAAGCGCTTTTTTCGTTTTTTTACCACAAAAAATTTGCTTGTTAGCGATTTTACGGGCATTAATGCCGAAAATTAGCAATAGATCAGGTTTTTGTTACCAAAATAGAGGTAATTTAACCAATATGTTTACCCAAGCCACCTCAAAATATACATTTTAGAGCGCCCAAGGGTATTAAACTTCCGTGAATAGAATTACTAAAGGGGTCATCCATGGAAAATCGTTGGCAAGTCGCTATTTCTGCCGGCCTATTGGCGGCTATTTGGTGTGGCGTCGCAGATGCTTTTCATCTGGTCACTTGGATCGGCTTTTTAGGTTGTAGCACTTTTTTTGCTCAACCTAAGGCTGGCTTTCAGGGCGTGATGATGGCGTGGTGCACAAACCTGTCCGGTGTATTTTGGGCTTGGCTCATTATCTCGGGTAGCAGCTTTTTTATTTCGCCCGTATTTGGGTATATTTTTACCGGCATAGCCACTTCGGCCATGTGTTTACAGGCAAGTTATCAAAAGCTTAGCTTTATTCCCGGCGCATTTATTGGCTGTTGCACTACCTTTGCTATGGCGGGTGATGTGGCCAATGTCGTGCCGTCGTTGATCATTGGTGGCTTATTAGGTTTTAGCATGAGCCTGTTAACGGGGCAGTTGGTTACTCTGACACAAAAGTGGTCTGCCGCCACACGTAACCAAGTTGCTAGCACGGATTAGCATAATACCTGCTCAGATCTTATGACTGACATAGTTGTCGTGACAATCTGAGCTATACTGCTGATTTAGTGCCAAATAGCATTTTGTTCTTAGGAATTATCAAGATGAAACAAATCCAGTTTCGTACCATTGATGCCATATTGATCAAGTTCAGTCTCAACGGAAAGTTTTGGGTAGTGTGTTCTATGGTGGCGCTGATCACGGCCGCCGTGGCGCTTGTCAACTATCAACATGCGCACCGTAACCTTGAGCAGGCCTCAATCGCTCGGGTTCAAGCTAGCGTCGATACCTTAGCGCAAGTTGCAACGGCGCAAAAGCTACAAGCTGACGCCTTATCTCAATTTGCCAGCCAATACGGGTTAACTGTAACTTCAAGGCAAAGTGATGCGCAGCGTCAAGGGGATAAAGTGACGGTCAGCGCCAGTGTGTCAGGTCAAGCCTTACAACTGACGCAGAATGTCCATGAGTGGGAAGCCGATGCGCGTAGCGATGCTAACTTTATGTTCTGGTTAGCGTTAGTGGGTTTGTTGCCTTTATTCCAACTGAGTTACTGGATTTCGACTTCACTCGGTGGTGGATTATGGGACATGTACTTAGCCATCAAACGCTTAGCCGATGGTGATTTGAGCTTTAGATTAAACTTCTTTGGTACTGACGATTTCAGTTTGATTGCTCGGGAAATCGATCGCTGCGCCGACAATATGAGTGAAATGGTGTCAGCCATTGGCAAAAATGCACAGACCTTATCATTGGCATCCGATGAATTTAATCAACAGGCGGCCACCAGTGATAAACTGATTGGGTTCCAACATCAATTCCTCGATTCCGTTGCCGTGGCGATGGCACAAATGACCTCAGCGATTGAAGAAGTCTCTGTTAATGCGAGTAATACTTCGTTGCAAACCAAGGAAAATTCAAGCCAAATGTTGGCCAGTCGTGGGCGTATTAGCCATACAGTGGAAAGCATTGGTTTACTCTCAACTAAGATTGGTGCGGCGTTTTCATCGGTGGAACAATTGTCTAAGGATGCGGCGAGTATCGATGCTGTAGTCACAACCATTAACAGTATTTCCCAGCAAACCAATTTGTTAGCCTTAAATGCGGCCATTGAAGCGGCCCGTGCCGGTGAGCAAGGTCGTGGCTTTGCTGTGGTAGCCGATGAAGTGCGTACCTTAGCGGGTCGAACTCAACAGGCCACGGTAGAAATTCAGGCCATGATTGAAGGCTTACAATCTGGCACGACTCGTTTATCTAGCATTACCATGGAGATAGTCGATCAGGCCGATGAAGGTCGCAGTGCGATTATCGCCGTCGGTGATGATGTTCAAGGTATGGCGCAATCGGTCAATGCGGTATTTGATATGAGCAGCCAAATTGCCGCCTCGGCGGAAGAGCAGAGTGTCGCCGCGCGGGATATTGCCGGACAATTGAATGAAATCCGCCATCAGTCGGAAACTATCAAACAAACAGCCCAGCGCAGTGTGACCTTAGCCAATGATCTGCACCATGCCTCGGTCGAGTTAGATGGCATTTTAAAGCAGTACCGCACGAGTTAATATGTCACCTTTAATGTGAGTCGTCGGCATGGGGTGTTGAGCAATAACGCCCGATACTGAGTCTCATGTTAAGTAGTAACGTATCATCCGACAATGGCGGAAATCTTAGATTTCCGCCATTTTAATTTGGAAGTACCCAAAGAACTATTTAGTTATATTGCCCTATTCCGTTCTATCAGCGTGACATTATCTAAATTGACGGTCATAGATTTCAGGGGAGAAAGTTATGTCTGAAAATGTCCTTTTTTGCGGAGGGTATTTCACTGTGGTTGGCGGTGGAAATCTGTGTTTTGTAAAAATAGAATTTGGGGAAATTGATGGTTTCTATATGGCTGATTGTGTTAACCTTTATCGGAAATATTTAAGAAAAATATCAAGCAATTTTAAATTGTTTGTTGATGATAAACGTTCACTAGAGTATCACTTGTTCGCCTCGGTCAATTAAAATTGGCTTGGGACGCCGCTTAACGTTAGGCAACAATAATTATGAATAACGATCCATTTCGAAACCCGACAGATACCGAAATAGCCAGCGCTGAAAGCAAACTGGGCATCAGTTTTCATGACGACTACCGATCATTTTTGAAGTCTGGCAGCGATGTTGCAAACGCTACCTTTGAGCCTGCGGTAATTTTACCCGGCTCTGGCCATCTTGATATCTTTGACATTGCTGAAACAGCCTGGAATGTCATGGGTCTTCCAAGAGACCTTTTGCCATTCATCGAGGATAATGGCGACTATTTCTGCATAGCAAAGACGGGTGAGATAATTTATTGGTCTCACAACGGCAGCACTAAGGAAGAATGGCCGAATCTTTCTGCATGGCACAAGCAGGTTTGTGTAGACCTTGAGTAACTGTGATAGCCTAAATAGTGGTTCAAATCGTTCGCTCCGCTCTCAGTGATGGGTTAAAGCCTGCCCCTTAGCCAAACGTTAACCCATACAAGCATTTAAAGCGGGACTGCTAACAGTTTGCTCGACTTCGCTTCGCTACACAATTTTAGCAAACGATTATCAGCCCCTTAAATGGGCGTTAAGCATTATGAGCAAATATCGAGATAAATTCGAATATCCGGAAAATCCAGCAAGTGCTGAAGAAATTCAGGCTCTTGAGAAATGGTTAGGAACAGATCTTCCGAGTGAGTATAAGAAGTTCTTGCTTGAAACTAATGGGGCAGAAACTCCGATTGGCGTGCAAGAACCAGATGACTCAGTTGTGCTCTGGAGCGCTAAAGAGATATCCGAATTAACAGAAGCCTATTGCTACGAGCAATACTTGCCTGGGTTGGTTGCTATTGGTTCAGATGGTGGGGGAGAGTCAATTGTCTTCGATACCACACATAATATAAGTTCAGAAGACTGGCCAGTTTATAGGGTACCTTTCGGCGATTTAACGAAAGAGTCTATGGTATTGTTGGCGGAAAATTTCAATGAGTGGGTTTCCAGTGGTTATTCGCTCAAGTTCTAAAATGTTTAACAAGGCCAGTCAATCTGACCTCCGTAAACTGTCTTCTTTTTTGCAAAAAGACGTAAAAAAGCTTCCAACTCACTCCGGCAGTTGCTGGCGGCGTTATGTTTAAAGCGGTAGAAATTAGAAAGAGGGCATCAATATGTCAGGAGAGCGAATATCGGGTGATGGAGAACGAGAACGATGTCCTGTACATGGGCATACGAGAAGGCTATCTAGCAAAGAAATTAATGAGATTAAGCACGCTGTAGAAGTTGCTAACTCACAAGCTAAACGTAAGGGCGTTACACCTAAAGATCCTCAAATTGGTCTTTTCAGTTGTAAATGTAATTGCTTCTATGTGAAAGTTGAATAATGGTCCATCAATATGTTGATAGTATTATTAGAATTCGAACATAACAAATTGCTGCATCTGACATTTTTCCGTTCCTTCTTTTTTGTTTGATAACACAAAAGCTTCTACTCCAAAAATGCAGCTGAGCAAGGCGTTACACCATAGAAATTTCTATGCGAAATTCACCTGTTATAGCTGATGACCTAACACGCTTTTGTCCCAAAGCATGCTACGTATTTCTTTAAAACAAACAGGTTTTGCCGATGCTAAACAGGTGAGCGATGGTGATTAGCTAGACGACCGTCCGGCACATGGCCGCTCTTTGGCGTCCATGCCATCGCGGCATTTGTGAATCCTTTCACATCAGATGGGGCGGTCGAGCATCCACGGATGGACTGGCTGCGAGTCGACGAGCAAATACCATGGTAAGCATGTGTGAGTGGATATCAGCAAACGCTAAACTCCTCACAACTAAAATTATTGGTCCCAAAACACTCGTCTTCAAGACATATCTGTCCAAAAGTGAATTACGTTCAGTATCAAACCTGACTCATTGACCATTCATCGAACGACAAAGATAAAATATGTTTCGCCCATAAAAAAACATCGGCCTAAGCCGATGTTTTATATCTACTAAGATGATCGAACGTTAGCTAATTAAGCCTCTTTGAACGTGCTCCAAATGGGCGCGTGGTCTGAAGGTTTATCTATGCCGCGCAGATTGTAATCGACATCGGATTCGACTAAACGTGCTGCCAGTGAAGGCGTTGCTAAAATCACATCAATTCGCAGGCCGCGGTTGTCATCAAACCCTTTGCTGCGGTAATCGAACCAAGAATAACGTTCGATGCGCTCTGGATGTAATTGACGGAAAGTGTCGATTAAGCCCCAGTCTTGTAAGGTTTTCAACCACTCACGTTCTTCCGGTTGGAAGCTACATTTGCCGGTTTTCAGCCAACGCTTACGATTGACTTCACCTATGCCTATGTCTAAATCGGTCGGCGAAATATTGATGTCACCTATGATGGCGATATCTTCATCGTTGTTGTGATTTGTCTGCAAGTAGTGCATTAAATCCTGATAAAACTTACGTTTAGCAGGGTATTTTGTTGGGTGGTCTATGCTTTCGCCCTGGGGGAAATAGCCGTTGAACACAGTCAATGGACGACCATTCGCTTGGGTAAATGTGCCGATAATCATGCGGCGCTGGGCATCTTCATCATCGCTTGGAAAACCCTTTTGCAGTTTTTCTGGTGCGATTTTAGACAGCATGGCAACACCATAGTGAGCTTTACCGCCGTGGTAATGCACTTGATATTCCATGGCTTCGACTTCGGCTAATGGAAACGCCTCATCGTGCACTTTGGTTTCTTGCAGGCCGATAATGTCGGGCTGGTGGCTATCGATTAAGGCTTGCAATTGATGCAAGCGCGCCCGCAGACCATTGATGTTAAAGGACACTATTTTCATTAAGGCAGGACTCGTTTAAAGGGTTTAACCACAACACTTTGGTAAACGCCCGCTTCGATATAGGGATCGGCATCGGCCCAGTGTTTTGCAGCCACTAAGGATTCAAAATCTGCGACAACCAGTGAACCACTAAAGCCTGCATCACCAGGGTTTTCACTGTCGATGGCTGGGTGTGGGCCAGCGATCAGTAAACGACCTTCATCGGCGAGGGCTTGCAGGCGAGCTAAATGGGCTGGGCGTGCGGCTAAACGTTTTTCTAAACTATTCTCAAAATCTTGAGCTGAAATCATATACCACATTATTTGAGTTCCTTGCGTTGATCTTCGGGAAGGTGTTTATAAAGATAAAATACGGTCAGGACAGTATTAATTAAGGTTAAAGCGGTTAAACCAAACACTTTAAAATTGACCCAAGTTTCTAATGGCAAACTAAAGGCGACATAAATATTGACTAGGCCACAAGCGGCGAAAAAGATCACCCAATACCAAGTTACGCGAGCCCAAATTTTGTCGTCTACTTGCATTTCTTTGCCTAACATCGACTTTAATATCGATTTATTGAGCAATTGACTGACACCTAAGGCGATGGCAAATAAACTATAGATAATGGTCACTTTCCACTTGATAAAAGAATCATCGTGAAACACTAAAGTGAGTGTGCCAAACACTGTCACCATAGCAAAGGTGATTAAGTGCATCTTTTCAAGTTTCTTATATAGCGCATAGGTCACGATCAATTGAAGCGCTGTGGCTGCGATCAATGCGCCGCTGGCGATATAAATATCGAAAAATTTATAAACGGCAAAAAAGATGACGAGGGGCAGGAAATCAAGCAGTTGTTTCATAAATAATCATGTTAAAGAGACGTGGGCTTGAGTGTAGCATGTGCAACATAAGGGCAAAAGCACCATGGGCCTAGGATTGCGATCTTGCCCATTAAATGGGTTTAATGGGCAAGTTAGACTTGTGCCTGTTTGGTTGCGTTTGTCTTAGCGTTAGGGCGACTTAGTAGTGGGCAATCGTGGCATTGGCCAGTGTTGGCGAGTTGATACCTTAGGCAGCAAGTACGCCGAATGCAGTGGATGTTTGTGCTGCCTTCTTTGGGTTCAACAATCAAATTGATGCTGTTATACAGTGGATTTTGGGTGCCATCAAAAAAGGTCGTTCTGCGAAACAGAGCTTGCTTAAGTTGCTGACTTTGTTGCTGAGATAATCCCAACTCTCCTAGATACCAGTGGATCAGATAGCCTAAGTGACTCCAATATAATTTAGCGGGCACGGGGCTCAAAGTGAGTAGTCGCTCAACACTCGGTTGCAGTAAGTTTAAGATAAGGCCTTGTAGGGCGAGTTCTTTATCAACTGGCGGCTTATATGAGGTTAATGGCGAGTGTACCTTAGTGTCTGTCTTGAAACTTGGCTTAGTGTTTATTTGGGAAAGTGGTTCGATGCCGTGGTGTTTTTTAAAGGTCAAAGCGGTATTTGGCTGTTGCTTTGTTATTTTAAATTCAAATTTTGCCACTCGGCCACTGGCGTGTACCTGCATAAAAACGGACTGTGGCTGCCAGTGAATAGGCTCGAAATCGGCTTTTTTTGCGTTAAAAATCCACTCCATCACAGGCGGAACTAAAAGGCCAAAATACCATTGACCCCAAAGTGAATGCAGCGCTTTGCGAGTGTCTTCTCTACTGGCCGTAGCGCTTTTACTGACCAAAGCGTGCGCTCGGCTGGTTGCAGCTGTTTTACTAACCTCGGTTTCATCTTCAGTTATAGCTTCAGTTTCACTCTGAGTTTCTGCGCTAGGGTGTGCGATGGCAAAACGTGCAATGAGTTTTTGATAAGTATCGACGTTACTCCATTCATCAAAACTGAGCCCAGTAGTGGACTGCGTTGCGCGAAGGTGCTCGCCATAGAAGGGTGCCCGTTGATGTAACAGCTGATTGAGTGACAAAATAGTTTGATTCAACGCGTTGTGGCTTGGCGAGATATCGCACAATGTTTGCAGTCTGGTGTCTCTCCGTTGGCTTGCCATAGTGACTCCTTAATGGCTGTGATTGATTGCCGCGGTTATCGATAAGTCCATGTAAATGATTACCTTGCGAGCCCAAGATTTGGGCTCACAAGGTTTTTCGAACGATCTCAATATAAATCTGACTTAGAAGCGATAGTCCAAGGTTAAGCTGGCACTTCGCGGCGTACCGTATTGGAATTGACTATATTGACCGACTTGGCTGTAGTAGCTTTTATCTAAGGCGTTGTGCAGGTTGGCGCTGAGCTTAAGTTGCTCGGTGAAGGCGTAACTCGCCATTAGACTCGCTAGCGCGTAAGAGCCTTGCTCGACTTCGACTTTGCCAAGTGGCGAATTAACTGTTTGGTAGACGCGGCTCTGCCAGTTAACCCCCGCACCTATTTGCAATTTATGCCAATCACCGCCAAAGGTATAAGTGGTGAAGAGTTTTAACTGCTGACGTGGTGACGTGGTACTGATACGTTTGCCTTCAGGATCTTCGCTAGTGAACTGGGTGTAACCTAAGTAAAGATTCCAGTCATCAGTGATTTTACCCGTTGATTCAAATTCGAATCCCTGTGTTTTTGTACCGTTTACGCCTTCATACACTTGCGTTGTTGTTCCTGGGATCACATCGCCAGTGCTGACTCCGACATTGTCTTGTCTGATCTCAAACACCGACAGCGACATATCTAAAGCCTCATCGAACAGGCTCGCCTTAATCCCGCCTTCGTAGTTTTTCCCTTTGACCGGATCTAGATAGCTTTTATCGATTTTTTGCTTAGTTTGCGGTGCAAAAATATCCGTATAACTGGCATAGAGCGAATATTGCTCGGTCAGGGCGTAGGTGAGGCCGAAGTAAGTGGTGAGTTCGTTGCTGATGTTGAAATCGTAGCGGCTGCCAAAGTTATCTTGGTCGGTTTCCCACTCATTGAGGCGTAATCCGACGAGGACAGCTAACGCGTCGCTGAGATTAAGCTGAGTCGCTACATAGGCTGCACTCTGTTTGGTTTCGCCAAATGAACCCGTGGTATAGGTTTCCTTCCATTGAGGTTTTGGATATTGGAAGTTCGGATCGCGAAAATCCCCCAAAGGCGGTACTGCCGCAGTGGGATAATAGTAGGGATTGGCGAACTCTTGGCGTTGGCCATTCCAGCCAAACATCAATTGATGTTCCTGACCAAAGAGTTGGTATTGTCCTTCGGCGCGCAAATCCACATTGTGTTGGGTGCGACTGCCGTCGACATAGGCGATAGAGCCTGCAGTGGCGCCGATATTGGTTACAGGATCAGGATATCCCGTGGCCCATAGTACATCGAACTCCAATGAGTTATCGCCGTAGGTGTAAGTCCCTTTTAGGTTCCAACCGTTATCTAATCTGTGTTCGAGACTCGCAAAGGTGTTGAGTCCTTGGGTATGCGCCGAGCCCCAATCGGGCGCCGTTGAAGTGGCACGATCATAATTAGTGCGACTGCCATCGCTGTAAAATAGCGGTAAACCGCCCGACATAGTGCCGCTCGGCGTAGCATCTTGGTAATCGACACCAAGGGTGAATAAGGTGCTATCACCAATATCGGTTTCGACTATGCCGTATAGCGTTGTGCGCTGCTGCTCGTACCTGTCTTGGAATGAATCCTTATCTTGATAGGCGGCGACCACGCGACCGCGCACAGAACCAGAATCATTTAAGCCGCTGGAAACATCGACCATACCGCGCACATTATTCCATGAGCCCACACTTAACGAGGTGTTGCCCATAAACTCTTGAGTCGGGCGTTTACGGATAAGGTTAATGGCCGCCGAGGGGTTACCAGCTCCCGTCATGAGGCCAGTCGCGCCGCGTACCACTTCTACTCGCTCGTAGATGGCTGTGTCGATCAGATTATCCCCATAGTTGAAGCGAGTATCGTAGGTGGTTGGCACGCCATCGTACAAAATGCTGCTCACGGCAATGCCGCGGGCACTAATACTGTATCTGTCGTTATCCATTGGGCGGGCATTGATCCCCGCGACGCTGGTCATGGCATCAATCACGCTATTAAGCTGTTGATCATTCATCATTTGGCGGGTGATAGACGTGACCGACTGCGGCGTTTCTAGATAGGATAAATCGAGCCCAGTTGCCGTGTTCATCGCTTGGGTCTTATAACGGTTGTCGTGTAAATCCTTAGCGCCAATGACATTGATGACTTCAATTTCTTTTTGGTGCTTTTTAGTCTTACTATCCGCATCGACAGTATCAGCTGTGGCATGGGGAACCGTGGCTAACATGGCTGAGCACAGCAATAGCTTCGGGTTAACGAGGGCTTGCCGACAGACGAGTGCGATGCTGGAGAGAGGAAAAGTCTTCATAATGTTGATCTTTAATTCCGTTTAGGTTGGGGGTTAAACAAGCTGGGCTAACATTGGCCCAGCTAAAGTTTCGGGGTTGGTGTGTTAACGTGCCTTTTGCTCAGCGTTGCTAAGCATAGGGTGCTTAAAGGCATGGCTTTGTCTAAAGGCCGCCAAGGGATTGTCGATGCCACCGGCGAAACGCAGGTTTTTCTCCCTGTCGGTGAGGTCTATCATTTGTTGGTTATTATTCAATTGGATACGATTGAGGCACGTACGTACAAAGCTGTCCTTAAACAGATCGTATTGGGCAAACTTGTCGGCCAAATGTGGATGCTGGGCTTGGTAATCACGTACATTGTCCGCCACTAGCTCCCAGAATTGGCTTTCACTGACACTGGTTTGCTCATCGAGCAGCGGTGCTAAATAGCGGAAAATACAGTCAAAAATATCCAGTAAGATGTAGTTAAGTTTCATCTCTTCTTCAAGGCTCACCGCAAGGCGTTTTACATCATCAGGTAGCGGCTTCGCGCCATTGAGTACCGCGACTTCTTCGCCTATGTCTTTCATCAAAATCTTGACTGGCACATATTCATCGAGTACTAAGATCAGGTTTTCACCATGGGGCATAAAGACCAGATCGTAGGCGAAAAAGGCATGTAACAGCGGCGATAAATACAGGTTTAAGTAGCGACTGACCCAATCCTTTGCTGGTAAGCCTGAGGCGGCTATCAAGGCTGCAATAAGGGCCTTATCTTCATGATCCGTATGCAGTAGCGCAGCCATGGTCATCAGATTTTGCTTAGGATCAATGTGTGGCAGTGGGCTTTCGCGCCACAGGGCAGAAAGCATTTTTTTGTAGGCACTATCTTGGGTGAGTGCCTGCTCGTAATAATGGTGGTGGTAACCTATGGCTGCAATTTCTTTAAGGATCACAAACCCTTGCTGAGTAAAGTAAGGGTCGCTTTCAACCAAGTTCGCCACCCACGCATTGATTTGCGGTGTGCAGCTCATGTAAAGGGGCGATAGACCACGCATAAAGCCCATATTTAGGATAGAAAGCGCGGTTTTGACATAGCACTTTTGCGGTGATGCAAGATTGAAGAAAGTGCGTATCGATTGCTGCACTTGGTATTGTTCGCTGCCTTCACCAAGGTAAACCAGATCGCCACGGGCGATGTCGCCGGCAAAGACGCGGGCGATTTTTTCGCGCCACTGCCAAGGATGCACAGGCATAAAGTAGAAGTCCTGTGGATCATGCTGCTGGGTTTTAAGATGCTGCTGAAAATCATCGAACTGCTGGCCAAGCTCCTTCTTTAATAATGCGTCGTGACTCAAGTTTTCGAGGGCGGCAAACGTGGTTTTGCTCTTGCGTACGCCAAGCCAGACTAACTGCATCGGCATCGCGCTTTCTGGGGCAAATTGACGGTAATCCTGCATATCAAAACCAATACGGCCGTTATTGGCAATAAACACCGGATGGCCCTCAGTCATGCCCGCTTCTATGCTCTGATAATCGGCTCGCGCCAGTGCGGCAGCGGGGATCGCCTGATGCGCTAACTTGTACGCCTTGCTGTAAAGAGTGCTGGTGATTTCTTCTAAATAGGTAGGCAGTAAGGTTTCGCTGATCCCTAAGTCATTTTTAAGGGAAATGATCAGCGACATCGCATCGAGGATTTGCTCTTGTCCTGCAAGTGAAACGCGGATGGAATCAGCATCGATAGCAAGATGATCGAGCTGATAGTGCCGCGCACTAAAATAATAAGTGCTGTCTTTGAGCCGCAGTTCATAGTGATTGAGCCCCGCTTTTTGCCCGTACAGGGTCGGCGTAATGAGCTTCTCGTGGGTGAATTCGCAGAGGATTTTCTTCACTAAATGACGATTAGCCGCTTGCCAATAGACGGGAGTCAAATGCTCCGGCATAGAAGTCGATGTTGTCGACAGCGCCGAGCTTTGTTGAGCACGTACTGCTTGATCATGATGATCTTGCGTTGGCAATGGGTTAATTAATAAGGCTTTTGTGGGTAAGTTCATCTAATTCACCTAAAGAGTCGATAATGTCATGGGAGAGATTGCAGATGCCGCGAGCGAGCTTGGCTTTGCTAGGGCTGGGCTTGCTAAGTTTGGCAGAGCAGACGTTGACTGATCTGAGCTTGGCAGGGCTGAGGTTGTTTGGGCTAGGCTCGTCAAAGAGGGCGTGCTCGATGGTCGAAGGCGCTGGGCCGCAGTGCAAAATCCGAGGAAAGCAGCTTTAGTGTTTAACTGAATCGCTTTTTCATAGCGAATGCCTATCAGGCTATTTAAGCGATGAATTTTGCTATTAAGTTGATCAGGTTCAACCACGAGGCGATTAAAGGCCAGTTTTTCAAGCACGAGCTGCGCTATCGCATCCATCACCTCCAAGGATAAGCCGCTGACGGGTTTGCCATCGGGCGGCGCGATAATCAGATGCATACCACAATCACCCGGCGCAACACGATAGTGCTGGCCGACTTCATCGTGGACGGGATCGTAGAGTTCCACCATAAATAGCGCTTTGGCCTGCCATTCACCTATCAAGGCAAACTTGTGTTCTGTTGTTGCTAACAGATTTTTTATGGCATCAAGGTTCAAGTCCTGCATACCCCAAAACTTGGCGTAATCTTGGTTAAACCAAGACTGTAGTGTTGGAATGTCTTGTGTAAGGTCTAACGCTCTGAATTGGAAACCATTAATGCTCGAAATAGCGGATAGTTGCGTTAAACAATGGTTGCTAAATTGGCTTGCCATTATTATGCCTCCTGGTTCGGCGCCATTAAGACCGGCATATTGGTTCCCGCGCCTGAACTCACGGTTGAACTTGCGCCAGAACTTGGAATCTTGGTTGGAGGGATAGTTTGTGGCGCATCAACTTGAGTTTTTCTGTGCGGCGCCTTAGAAAAATGTCTTGGATTAAGATCCAGCGTGTTAATTGCATTGGCGCCGCAGGGCTGATGACTGGCAAGTTTGGCCGGATCGAAGGTTTGAAACGCGATATGTTCCTCAATGTGGTAGGGCGCATAACCGAGCACGGCTTTTAAGATGGTGCCGTTGCGATAACAGCCCATACCCAGATCTGGAGAGCTTATCCCATGGGTATGCAAACCGACATTCTGGACAAAAATATCCCCTCGAATATCTATGCTGTAATCACGCTGCACGCTAAGTTGTCCGGCGTCATCGAATTCGACTTGTTGCTTAATACCACTGATAAACTCGGGTAAACGATAGTGGTAACCTGTGCCTAAAATAACGGCGCCCGTTTCTTGCTCAAAGGTGTGATTTTTTTCATTGTGGTGGAAATGCAACTTGAGCATATTGGCTTGGGGCTCGATATGAGTCAGCGCCGCATTCGTCATCAGTCGGCATTGAAAATCGGCCAATAGGCGCTTTTGATATAACAAATCGTAAATGTCGTTTATCAGCTCAGAATTTATCCCTTTGTAGAGCTGTTTCTGGCTGGCGATCAGTGAGCATCTTTGATTAGGGGTCAACTCGTGGAAGTAATCGACATAATCTGGCGAGGTCATCTCTAAAGTAAGCTTGGTATATTCCAAGGGATAAAAACGCGCTGATCGTGTCATCCAATTGAGTTGATAACCATAGGTATCAATATCTTGCAGTAGATCGTAAAACACTTCCGCCGCACTCTGGCCACTACCAATTACTGTGATGGCACTCTGACTCTGCAGGTAGGTTTTTTGCTGCATATAACTGGCGGTATGCATGACCCGTGCATCTTGGATTGGGCAATCTTTTGGTAGATAAGGTTCAGTGCCAGTGCCTAGCACTAGCTTTCGGGATTGATAGGTATGGGTTTTACCACTGCGCCTATCAAAACCTGTAACTCGATAAATACTTTCACCTGCGTTGTAATCCACTTGAGTGACCTTAAAACCAAATTTAAGGTTGCTGAGTTGTTGGCTCACCCATTGGCAATACAAGTTGTATTCGTGGCGAGGTAAAAAGAAATTCTCACGAATATAAAAGGGATAAAGCCTGCCCGTTTGCTTGGCAAAATTAAGGTAACTGTAGCGGCTGGTGGGATCGGCCATAGTCACCAGATCCGACATAAAGGGTGTTTGCAATCTTGAGGATTTGAGTAGCATGCCTGGATGCCAGTCAAAACTGGTTTTAGCATCTAAAAATAAGCAGTTAAAGCCGTCAATAGGTTCTGATAAGGCGGCGAGGCCAAGATTGAATGGGCCAATGCCTATGCCAAGTAGATCAAAGATTTCGCGATCCATTTCCCTTTGCTGTGTACTCACTTACGCCTCCTTGGCAACATGCTACTGCGCGTTGCCGATCCAGTAATCAGTTACCTAAGGACACAAATCAAAGTGAATGCGGTTATCAAAATAGACTGTTTGGCTATTTATCTTGCGTTGATCAACTCGCTATTTTTAGCTCAGTCCTTAGGCCATTTCCTGCTGTCTCTGTCCCGACAACGGTAGGTAAATTAGCATGTGAAAATATTCAAATGCAAACCATTCTCATTTGAGTGGGGCTGTAGGTTAATACTTTTAACTGATAAATAAGGGGGGCGGATACGGTTAATGGTACAAATAAGTAAATGATAAAGGGGTGATAATTAGGCAGCGTTTTGGGGATATATCATTT
Source organism: Shewanella sp. SM74 (assembly GCF_025653725.1). Taxonomy (NCBI): domain Bacteria; kingdom Pseudomonadati; phylum Pseudomonadota; class Gammaproteobacteria; order Alteromonadales; family Shewanellaceae; genus Shewanella; species Shewanella sp. SM74. Next base: position 74,766 of record NZ_JAKKRZ010000009.1, on the reverse strand, counting down.
AGGGTTTTACGAGCTCTATTTTTATAAAAGATATAAATACAGTGGGTTACATTAATGCTTGAGTTGGTTCGAGAGCAGAGGAAAATTGATTTAGGTGGGAGTCATGTCATCCTTATACAATAAACATAGGTGCCGCTAAACGGTCAGTGTAAATCCATTGTAAAGCGTGGACAGGAGGCTCAATGAGCGCTTTGATTTAATACGATTGGTATGGTGTAGGTCGTACTGTTTTAGTTTAAGTGAATATGGGCAGGGTAACAGATCGAGCAATTATCGATGTAATTTTTAGTCGCTGTACGCATAAGAGAAGGAGTTCAAGATAAAGCCGTCCTAAAACGGCTTTGAAATAAAATAGTTAAATCGGAAGATTAAGTCGTAAAACTAGCGTAAATCGACAAAATGAGCTGTGATTTTACGCACCAAAGGTAACACCATCAGCAGTGTCGGAAAGGCGACAACCCATGAGATCAGCCAAGCGCCGAGCCAGAGTTCGAGAAATTGCGGTGAAGCGCCAACGCCATTGAAAGTGCTGATCCCAGAAACGATACAACTCATGAGAATAGAGAGAAAAAATGGCATCACCACAGTGGCATACTTGGCCGGTAATTTGGGTGTTCCCAAAAAAGTACGGGGTTTGTTATCGGGTAAAGATTTAGAAACGGTCATCGGATCCTCTAATGGATATGTATCAGGCGAATGATTTGTTACAGGCTAGCACTATACCTTTTTTTATCGACTTAATTCATCCAATTTGTTACCCAAAGTTCGCCTGTTACATTAACCCAATGGCCTAGCGAGATAGGGGATTTTCCCAGTTCATTATCAAAGGGGAGCGGTAGATTTGATTGCAACAGGTAAATTGTATCTTCGGGTGTTTGGCTGATGTCGATGATTTGTCCCGAAGCTTCAAAGTGACAGTTATGCAACGGGAATTTCAGATGCTGGTGTGGCGTTTGTTTAATCATATCAGCTTGAAGACTGGCACTTGCTAATCGGCCAAGCAATTCAACTGTGACCCATTGGTTAACCGGAAAGCGAATTTCGGCCTGCTGATCGCTACCTTGGTAGTAAAACCAAATTGGCGCACCATTATCGCATTTACCTGCAACTTCACCTTCAAAACCACAGCCCCAAGGCGTTAATTCGAGAATATAGATCCGATACTGCATAAAAAGTCCGTTTTTCTTCGATAGGGCATTCTATCGAGGAACTGTGACTAAATAAATACGCTGTCAGTGTAGTACTGGGTGAGTGTCAGTATTGCCTTGATAGATTATGTTTGAGGGAGATAAAGGCTGAATAAACATAGAGCTTGGTAAATATAAACAAAATAAGCGAGGCGATGAGTCTACCTCACTTATTTTATTTGTAATTGAATTCTTGATTTATATTGGATTATTTAAATCAAGACTCGCTTAGGTTGCAGCCTTCATTGCGCGAGTAAATTCCCCAAGCGTTGCAAGTAGCTTAACTTCATCGTGCTGGTGGGTTTCGATAATTTTTACTACGGCAGAGCCAGAAATCGCCCCCGCAGCGCCCGCTTTGATGGCGGCGCTTACCTGTGAAGGCTCGGCAATACCAAAACCGAGGAGCGGTGGTGGGGCGTTAAAGGTTTTTAATTTAGATAAAATTTCCTCTACCGGCACGCCAGCTTTCGTGTCTGTGCCTGTGACTCCTGCGCGGGATAAGAGATAGGTGTAACCTTCACCACTTTTACTCACTTGCTCCAGGGTTTCACTGTCAGCATTGGGCGGCGCGATAAAAATCGGCGCAATACCATGGGCTTTAGCGGCTTCGCTAAAGGGCGCTGATTCTTCCACTGGAACATCGGCGATAAGTACTGAATCCACACCCGCTTGCTGCGCTTTGGCGTAAAACGCATCTATGCCGTTAGCAAACACCAAGTTCGCATACAGCAGCAAACCGATTGGAAGTTCAGGATATTTAGCGCGCACTTGCGCCAGTAATTCAAAACACGCCGTTGGAGTTGTGCCAGCGGCTAAAGAACGCAGGTTAGCGCCTTGGATCACAGGGCCATCGGCCAAGGGATCGGAAAACGGAAAGCCCAGTTCTAAGGCATCGGCACCGTTTTGCACTAAGGTATCGATAATTTTTAGCGATAACTCAGGGCTAGGATCACCAAGGGTGACGAAGGGGACAAAAGCGCCACGGCCTTCGGCGTTGAGTCTGGCAAAGGTGGCTTGGTAACGGCCAGTGTTGGTAGACGTGTCACTCATGTTTATTATTCCTCTTTACCATTCAAAATGTCAGAAACGGTGAAAATATCTTTGTCGCCACGACCGGAAAGATTGACCACTAAAATGGTTTCTTTGGTGCACTCGCGCGCCATTTTGACGGCATAGGCGATAGCATGCGCCGATTCTAATGCGGGGATAATCCCTTCACAGCGCGCCAGTTGTTGGAAGGCTTCTAAGGCTTCATCGTCGGTAGCTGATTCATAACGGGCGCGGCCTGTGGCATTAAGATGCGCGTGCTGCGGGCCAACGGAGGGGAAGTCCAATCCGGCTGAAATCGAGTAAGATTCTTCGATTTGCCCTTCGCTGTCTTGCATCAAAGGCGCTTTCATGCCGAAGAAAATACCAGTCTTACCGTGTTTAAGCGGCGCGCCGTGCATTGGCGTGTCTATGCCTTTACCCGCAGGTTCGACGCCAATCAGTTCGACACTTGGTTCGTCGATAAAGTCAGCAAACATGCCGATAGCGTTGGAACCGCCGCCAACACAAGCGATAACAGCATCGGGCAGTCGACCTTCACGTTCCAGCATTTGCTTCTTGGTTTCTTCGCCAATAATGCGTTGGAATTCACGCACTATGGTTGGGAACGGATGTGGCCCCGCAGCTGTGCCTAGGAGATAGTGGGCCTTTTCGTAGCTGCCAGACCAGTCGCGCATCGCCTCGTTACAGGCATCTTTTAGGGTGGCAGAACCTGAGGTGACAGGGATCACTTCCGCACCCATCAAACGCATTCTAAATACGTTAGGTGATTGGCGCGCAACGTCTTTCGCGCCCATATAGACTTTACATTTTAAGCCTAATAGCGCGCAGGCAAGGGCGGTGGCAACGCCGTGTTGTCCTGCACCGGTTTCGGCAATAATTTCTTTTTTACCCATGCGCTTAGCCAGCAGGGCTTGGCCTAACACTTGGTTGGTTTTATGGGCGCCGCCGTGGAGTAAATCTTCCCGTTTAAGGTAGATTTTCACCATAGGATTTGGGCTTAAATTGCGGGTTAAGGTCAGTGCTGTTGGGCGACCCGCATAGTTTTTCAATAAATCGGTAAACTCGGCTTTAAAGTCTTCATCTTCCTGCGCTTCCACAAAGGCAGTTTCTAATTGCTTAAGGGCTGGCACTAAAATCTGTGGCACATACATGCCGCCGTATTCGCCGAAATAAGGGTTAAGCTTTAACTTTGACATACCTTTTTCCTTATCTTATCAATCAGTTTGTCAGTGGCTTGATAGTGCTAACAGCGTCTTGGGGTTAACCGCATCGTTATCTATTTGGCCACTGGCATTAATAGGTTCATATTGTTTGTTGAGCATCACTCTTGTCCTGCACCAACAGCATCTAGGGCTTCTTGCTTAGCGCGATAGGCTAGAGACGTAAATGGGCAAAAGCCGTTTGGATCAGTTGCGCCGATTTAATTCCTGCGGCGGTTTCTAGGCCAGAATTAAAATCTAAACCGTAAAATCCTTGGGCATTGGCACTGGCCGCATTGTCGGCGTTGAGTCCGCCAGCCAACATGGCATGGGCTTTTTGTGGGCAGAGGGATTTCACATCAATGCTTTGCCAATTAAAGGCTTGGCCTGAGCCGCCAAATTGGTCTGCCGTTTTACTATCAAAGAGATATCGCGATGCTCCCTGAGGTATGTTACCAAGCTCACCCGTTTGTGCATCGACGCTGACGGCTTTCCAAATTTGAGTTGTGAGTCCCGCTTGCTCAAGTCGCTCTGCGAGTTGTGCGATTTCAAGTTCAGTTTCAGTGCCATGCAGCTGTACGGCAGATAACTGCAAACAGGCTGCGGTATCCGTAATGGTGCTTGGCGCGGCATTAACAAACACGCCGACGAATTCAATGGCGGGAGCCGCGGATGCGCGATATTCCCTGAGCAATTGTTCAGCGGCATTAAGGGTTAACGCGCGTGGGGATTTTTCAGCAAAAATCAGCCCGGCATAGACGGCGCCTGACGTTGCTGCGGCGCGAATATCTTCCATGCGGGTGAGGCCGCAGACTTTATTGTGACCGAAGATCAATTTACGGCAGGCTAAGTCGATATCAGCTTCGGCCATTATCGAACTACCGACGAGGAAACCATCGACCAGTGGGCTCAGGCGGCGTACTTGCTCATTGTTGTAGATGCCTGATTCGCTGATCACCACGCGGTCGCTGCCAACGTGTGGCGCTAAGGCTTCTGTGGTGGCGAGATCGGTACTCAAATCCCTTAAGTTACGGTTATTGATCCCGATAATCGGCGCATCTAATGCGATGGCGCGTTTAAGTTCTTCTTCGTTACTGACTTCGGTCAGCACATCGAGTTGATACTTAGCGGCTTCTTTCGCTAGGCGGTGATATTGCGCATCATCGAGTACGGATAGCATTAACAGAATGGCATCGGCGCCTTGGTGGGCGGCGAGTTTAATTTGGTATTCATCGACAAAAAAATCTTTGCACAGAATAGGTTGGTTCACCCGAGCGCGCACCTTAGGGATATAGTCCATATCCCCTTGGAAAAACTGCTCGTCGGTTAATACCGAAATGCCCGCCGCATATTTTCCGTAAATATCGGCAATGGCTTCGACATCAAACACATCGCGGATAAGCCCTTTGGACGGGCTGGCTTTTTTACATTCTAAAATGTAACCCGCCTTGGGCGCTTTGAGTGCGGCAAATAAACTGCGGTCAGAGATTTTTGGCGACAAGCTTGCCTCGGGGAAACGCAGCTTCAGGACGGCAATATGGGCCGCTTTGGTATCGACTATACGGGTTAACACATTACTTTTTGGCATAGGGTTTGTTGCTGCCTGTGGCTGAGTTCTCATATCTTGGCTATTTGTTATCAGTTCTTGAGTCATTGCCACTTATTCCTTTGTTTCACTGCTGACTTTAGCTAATTGGCTTAACAATTCAAAGGCTTTACCGCTTTGTATGGTACTGAGCGCAAGTAAGGTTCCTGTTTTCACTGAATCAGCAATCCCACACACATATAAAGCACAACCCGCATTGATGGCGACCGCATTGGCATGTGCATCTGTGCCACAACCTTTCAAAATTGCCTCGGTGATCAAGGCATTCTGCGCGGGTTCGCCGCCTTCTAAGTCACTGATTTGTGCTAAAGGCACACCTAAATCGGCGGGCGTGAGTTGATACTCTATGATGTCGCCGTCTTTTAATTCGGCCACTTGGGTGTTGCCGTGCAGCGCGACTTCATCTAAACCACTGCCGTGCACTACCATAGCGCGTTTTGTGCCAAGCGCCTTTAATACTTTCGCTATCGGTAAGACTAACTCAGGGCTATAAACGCCAAGTAACATAAATTCGGGGCGGGCAGGATTGATAAGTGGCCCTAACACATTGAATAAAGTGCGCGTTTTCAGTGCTTGCCTGACCGGCCCCGCATGTTTTACTCCGCCGTGGTAGTGGGGCGCAAATAAAAAGCACAGGTTCAATGCGTCGAGGCAACGACTGGCGGTGTCTGGTGACATGGTTAAGTCAATGCCAAACTGCGCCAAAAGATCCGATGAACCCGATTTACTCGACACGCTACGATTGCCGTGTTTGGCGACCTTGGCGCCCGCCGCCGCGGCAACAAAGGCCGCAGTGGTGGAAATATTAATGGTATTAAAGCCATCGCCACCCGTGCCAACTATGTCAACGATTCCATTGCTAAGGTTATCGCCATTCGAGTAGGGAAACGTCTTGGCGGCGGCGCGCATCGCATCGGCGGCGCCGCTGATTTCATCAATGGTTTCGCCGCGCATCTTGAGCGCGACTAACATTCCAGCCATAGTGGCTTCACTCATTTCACCGCGAATTAACGCGCTAAAAATCTCAAAGGTGTGTTCACGACTTAAACTCTTACCTTGGTATAAAACATCGAGCAAAGGCTGAATATTGTTTGTACTCATGCATTTACTCCTGCTGTCATGTCTTGGGTTAGAAATGCCAAGGTTTGAATGAGCAGTGTGCTGCCCAACGTCGTCAGAATTGATTCTGGGTGGAACTGAAACCCAACGGCTCTATGCTGCGGGTGCAAAATCGCCATCGGCATAGCGTCAGTGGTTGCGATCACTTGCAGGCAATCCGGTACTTGAGTGGCGACGAGACTGTGATAACGGGCAACGGGCAGGGGAGAGGGCAAACCGGCAAATACACCAGTACCGTCATGGAAAGTCGGACTCGCCTTGCCGTGTACCACAAAAGGTGCGCGTGCCACTGTACCGCCGTAATATTCCACCATAGCTTGATGCCCAAGGCAGATGCCCAGCATAGGCACCTTACCCGCAACTTTGGCGATAAGCGCCATCATAGATCCCGCCTCATGGGGCGCACCAGGACCGGGTGATAGCACTAGGGCTGCAGGCTCTTGTTCGTTAAGCAGTTTTTCAGCGATATAGTCGGCGGCAACATCGTTGCGGTAAATCACCACTTCACAACCTAGACTGCGAAATTGATCCACTAGGTTATAAGTAAAGGAGTCAAAGTTATCGAGTAGATAGAGTTTCATATTTGGCTCCTATTTATTTGGCACAAAAGTGGATTGAACTGACGATTCATTTGCTGGCGATTCATTGACTAGCAGTCCAGCGCCCATCTTGATGGCTGAAATCACGGCTTGGGCTTTTTGACGGGTTTCATCTGCTTCGCTTTGTGGATCCGAATCAAATACCACGCCAGCGCCCGCTTGAATAAAGGCGGTGCCATTTTTAACAAAGGCGGAGCGGATAACGATGCAAGTGTCCATGTCACCAAGGGCATTAAGGTAACCCACAGCGCCACCATAGCTGCCGCGGCGGGCTTTTTCTGCTTGGCGTACCAGTTGTGATGCACGTACTTTTGGTGCGCCCACTAATGTGCCCATATTCATACAAGCCTGATAAGCATGCAGGGCATCTAAATCTTGGCGCAGTTGACCCGTTACACGGCTGACGAGGTGCATCACGTGGGAATAACGGTCAACTTTTAATAGTTCGGCGACTTTGCGGCTGCCGCTTTGGCTGATGCGTGCGATATCGTTGCGAGCTAAATCGACCAGCATTAAGTGTTCCGACAGTTCTTTTTTATCTAAACGCAGTTCAAGTTCAATACGGCTGTCTAAGTCAAAATCAATCTCGCCCGTGGCGGTTTTACCGCGTTTGCGGGTGCCTGCAATCGGGTAGACTTCCACCTGATTACTGCTGGCATCAAATTTGAGCGCACTTTCTGGTGATGCACCAAAAAGCGTGAAATCTTGGCCTCTGAAATAAAACATGTAAGGGCTTGGGTTAGTCAGACGCAGGGCACGATAAGCCCCTAAAGTATTCGGGCAAGGCAAACTAAAGCTACGGGATGGCACCACTTGGAAAATATCGCCCGCAATAATGTGTTCTTTCAAATCGATAATGGTTTGTTTAAACACCTCATCGGAAATATTGACTTGCTCAGTTGCGTCGATGGCGACCAGTGTCGGTATATCAGCAGGTGAATTACCCAGAGTTTTACATTGTGTGCTTAACTGCTGAACTCGCTCGCTTAGCGCTGCGGTAATGGCGGCATACTGGTCGGAATCGCCACTAAAATTATGGGTAATGATGTCAGCTTGTTTCAGTTTATGGTCAATAAGGATTAAGGTTTCAGCGAGGTAAAATAAGTAATCAGGGCAATCGTTATCGCGGTTCGGTACGGCGGGCAGTGGTTCTACAGTATCAATCAAGTCGTAGGCCAGCACGCCACCTAAAAACAGGTCCTCAAAGGCGGGCTTGGTCTGGCTGTCAGTATGAGCGCCACAACCAATCTGCTGGATAAATATCCGCAGACCATCGAGTGGCGAGGTCGATTTTAAGCGTGCATCTTCATCCTGCAGCTGAGTGTCTTTTTGTAGCGTCACCACTAAGGTCAAGTTATCACGGGCCACATTCACAGCAGTACTGAAAAAGAGCGCGATGGGAGCAAGTAAACTCGTGCCATTGTCGGTCAGTGCTGTGAAGGTCAGTTGATAACCGTCACAGCGGATCATCATGGCTGCATGGGTCATTACCATGCTTTTTAAGTGATCTTTACTGTCGATTTCGGCCGATTCGAGCAACATAGTATGGGGCGCATCTTGGGTGATGTGCTGATATAAGCGTAGTGGATCGCTGTGGTAGGTTAATGCCGCCTTGAGTGTGCTTGAGCGTGCGAATGTCTGTTTGGGCATGTTCATACTCCAGCTACCTGATAAAATGTATTTAACGTCATGAGTTATCTCGCTTTCTTAATTTTTTTACCCGAGTCTGCCGACATTTTTCGCACCTAACAAAAAAGCCCGCATTTCTGCGGGCTTCTTGTTGATTCTGGTCACTTTCAAATGAGCACAGAGCTTCACACCACCCGCTACGTTGGGAAGTGCCACCACCAAATGATGTTTAATGAAGCGTTAATGTGTGTCATTCAAAAGGGGCTCGCTAATTCAGTAATTGGTGTATAGAAAACCTTAGCTGGAGCTGAATGTCAATTGAATATTTTTCACTTCCTGCGATTTATTCGCTGCAATGATGCATAAAATTGATGTTACTCAGCCACAAAATACGAGATAACAGCGCATTTGTTAACAAGTTCGCGTACAATAGCGCCATGAATACTCAAAGCATATTGGCTGATCTACACAGCCACACGACCGCGTCCGATGGTCAGTTAACGCCGTCTGAATTGGTGGCCAGAGCCCTTGAAAAGGGCGTGCAGTTATTTGCCATTACCGATCATGACACAGTGGCTGGTTTATCCGAAGCCCGTGCCTTTAATCAGGCACAAGCTACTCCATTGAAATTGATTTCTGGCGTGGAAATCTCTACTCGCTGGAACAGTTACGATATCCACATAGTGGCGCTTAACTTCGATGCTGATAATCCAGCGTTATTAGCATTTTTAGAAAACCAGCGTGAATTACGTGAATTACGGGCTCAAGAAATTGGTCATAGATTAGCTAAAGCTGGCATTGAAGGTGCCTACGAAGGTGCTAAGGCGTTGGCGGGGGATGCGGCATTGAGCCGTGGACATTACGCTCGCTGGATGGCTGAAAATGGTCATGCTGTGGATATGCCGAGCGTCTTTAAACGCTACCTTGCCCGCGGTAAAACTGGTTATGTGCCTAATAATTGGGGTGATATGGGCAGTGCCATTGATATCATCCATAACGCAGGTGGATTAGCCGTGTTGGCGCATCCCAGTGGTTATAAGTTATCGGCTAAGTGGCTTAAGCGCTTAGTGCGTGAATTTAAAGAAGCGGGTGGAGATGCCATGGAAGTGGTGCTTGGCCAGCAAACGTTAGACGACAGGGCCAATCTTGTGGCGCTGAGTGTCCAAAACCAGTTGCTCGCATCGATAGGGAGTGATTTTCACTTTCCGAGCAATTGGATAGAATTAGGTAAAAATCTGTATCAGCCCCAAGGTATTGATTGGGTCTGGCAATCGGGATCTTGGATGGAACGACCATGAGTCAGTTTTTTTATGTACATGAAGTAAATCCGCAAACGCGGCTTATAAGTCAGGCGGTTGCCGTATTGAAAAGCGGCGGTGTAATTGTTTATCCCACCGATTCGGGCTATGCCTTAGGCTGCTTGATTGGTGAGAAAGACGCGATGACGCGGATGGCGAGAATTCGTCAAATTGAGAACGATCATAACTTTTCCTTGATGTGCCGTGATTTATCCGAGCTTGCGACTTACGCTAAAGTGGATAATCAGGCGTATCGCATCCTAAAAAGTTGCACGCCTGGGCCTTATACGTTCATTTTCAAAGCGACTAAAGAAGTACCGCGTCGCTTACAAAATGACAAGAAAAAGACCATAGGTATTCGTGTGCCCGACAATGTGATCGCACTGGCGTTACTTGAAGCCTTAGATGCGCCGCTGATGTCGACCAGTTTAGTGATGCCGAATGCGGAATTTGCCGAGTCTGATCCTGAACAAATTCGTGATTTGCTCGAGCATCAAGTGGATGTGATTATCCACGGTGGTTATTTAGGCGAAAAACCAACGACTGTGATTGATATGTCTGAAGATGGCGCCGAGATTTTACGTGAAGGCGCGGGTGATATCACGCCGTTCCTCTAAATCTGCCACATTAGATTTATCGCTAATGGATGCGGGTAAGTGATTCGGATAGTGGTAGTCAACATTTGGCAGTTTTATCGCCGTAGATTTACAGGTATAATCGCGCGTTTGGCGTTAGCCTAGGTTGGATAGCGCAGTGTTAACGGAGCAAAATAGCGGATGCAGGGCACGCAACAGAGTTTACCCTTAGCCGTTATTCGTGGTCAGGCAATGACCGAAATGCCGCTGGATTTGTTTATTCCGCCTGAGGCATTGGAAGTGTTCCTCGAGTCCTTTGAAGGGCCATTGGATTTGCTTTTATATTTGATCCGTAAGCAAAAATTAGACGTTGTCGATTTACCCATTCAGCAAATCACCGCGCAGTATTTAGAATATATTACGTTGCTGACTCAGGCTCGAATCGAACTTGCCGCTGATTACTTAGTGATGGCGGCAACGCTTGCAGAGATTAAATCCCGTTTGCTGCTGCCGCGTATGGTGGCCGAAGATGAGGTTGAGGAAGATCCACGGGCACAGCTTATTCGGCAGCTTAAAGCCTATGAAGTGATTAAAGAAGCGTCGCAAAAACTCGATGATTTACCGCGGCTCGAGCGGGATGTATTTCAAGCCAAAGCAGTGGCAGCACCCGACATTAAGCCGTTAATGATCCCGCCAGAAGTTTCGTTGTTTGAAATTGCCCGCGCCTTTGGTGATGTACTCAAACGTATCGATGCCTATGAAGATCATCATGTTAAGCGTGAACAGTTATCGACCCGTGAGCGCATGAGCCAGATTTTAGCCATGTTGAACTCGGAAGATTTTACGGCATTTGAACGTTTATTTACCCTAGAAGAAGGCCGTGCCGGCGTGGTAGTCACCTTCTTAGCTTTGATGGAATTAGTCAAAGAATTATTGGTCGAATTGTACCAAACAGAGCCGTTTTCAACTATTTACGTTAAGGCCTATTAATTGATGCAGATAAATCCGACTCAATTAAAACAGCTTATTGAAGCGAGTTTGTTTGTATTGGGGAAACCCTTGTCGGCGAAAATGTTGAAAGACACTGTATTGGTGGATTTCACGGTTTCTAGAGACAAAATAAAAGCTGCATTGGATGAGCTGCAGCAGGATTATCAAGACAGAGGTGTGCAACTTGTGAAAGTCGCTGGGGGTTATCGCTTCCAGACCTTAGACGTCTTGAGTCCATTTTTGCAGCCTCTGTGGCAAGAAAAAGCGCCTAAATATTCGCGTGCGACATTAGAAACCTTGGCGGTGATTGCTTATCGTCAACCTGTGACTCGCGGCGATATTGAACAGGTGCGCGGTGTGGCCATTAGTAGTCACATCATAAAAAGTTTGTCAGATAGACATTGGATTAAAGTAGTTGGCCATAAAGAAGTACCGGGGCGACCCGCGTTATATGCCACTACCTTAGAATTTTTAGCATATTTTGGCTTAGATACCTTAGCGGATTTACCGCCGCTGTCGGATACTGAGTCATTGCAGGCGGTTTTTTCAGGTTTGAAATCATCGCCAGAACAGTCAGAAGAGCAAAATACTAATGAGTGAAAAATTGCAGAAAGTCTTGGCCCGTGCAGGCCATGGCTCCCGTCGTGAGATGGAGGCATGGATTGCTGCAGGCCGAGTTAGTATTGATGGTGAAATTGCTAGCCTTGGGGATCGTATTGAAGCTGATGCTAAAGTGCGTATCGATGGCAGAGCCATTTCGTTAAAGTCTGCCGAAGACGTGATTTGCCGTGTGCTGGCATATCATAAACCTGAAGGCGAAATTTGTAGTCGTAAAGATCCTGAAGGCCGTCCAACGGTATTCGATCGCTTACCTAAAGTGCGTGATTCACGCTGGGTAGCAGTGGGTCGTTTAGACATTAACACCTCAGGCTTATTGTTGTTTACGTCAGATGGTGAGTTGGCGAACCGTTTAATGCATCCATCGAACGAAGTCGACCGCGAATACGCAGTGCGTACCTTTGGTGAAATCCCTGAGGCTACAGTGCAACGTTTACGTACTGGCGTCATGTTAGAAGACGGCCCTGCGCAGTTTGATAGCATCAAACCAGCGGGCGGCGAAGGGATGAACCAGTGGTGGCATGTGTGTTTACGCGAAGGTCGCAACCGTGAAGTGCGCCGTTTGTGGGAATCCCAAGAAGTACAGGTGAGTCGTTTGATCCGTATTCGTTATGGTATGGTCGAACTACCAAAATCACTGCCTCGTGGTGGCTGGGTTGAATTGCCCGTAGAGCAAGTTAACTACTTGCGTAAGCTGGCGGGTCTTGAGCCCGAAACTCGTACTATGCTTGCTGCCGATAAACACAGCGTAGCCCGTGCTCAGGTGAAGAGTGCTAAAATTCGCCGCGCCGTACGTAAGCATAAAGTGACCGGATCGGGAAAACCTAAGCCATCGCGTCAGCGCAGCTAAGTTGTTTTATCCCAATGAAAAAGGCCGCTAAGCGGCCTTTTTGCTTTCTGTTATTTGCAGCTATGTTATAACAAGTCTCAGTTGGATTGAGGAGTGAATGAATGAAGCTAATTTCAGTGAAACGGATTTGGGAGCACGCTGCCCATAATGCGTTTACCGATTTAATCACGTTTCAGGGGGCACTGTTTTGCGTTTTCCGTGAAGGGACTGCCCATGTGTCACCCGATGGTGCGCTACGAATTCTACGCTCAGCGGATTTAGGCGACACTTGGCAGAGCGTGGCGCTGATCCGTTCGGATGAGGCGGATTTACGCGATGGCAAACTGATTGAGTATCAAGGAGAATTACTCTTACTCGGCGGCGGGACTTTACACGATAAGTCCGGCTTACAATCACATCTTTGGCGCTCAGTCAATGGGCTAGCGTGGTCGGATGCGTTAAAAGTCGCGGATAAAGGCTATTGGTTATGGCGCTTAACCGAGCATCAAAATGCACTCTATGGCGTGGGTTATCGTGCTGGGCCTGATGGCGATACCCGCTTGTATAAAAGTGATGATGGGGTGCAGTTTGAGACTTGGTTAAAGGTGTTTAATAATCAAGGTTATGTCAACGAAACTGCCATTGTTTTTCATCAAGAAAACGGCTTTTGTCTATTGAGGCGCGATCCCGTATGGGGCCCAGAATTTGTCGGTTTACTCGGCCGCAGTCAAATGCCATTCACTGATTGGCAATGGCAAGAACTCGATAAGCGCATTGGTGGGCCAGTGATGTTGATGTATCAATCCCGTTTGTTGGCTGTAGTGCGTTTATACGATGAGCAAGTTCGTACGGCTTTAGTTGAAATTCATCCAGATACTGGCGTGGTTCAAGAACTACTGACACTGCCATCGAAGGGCGATACTAGTTATGCGGGCGTTGTGATTGACGGAAATGAGTTGTGGGTAAGTTATTACTCCAGCCATGAGTTAGCTGACTCACAGCTGGATACACAAAATTCGCTTGATGAGTCAAACAGAGTCGCCAAAGCTAAAACGATGATTTATTTTGCAAAAATTCAGTTAAGCTAGGATTGGCGGTGCGGTATCTTTGTCGTACTTAATATCATCGACAAGTTCTGGGTTTCATTTTGAGAATATCTAAAATAATAAAGAGCCATAAATAGGCCCTTTAATATTGCTGAATCATACCGGCAGAAACTCAATAAGCGATTCGATTACTGTGCGTTAAACTGCTGTCCGTTGACGGCACTAGAATCTTGACCCATCAAATAGAGATAGGTCGGCATGATCTCTTCAGCGGTTTTGAGATCCAGTGGATTCTCTGCAGGGTACGCTTTAGCGCGCATCTCAGTGCGGGTAGCTCCAGGATTGATGCTGTTAACTCGAACTGAGGTGCCATCGCATTCATGGGCGAGAACTTGCATCATGCCTTCGGTGGCAAACTTAGAGAAGGCATAAGGTCCCCAATAAGCGCGGCCTTGACGACCCACACTGCTCGACGTAAAGATAATCGATGCACTGGGTGCTTGGCGCATCACAGGTAGTAATGCTTTAGTTAGCATGACTTGGGCCGTGACGTTCACTTTGAGCACGTCTTCGAGTGATGGAATATCTATGTGTTCAAACGGACCTAAGGCACCGAGTAAGCTAGCATTATGTAATAAGCCGTCTAAATGATCGAATTGCTCGGCTATGGTATCGCCCATATCGCGATAATTTTGTTCCGTTGCGCCCTTAAGATCCAATGGCACTATGGCAGGTTTGGGATAACCGGCTTGTTCTATTACGTCGTAAACTGCTTCCAATTTTTTCACTGTTTTACCAAGTAAAATCACAGTGGCGCCGTGTTTTGCAAACTCAATGGCGGCGGTTCGGCCTATGCCAGCACCAGCGCCTGTGACTAAAATTGTCTTGCCCTTGAGTAAATCTTTTGCTGCTTGATATTCCAACATGAGTCTCTTTTTCCTCTTGGCGAGAATGCCCGCCACTTCTAGAGTCGCCGAAGTGATAAACGCATGTTTCAAACAAATGAATGAAACTTTGTTATCAATAGCTAAAATCTTTGTGACAAACTTGTGGCTAACTCAATATTTTTACGTTAACTTGAAATGAGTTAGGGGCTAACATAAGCCCTATTGGTCACAGATCTAAAAGCTATTGTGACTAATTTCTTGGGGAAAACAAAACTATTACAACAAGATTTGGGGAAAAAAGATGAAAAGACTCATTTTGGGTGTTGCGATTGCATCTGCACTGGGCCTCACAGGATGTGGTGAGGACAGTTTTAATGAACTCAAGGATAAGACAGAAGTGCTCATCCCTGAATCGCACATGGTGTTCGACCCTGCTAATTCAAAAGTTCCATTACCGAATGATTTGCTGTTCAGTGGCACCAAAGATGGCACATTATCAATTCCGGGTGAAAGCTCGGGCAATTATGTTGATCCACAAATAGCGCTTGGGGCGTTAGATGGGTGGTCGACAACATCACCGATTTCTATTGATATCGATTTGGCGAAAAAACATGACGGTACACCGCTAACCTTAATGGCGGCATCGGTTGCGCAACCGGGTGCTGTCAGAATGTTTGAAGCCACAGTAGGCGGCGCATTATCATCTGATCCCGAATGTAAGGCTAAACCGTCAGTTTCAGCCTGTAAAGTGGGCGCTGAGTTGCAGTTTGGCGTTGACTTTATATCAACCGCTTCGGGCAAAAAAGTGGTGATAATTCCGCTTAAGCCACTCAAAGCCGGGCAATCTTATATTTATGCGACAACGAATCTTATTCAAGATTCTGAAGGTCGTGGTATCGCTCCTTCAACGACCTATGGTTTGTTGAAGCTGGATATCAATACGTTACCTTTAGAAACGCCAGATCAATTGATGCTGCAAACCTTAGTGAACAGTTATGAGAAAGGGATTGCTGCGGCCCATAAGGTCGATCCTTTAACCATCAGTTACTCTGGCTTATTTACCACTCAGTCTGTTGCTAACGTCTATGAAACCACCAAATTGCTGATGGCGAAGGGTGCTCCCTATGCACCAAGCTTTGCCCAGATGCCAACACCGACTGGATTGACTGTGGCTCAAGTGGCGGGCTTAACACCAGCTGCTGGAGCTGCCTATGTTGCCGCAAACTTGGCTGATGTGTATACGGCAAAAATTAAACTGCCTATTTACGGTGATTGTTCTTCAGTTGGTTGTTTATCCGCTGAAGGTAAACCATTAATTAATGGTCATTGGAAAGCCCAAGGTGATAGCCCTGTCTCTGTGCTACTAGCCCTGCAAGCGGGCACACTCAGCCAGAATAATTTTGGTATGCAAGCGGTGGCTAATGGTATTGCTAACCCTGCTGATGCTTTAGCCAATCCCTCGTTAATGGCGGGTAAAACATGGGTTTTAGATGATGGTACGGCAGTTGATAAAACCAAACATCTGACTAAATTCAATCCTATTCCAGCAATCAAAGGTTATGAAACAGTATCCGTACTGATTTCTATGCCCAATGCAACGAAATTGGCCGCTTTTTATCAACAGCAAGGTCGTGAGTTTATTCCTCCTACATCTGGTTGGCCAACAACAATTGCCCTTCACGGTTTAGGTGGCGGTAAAGAAATGTCACTGGCCTATGCCGGCACGTATGCGGCAATGGGGGTTGCAACTGTTGCTATTGATATGCCACTTCACGGTGCGCGTTCATTCGATGCTAACGGTGATGGGATTTATGAAGTCTCTGCGACAGATCCTGCCTTCGGTGCAGTTGTCGGTAAACCGGATGCCTTTAAAAATGGTAACCCGTTGGTGTTTGTGAATATTTCTAGCACTTTGTCGGTGCGAGATAACTTCCGTCAAGCGACGATGGACCATTTAGGGGTGCGTCTTGCTCTTACGGGCTTAGCACAGGGCTTAGCACAAGCAGGTCAGCCGCAAGTATTTGATGTGACTAAAATCAGTGCTCAAGGTCTGAGTTTAGGCGCCATTGTGGGCACCGATTTTGCGACCTATGCCAGCACAGGCATGAAGAATCCAGCAACCGGCGATGTCTTGCCAAATGCTTATGCTATCAATGCTGTATCCTTAGTTGCGCCAGCAGGTGGGTTAGCAGGATCATTCGCAGGTTCTGCAACCTTTGGCCCAGTACTGTTTAGTAATATTACGGCATCTGCAACTTTCCAAGCACAGGTCGATGCGGCTAATACAGCAGGTTATGAGCCTGGTAGCCCTGAATATGCGGCACTGGTGCAGGGGGTATATGCCCAATTTATTCCGACGTTTGCCTTTGCGGTTCAAACAGCGGTAGATTCTGCAGATCCTGTTAACCATGCTGCTATGTTAAAAGCGACAGGCTTACCTGTGCACTTAATTGAAGTGGCGGGTGATGGTAACGGTAACTTAGCAGATCAAGTGCTGCCTAATCGCGTCGATAACTTCCCATTATCGGGCACTGAGCCGCTGATCGCTGCCATCGGGCTACCTTGTGCCGATAGCACGAGCAAAGGTCATGGCGTTGTGCGTTTCGCTAAAGGTCACCACAGTTCGATTGTTGATCCTAAAGAAAAGGAATCAACAGATGGTATGGCCGCGGCTGCCACGGTTGAAATGCAGACTCAAGTGGCAACCTATGCAGCTACTGCAGGTAAGGGCGATGCGACGATTTTAGTGACAAACAGTGAGGTCATTGCGACTTGTCCTAACTAATCTTGCCTTAATCGGAAAAACCCAGCCTTTGCTGGGTTTTTTTATGGGCCTTTAGGCTGTTAGAATAGCGCGCAATTGACTGAATGATGTAACGCCCTAACGGAGAACACTTTGGAATTTTTATACGAGTATGGAATGTTTTTGGCGAAAGCCATCACAATAGTGGTCGCAATCGTTGCCGTTATTATTGTGGTGTTGGCTTCCACTGTAAAACACAAGTCAGATAAGGGCGAGCTGAGGATCACTAACTTGTCTGAAGAGTTAGAAGAACTTAAGCATGGCTTAAAAGAAGAACTTCTGTCAAAGAAACAATTCAAAGCCTATGAAAAGCAATTAAAAGCTGACGAAAAGGCAAAAGACAAGGCCGCAGATGAAGCCTGCACGGGCAAAGTGTTCGTGATTGATTTTAAGGGCAGTATCGATGCCGCTGAGGTCGCATCACTGCGTGAAGAAATCAGTGCAATTATCGCTATCGCAGAAAAAGGCGATGAAGTGGTTGTCAATGTAGAGAGTGGCGGTGGTATGGTGCATGGTTATGGTTTAGCCTCCAGCCAGTTAGATCGCTTACGTCAAGCTGATATTACATTGACTGTCTGTGTTGATAAAGTCGCCGCCAGTGGTGGCTATATGATGGCTTGTGTAGCGAATAAAATTTATGCTGCACCTTTTGCCATTGTCGGTTCTATTGGTGTTGTTGCTCAACTGCCTAACTTTAATCGCCTGCTGAAAAAGCATGAAATTGATTATGAGCAACATACGGCCGGTAATTTTAAGCGCACCTTGACAGTATTTGGTGAAAACTCCGATGAGGGAAGACAGAAGTTTCAAGAAGAACTCGAAGAAACCCACGTCTTATTTAAAGCGTTTGTTGGTAAGTATCGCCCTGAGTTGGATTTAGTGAAAGTCGCCACTGGCGAGCATTGGTACGGTCAGCAAGCCATTGAATTAGGTTTAGTTGATGCGATTTCGACCAGCGATGATGTGATAATGTCACTCGCCACAGAGCGTACTGTGTACAAGATACGTTATCAGGTGAGAAAGAAACTTGCCGATAAAATTGCCCACGGTGCTTCTTTGTCTGTGAACGCTATTTTCAATCGCCTCATAGAAAAAAATCGTCCTATGTAATTCTGTCTATTGGTGAATAAAAGTAAAAACGCCTGCATTTGCAGGCGTTTTCATTTGCTGAGCTTTCGCGGCTAATACCGAAGTGGGTTAGATTTGATAGCTGATATGTTGATGGAAACGTACGATGAGATCTTCACGCTCCGGATCGACACCTATGTCCGCAGCAAAGGCCTTCAGGGCTGTTTCAACATTGTTCATAAAGCGACCGAAACCCGAATCGTCACAGTCCTTAGTACCTGCCACTATGGTAAAGTGCGCGGCTTCGACCAAGTTATCGGCATCCCAGCGACGGATAACTTGTTGCTCAGTCGCATTAGGATCGAACCCTATCATTTGTACTTCGGCTTTGCTGTCGAGCTTTTCAAACTTACTGTTACGCACAAGCGGTGTTAAGCCGTTCGCTATCATAGCAAGGCGTGTCAGCTGTCTATTAGCTGCCGCTTTGAGGAAGCAGTCTTCAAGATGCTGATATAAAGGCGTAAAGTCAGTGGCTGAGTCAGGTAATAAACCCTGTTTGAGTTTGCGACTCAGCGGCAAGCTTACCGTCACATAGGTAAGAGAGCTAACGTTTTCTGGTAACTCACATTTTCTGGCTTTATATCTTGGGCCGATGGCGCGCAGTTTATAACCATAGGTTTCTTTATAGCCCTTAGCTTTTGCGAACAGATCATAGGATAAATGCTGATGGTCGCGGACCTTAACCTTAAGATCGCTTATTGGCATTAAGGGCATTAATTCAGTGAGCAACTCACGCACCTTGATATGGAAACTGGCGGAATTACTGCGAATATCGTCACCTGTGGCAAGAAACACAATGCGCAGTTTGCGGGCGCGATAGTTTTCTTGCGAGAATAAGTTTTGGGCTTCGTGGTAGGCTGGGTTATAAAAAAATAGAATTTGTTCAGTGGTTTGGAAGCAATATGCTTCGGTATGGTAACGCACTACTGGCAGTTTATCGTTAGTGATCACGTGAACATTACGGAGATCGTGTTGTTCTGCCAAATTAAATATCAAACGGCTTAAAGTTTGATAACAGCTTTGATAATCGGGATATTGATTGAGTAGCTCATCCGTCACCTTGATTTCGGCTGTGATGTATTGATTTGTACGGGCTTCCTTGGGTATGTACACTTTTTGCTGATGGCTAAGGGACATATTGACTCCTTGTTTGAGTTAACCATTTGCTAACACGAATTTTACTGTTTATCTATAGGGTTAATCTTGCGTTAGAACACGTTTTTATCCGTTGAGTATGAGTTTAGCTAAGTAAGCGGTTCGTTAGCTTAAAATAGCAGCTATTTTATTGGGTTAACGCATTTTCTATCCATGGTTGCATCCAAGCCGCAATCTGAGCTTGTGCCTTTTCGTTGGGATGAATGCCATCCCTTTGCATTAATTCTGGATGGGGCGCGATATCCTGCATAAAGAAGGGGATCAACACTATATCCTGGGTTTTAGATATGTCTTGATACACTTGGGTGAACTTTTGGGTATAGCGAGGGCCATAGTTAGGCGGTACCATGATCTCGGTCAGCAGCACTTTTGCGCCGCTATCTTTGGCTAGGGTAATGATTTGGATTAGATTATTTTCGAGTTGCGTTGGGGGGAATCCACGTAAACCATCATTACCTCCTAGCTCAACGACCACAAGATCGGGAGCAACAGAATCGAGCAAGGCGGGTAATCGGCGTAGGCCGCCCGCTGTGGTTTCGCCGCTCACTGAGCCATTGGTAAACTGATGTTCGGGCAGATTTTTTTGCAGTAGTGCTACCCAGCCTGACTGTTCTGCCATGCCGTAGCTAGCGCCTAAGCTATCGCCGAGGATCAGTATCTTTGCCGCGTGAGCGGGCGTGACCATGAGTACACTCAGTAGGATGAATGCCCCTAGGGTCTTCGCCATTGATTTTAATCTTAGCGATTGATACCAGAACGATTTATATAAGAAGGATCCTATGTCTAACGTCATCTTAAAAAACAGTGCCATTAATGTTGTTAACCTCGAAAAATCAGTGATTACTCAGGAAGGAACGCTCACTATCCTCAAGGGCATTAACTTAGATGTCAAGCAAGGTGAGAGTGTGGCTATTCTCGGCCCATCAGGTTCGGGCAAATCCACCTTATTGGGATTGCTTGCGGCGCTTGATACGCCTACGTCGGGGGAGATTTGGCTCGATGGTGTGGCATTATCACCACTGAATGAAGAGCAAAAAGCGGCACTGCGTAAACAGAAGGTCAGCTTTATTTTTCAATCCTTTATGTTAGTGGATACCTTAACTGCACTCGAGAACGTCATGTTACCCGCCGAGCTTGCGGGCGTGAGCAATGCCAAGGAAAAAGCGCAGGCCATGTTGGTGCGGGTTGGTTTATCCCATCGCTTGACTCATTTACCCAAACAGCTTTCGGGTGGTGAACAGCAAAGGGTGGCGATTGCCCGCGCTTTTATCTGTGAGCCTACAGTTTTGTTTGCCGATGAACCAACAGGCAATTTAGACAGCGTCAACGGCCATAAGATTGCCGATATGTTGTTTGAGCTTAATCAAGAAAGCCATACAACCTTAGTCCTCGTTACCCATGATCTGCTGCTGGCCAAACGGTGTGAGCGTCAACTAGTGATGGATAACGGCCATTTACAGGAAGATATTACTCAAACAGAACCGCTAGCCGATGTTAAGGAGGCTTAATAATGGAGTTAAGTCTGGCATGGCGTCTGTTTAAACGCGAGTTACAGCAAGGGCAATTGTTATTGATTATCCTCGCTATTACGCTCGCGGTTTTGTCTGTGAGTGGCTTGGCGCGGGTGAGTGAACGTCTGCAAGTGGCAATTAGTGGTCAAGCTTCACAGTTTATTGCTGCCGACCGTATTATCGATTCGCCAGTTAAAATTGATGCGGCGATTTTATCCAAAGCCGAAGCGCTTGGGCTTAAGCATGTGACTAATATGCAATTTAATTCCATGGTCTATTCGGGAGATAAGTTTCAGTTAGTCACAGTACGCGCCGTAGAGTCGGGTTACCCGCTTAAGGGGGATATTGAACTCACCAGCGGTAAAACAAAGGCGTTACCTCAAGCGGGCGAAATCTGGTTTGAGACTCGCTTAGGCGGACTTTTGGGTTATCCCAAATCCATCGAACTAGGTAACAGCGAATTTGTGCTCAGCAATGAGATCAGCCGCTTACCCGACGCAGGTTTTAATCCTTTTGCTTCATCGCCTGTGGTATTGATGCGGATGGAGGATGTCGCCAAAACAGGTGTTATTCAACCAGGCAGCCGCGTGACTTATCTGTATCAATTTGCCGGAGATGAAGCCTCGCTTACGGCCTTTGAACAAAGTGTTAAACCGCTTTTGAATAGTACCCAGCGTTGGGTCGATGTGCAATCCGGTGACTCGCCGATTGCGGGAGCCGTTAAGCGAGCGGAGCGCTTCTTACTGCTGGCAAGTTTGATGGGCATTGCATTGGCCTGCGCGGCGATAGGTATTGCCGCCCAGCGTTATTGTCAGCGTCATTACGATGTGGTGGCCATGCTGAAAACCTTTGGCGCCTCGGCAAAGCAAATTCGCCTGTTGTTTGGTACTCATTTATTGTTGGTAACGCTACTAGGAATTGGTCTAGGTCTTATTGGGGGAGGGTTACTCGATTTTGGGATCAGTTATCTATTGCCACCCGAAATTGCGGCCTATTCACCGCCACTCACACGACCATTATTACTCGGCATCAGCACAGGGCTCATCAGCGCCTTTATGTTTTCGGCTTATCCATTGATGCGTTTACTGGCTATTCCGCCACTGCGGGTGTTGCAGCGCCAGTTAGAAGGCTTACAGCTTGGTATGTGGCTGCATTTGCTACTGAGTCTAGGGGCTATGGCGCTATTGGGCTATTTGTATTCCCAAAGTTGGACTTTGACTCTGACTGTGGTCGCGGCTGTGCTATTGCTGGCTGCGCTATTAAGTCTGCTTGGATTTGTGATGATCCGCGCAGGACACAGTGTTGGTATGAAGACTACCAATCCTTTGCAATTAGCGCTGGCGGGGCTAAGGCGTCGTGCGCGGCAAAATGCGGTGCAATTGGTCGGCTTTAGCGCTGCACTGGTACTGTTATTGACTATTTTGGCGTTAAGACAAGATTTACTTAACGAATGGCAAAAACAGTTGCCCGAAAATGCGCCTAATTATTTCCTTGTCAATATTGCGCCTGATGATGCAAAGCCCTTGAATGATTTCATGACGGCTAAGGGGATAGTGGCGACAGACATTTATCCGGTGATCCGTGGCCGATTAACTCAAATTAACGGTGAAGCGCTGATTTCGAATGAACAGTCCGAAGCGGGTGAAAAGGGAAGAGTGGGTATTTCGCGCGAGTTAAACCTAACGTGGCGCAATACACTGCCTGCTAACAACGAACTGTTAGAGGGGCATTTTAATCAAGCCGCTGATGAAGTATCGGTGGAGTCCGGCGTGGCGGAGCGTCTAGGTATTGGTCTTGGCGATAAGCTGACTTACGTGATTGATAATCAAGAGCTCACAGTTAAAGTTGCCAGTATTCGTGCCGTACACTGGGAAACGCTGCAACCGAACTTCTTTATGATTTTCACCCAAGAAGCGCTCGCACCTTTTGCTTATACTTCGATGGCGAGTTTCTATCTGAATGATCAGGCGACTAACGATAAGACTATGAATGCTGATGGTACGCCTAAGGATGCAGTGATCCTTGCGCTTATTCAGCAATTTCCGACCATATCTATCATAGATGTTGGCGCTATGGTGGGGCAGTTGCGGCAGATAATTGAGCAAGTGTCGCTGTCCTTGTCTTTAGTGCTGGCCTTAGTGTTATTAGCCAGTGCCTTAGTCTTGATTGCACAGACTGAGGCTGGCATGGCAACTCGGCAACGTGAATTAGCTGTGTTGCGTACCTTTGGTGCTTCAGGATGGTTATTGCGCAGTGCAACGGGTTTAGAGTTCGCCTTACTTGGCGGTATTGCGGGTGTGTTAGCCGTAATTGTGGCCGAATTTGCGTTATATCTACTTAAGACGCAAGTATTTGAACTTAATGTATACATGCACTGGCCTTGGTGGGGTATTGCCCCGGTTTCTGGAGCCTTAATCGTCGCCTTACTAGGGGTTTGGCGTTGTCGACAATTGCTCAGCCAATCTTGCTCTGAGCTATTAAAGGCTGGGAGCTAGGGCGGTTTGTGAACTCTGTTGATGGGCTAAAACATAAAGCTTATTAAAACAACAAGCTGAGCCAACAATAAAAGCACTGATGCCACATAAGCTCAGTGCTTTTTTGTTATGGGGTTGATTCTGCTGCACTTGAATTGAATATGCTTTTTACATCGGCTTACAAATTGATCTGTGCTTAAGCAGGTAGCAACAGAACTTAGTGCAACTCAATGGGTCTATCTAACTGAGAACAGCGACTAGCTTATATATGCCATAGAGGGAATATTATGTTCAAAGGAATAACAAAACTGCTTAAGGATAATCGCTCCTTTTTTCTGTTTATCAGTTTAATGCTAGTGTTCAGGAGCGCTGTGGCCGATTGGAATACTGTGCCATCGGGTTCTATGCTGCCGACTATCGTCGAGGGTGATCGCATTCTTGTTAATAAGATGGCTTATGATCTTAGGGTGCCATTTACGCATATCGCATTAGTTAAACTGGCAGATCCTGTTCGCGGCGATATCGTGGTATTTGACTCGAAAAAGGCCGATAAAAAACTGATTAAGCGGGTAATAGCTGTGCCAGGCGATACTGTGATGATGCAGGATAATCGCTTGTATTTAAACGGTGAACTGCTTAGCTACACATCCCAAGCATTGAGTGCTTATGCTCCCGCTGATGTGACAGAAATGCAGGAAAATTTACTCGGTATGGTCCACAGTATTCGCCTTAACCCTGTATCCTCAAGGCTTGCCAATTTTGGACCTGTCACAGTGCCGGATGCGCATTATTTAGCCCTGGGTGATAACCGTGATAACAGCGCAGACTCTCGGGTTATTGGCTTCGTGCCCCGTGATGAGATTGTTGGCCGTTCAAGTTCAGTCGTTTTCTCCCTTGATTATGATGATTATTACCTGCCTCGGCCTGAACGCTTAATGCGTGAATTCTAGTCTTAACTATTTTGAACCATGAAATAGGGCGCCAAAGTCGGCGCCCTATTTTTTAAGTGATTGAGTTATAAACAACTACTTCATAAAGCTCAGATAGCCCTGTAAGACAATTAAGTTGACTATGTCGATAAAGAAGGCACCGACGATAGGTACTACCATAAAGGCTTGGGGTGATGGCCCTGTGCGCGAGACGAGCGCGCCCATATTCATTACCGCTGTTGGGGTTGCACCCATACCAAAACCGCAGTGGCCACCGGTGATCACCGCAGCATCGTAATTACTGCCCATGACTTTGAACGTCACGAAATAGGCAAAAATGGCCAACACTGCGGTTTGTACCAGTAAAATCACCAGTAGCGGGATCGCTAAATCAAAAATTTCCCATAATTTTAAAGTCATTAAGGCCATTGAGAGGAAGAGTGACAGCGCGACAGTCCCTATCACATCGATGCTTTCGGTATGGGGTTTGTAACCGCGGGTGAGTTCTGTGAGATTAGCAATGAGCACGCCAAGAAAAAGAGCATATACAAAGTCGGGCATCTTTAGCCACGCAATACCCGATTGGCTGATCCACAGCGTGAGCCATTTTGAACCTGCAACACACAACAACAGCACAAACAGAGTTTCTAATATGGTTTTGGCGGTGACTTGGTCTTCTTCTAAGTGATCATAAGTGACTAAATGCGGATGTTCACTGTGATGCTTGCGGCCAACCCCATAGCGAGAAACAAGATTATGTTTACCGATTAATCGCTGCGCGACAGGGCCACCGATGATCCCACCCATGATCAAACCAAAGGTTGCCGCGGCCATAGCAAACTCTAAGGTGTTGATACCGTAGCGCTCAGCAAAGGTTTGTGACCAAGCGACGCCGGTACCATGGCCGCCCGACAGGGTAATTGATCCTGCGATAAGTCCCATGATGGGATCGAGCCCCAATAGGCTGGCTAAACTGACGCCGACGGCATTTTGAATCACAATATACATTGAGGCCACACCTAAAAAGATGAAGACTTTTTTACCACCGCTGAGCAATAGCTTGTAGTTTGCCGAGAGGCCAATGGTGCTAAAAAACATCAGCATTAAGGTATTTTGCAGTGATAGGCTGAAGTCGAGACTGATATTTTGAAAGTGAAGAAATGTGACTCCCGCGGCGACAACTAGGCCACCCACTATGGGTTCGGGGATATTATATTGCCTGAAGACACGTACATGGCGATTGATAGAGTGGCCGATAAACAGCACGAAAATGGCAATTAAAAATGATTCTAGCTCGCCAATCATATGGGTCGTGTGCATGAAAATTCCTTACAAATTGTCTTAGTGTGGGTGTTTCATTGGGCACAATGTCCAATGAGAAGTAACCCATCTTGTTATTAAGTACCTGCTAATGCTGGATGTTAAGCGCTTGATGTCGAGGACAGATCAGTGTCAATCCGATAAAAAATTTAAAGGATGAGTAGGCGCGAGTGTGTATCGTTTTATGGTCTACAGACCAAGAACAGCAGATTAAATAGCCTGTTCCTGAGCATAAATAACTGTCTATTTATGAGGTGTTGCTGAGTCTATCTGTGGTCAAGGCTGAGGCGGTTAATGCGTGCCTCCTATGACCGAATGGAGGCGAGTTTAGCAGAAAATGGACGGATTGTCGCTAAATCATAATATAAATCATGATGTTACACTCTTGTTTTTCTCGTGTTACTAAAATAATGGCAAGATTGACGTTACAATATACCTGGCTGTTGAGCGGATTTGAGTACTAAGTTCCGCCTGCATCAGCCACTGATTTTATCAGTATATTTAAGCTGAGTTTAGGCTCTAGCGTGCTGGCCTATTTGGCTAACACGTTTGTTAAGGCGTTATCGAGATCACTGAATTGAAACTGAAAACCCGCTTCGAGGGCACGTTTGGGGTAAACAAATTGTCCTTCTGTCAGCAGCTCCGACATTTCGCCCATCGCTAAGCGTAATGCAAGCGGTGGGGTCGTGATTAACGCTGGGCGATTAAGTGCTTTTCCGAGCGCTTTGGTAAACACAGCGTTACTCACTGGATTGGGTGCTGTGGCATTAAATATGCCTTTACAGTGTTGTTGAGTGAGTAAAAAATCAATAAGGGAAATGAGATCCTGCACATGGATCCAGCTCATACCTTGGCGTCCATGGCCAATTGGGCCACCGAGTCCGAGTTTAAATGGCGGTAACATTTTCTCTAAGGCACCACCTTTACCTAGCACGATACCAATACGGATAATGCAGACTCGTGTGTGCTCTGAGGTTGCATTTAGCGCCTCTTGCTCCCATTTTCGACAGATGTCATGGCTAAACTCAACATGGGCGCCACTAGACTCATCGAGTAATTTATCATCGTGCCGCCCGTAATAACCGACTGCCGAACCACTCACCATGATCTGAGGAGGAGTGCTACTCTGTTGTATTAGCTGAGTTAATCTTGCCGTAATATCCCAGCGACTATCACAAATGCGTTGCTTCTGATTTTTACTCCAACGTTTAGCGACTATGGGTTCACCCGCAAGATTTACAATGGCATCAATGTGATTTAAGTCGCTTAGCGCATCGAGACTCTCGAGGTAATGGTGCTTACTACCGAGCACTTTTTGTGTTTGTTGCACTGAGCGAGTTAATAACGTCAGTTGATGATATGGCGCCAGTCGTTCGACTAATTGGCGGCCAATAAAGCCGCTTGCGCCGGTGATCAGTATATTCATGGAACCTCTCTTAATTGGTTAAGCTCTGCGGATATATACCAAAATGCGGTGTGCAACGATCACTTAGTCGGAGTATTTGTAGCCAGATTATTTTTGATAACATAACTCCATCGAGACTGAATCGGCAAAGCGTAGTGCATGGGGTTTGTCTATTTCGACACTGGCAAATTCAACCCAAGGATGTTCACTGGCGATGGCCAGCGTTTGGCTGGTGAGATTTTCGAGTAATGAGAAACGGTTATTCTCAATCAGTTCAATGATCTTTTTGGTGATAGTGCGGTAATTGAGCGCATCCTCAACATTGTCACTGTTGCGGGCACGTTCGGCACAATAATGGATCACGACATTAATGATCACGTCTTGGCGATTTTGGATTTCATCTTCTTTAATGCCAATAAAAGTACGAAGTCTTAAGTTTTTAATGCGTATAATCGCGGTTTCTGGTTTCATAATGACAAATGGCTATCTTAAGCTAAAGTTGCTGAGGTTAAGTGGTTTCAAAGGTTAGCCTAACAATTTTATCTAAGATCAAGAAGGATTTTTAATAAATGACTCGACCTAATGCGCCCTCTGCTGCTTATCGTGGCTTTGCGGTTATGGCCTTTGTAGTGATTATTTTGGCAGGGATTAAGGCGGCGAGCCCGATTGTGGTGCCGTTTGTGCTGTCCAGTTTTCTTGCGGTGATTTGTAATCCTGCAATCGGTTTGATGACAAAGTTCCGTGTGCCTAAATGGCTGGCAGTGATCCTCTTGATGGGTTTTATTGTGTTGATGGGCCTATGGTTAGCCTCAGTCGTCGGCAGTTCTGTCAATGAGTTTTCTAAACAATTGCCCCAATATCGCGATCAGCTGGTGGAGCAGTTTTCGTGGATTATCCATAAATTACAGGCATTAAATATTCAGATTTCGAAGGATCAGGTATTAGCCTATTTTGACCCAGGTATGGCCTTGTCTATGACCACGAATATGCTATCGGGTGTCGGCAATGTGATGGCGAATTTATTTCTGATCATCCTCACTATCGTCTTTATGCTGTTTGAAGCTCAGTCGCTGCCAAAGAAATTGCATCTGGCATTGGACGATCCCGATATGCGCTTAAAGCAGATTGACCGCTTTTTACAATCTGTGAATCAGTACATGGTGATCAAGACCTTAGTGAGTTTGGCTACTGGGATCATCGTCGGTGTGGGATTGACCTTCATCGGCGTGGATTACGCCATGTTATGGGCGGTGATTGCTTTCCTGTTTAATTACATTCCCAATATTGGTTCTATCATTGCCGCCATTCCAGCGGTGTTGTTGGCCTTTATTCAGCTTGGCCCTGCGGCGGCGGGGGGAACTGCACTTTTGTACGTGGGTGCCAACATGGTGATGGGCAATATCATTGAGCCTAAATTTATGGGGCGCGGTCTGGGGTTATCGACCTTAGTGGTGTTTTTATCATTAATTTTCTGGGGCTGGTTATTAGGTTCTGTGGGCATGTTGCTGTCAGTGCCATTGACTATGGTGGTTAAAATTGCCCTCGAATCGAGTAAGAGTGGTAATTGGTTAGCCATTTTATTATCGGACGATATCGAAGATAAGTTCTTGGCCAGTAACACGGAAAATGCAATTCCCAATGGCGATGAAGCCAATACAAGTGCAACTGAGAGTAAGTAGTAGAAGATGCAAAGTTTTATACAAGCGCTAGCGACAATTGAGTTAGGTGATGATGCGGTGCGGTTATTCCACGGCCGCGGTGGGCATTACGTGGGTTGTGAGCACCTATGTTTAGATTGGTTTGCACCCGTACTATTGCTGACCAGCTTTACTCCGTTGGAGGATACGGATTTAACCCTCTGCCAACAGGCTATTGCAGTGCGCTGGCAAGCTATTCGGCCAGATAGTCAATTGAATTTAGTCTACCAATACCGTAGTGCGGGGGAGACGTTTACCCAATTATTGCAAGGTGAAGTGCCTGAGCCGCATATCGTTAGCGAAAACGGTGCACGGTTTCAGGTGCACCTAATACGCGGACAAAACCACGGACTCTTCCTCGATATGGCCAATGGCCGCGAGTGGGTTAGAGCAAACGCCCGTTATAAAAAGGTGCTTAATTTATTCGCTTATACCTGTGGTTTCTCGGTCGCGGCATTACAAGGGGGGGCCGATGAAGTTGTGAATATGGACATGAGTAAAGGCGCATTAGGCATAGGCAAGCAGAACCACTTGCTGAATGGCTTTAGTGCGGGGGCCCGTTTTTTAGGCCATGATATTTTTAAATCTTGGGGCAAACTGAAAAAGCTCGGTCCCTACGACATTGTTGTTGCCGATCCACCGAGCAATCAGAAGGGCAGTTTTGTTGCGACTAAGGATTATGTGCGTTTAATTAGGCGTTTACCTGAGTTGCTTGCCGAGAATGGCGAAGTATTACTGTGTCTAAATGCACCTGAACTCGATACCACTTTCCTGCGTCAACAGGTAGCGGAAGCAGCACCTGCACTCGAATACATAGAGCGCTTAGCCAATCCGCTAGCCTTTATGGATGTGTCGGAAGAGAAGTCACTTAAGGTGCTTCGCTACCGCTTATCGACTCAAGCCT
Organism: Shewanella sp. SM74; assembly: GCF_025653725.1. NCBI lineage: Bacteria > Pseudomonadati > Pseudomonadota > Gammaproteobacteria > Alteromonadales > Shewanellaceae > Shewanella > Shewanella sp. SM74. The sequence continues at coordinate 44,808 of NZ_JAKKRZ010000009.1, read as the reverse complement.
AGGCCTGATTTAGCTTAACTGGCCAGTATTAACTGGCCTTTTTGTCGGCTTAGGTTGAGTGTTTAGCTTTTTACACTGTCGCTTATTACTCAGCACTTATTATCCATTAGCTTAATCGCTCAGATAGCTGCGATCGCCCATAGGTTTCAATCACTTTACTGACTTGATGTTGGTCTAAGTGTTTGAGGGTAGAAATTTCACCATAAAGCCTGCCCTGAACATCTAATGGCATTCCCTAGATTCATTTTATGTAAGCGATTTCTGTTAATCGCTTTTGTGTATAAAGCGAATGATGACATGGCGTCAGCATGGCCTCAATATCCTCGTAGAAAGTGAAAGTCTTTCATGTGGAAGTACTGATTGTGAGCTATTTAAATGATAACCAGCCTTAAATGCTATGCTTGGTGATACAAAACTGAAAGTTTTCTGTAATTGTGGCTTTTGCTTTGTTATACTCCAGCCCACGGAATGTATCCCTTTCCTCATAGGCAAAATGTCAGCATAGAATGGCAAGCCTCTGCGACCTTACCCAATCAAGCAGGAGTTGTTATGGAAGTTCATGAATACGAAAATGCTTATTATCAAGTAAAAGACGATGTACTAACGTCTTTACCTGCTGAAAGCGAAGAAGAAGTGATCCAAGCTTAATCGATAGCGATTAAACTGACGGTACTTATGAGTCGGAAATAACAGAACAAGCACAAAAAATAGCAACCCTAAGGTTGCTATTTTTTTGGCTGAAAGTAAGCAGAATGATTGTATGACAAGGTATGCGCGGTGAAAGCAGGCAAGAAAGGGGGTTAACCGTTAACTTTGCGCTTTTCAGGCAGAAGTTCGACGATAATCCATTGGCTCCCAATTTTGTGTAGGCGTATGGTCCTGTCATCAATCCATGGTTGACCACCTTTAAGACCTTTCATTTTGACCACAACAATGACGTCTTTGGTAAATTTGCGGAAGAAGTCGATATCGATATCATCAATTTCCATTTCAACATTGGTCATAGATAGGCCGAGCATATTACGCTGTACGGCTGCGGCAATGTGGTAATGGGTGAGCACTTGTTTAATGGGATCGTCGACGTATTGCTTGGCTTGTTCAACATTACGATCAACATAAATCGCTTGAAAAAAGCCTAAGCTCACTTCTTCCGGTGATAACTGGCGCTGCTCTTGCGTTGAGGGATCGCCACAACCGAAGAGAAACAGGAGGGAGAAAAAAAATAGAGTTCGCATAAGTTTTAGTTATTGGAATTTGTTCCGAGTATCGCGATTTTAGCTGTAATGTACAAGTCTTGTCGTGATTCGCTGTCTATTGTGAAAAGCATTGACTCAAACCTCATGTGTGTGGCATATAGTTAGGAGTCATATAAAAAGGTTATCCACAGAAACTGTGGAAAACTATGTTGAAGACTTCAGTGATACTTTGTAAGTCACTGATATTGTCTTGCTTTATTTGCTGGTTAAAAAGTGACGCTTTTCTGCTTTCCATTATGTTCCACTTCTACTTGTGGATATTTTTCGCAATTTGCCGAGCTTATTCACACTGCATAATTTGATATTTCTCGTTTTTTCTTCATCTTTTGCAATTTAGACCTATCCATTAAGCGATTCTTGCGATCAGCGGTATGGTTTACGCTAAATTTGAGCATAAAAAAGCACCGGTAATAACCAGTGCTTTTTTGTGCTAACGTTATGCAGATTTAATGCTGTTAGCCTTTAGCTGCGTCGTTTTGTGCGGCTTGAATTGCCGTTAGTGCGATAGTGTAGACGATGTCATCGACTAACGCGCCGCGAGACAAGTCGTTCACAGGTTTGCGCATACCTTGCAGCATAGGACCAATACTGATCAGATCGGCGCTTCGCTGTACGGCCTTGTAAGTCGTGTTGCCTGTATTAAGGTCTGGGAACACGAAAACGGTAGCTTGACCAGCTACAGGGCTATTAGGTGCCTTAGAGCGTGCAACGTTTGGCATGACTGCCGCATCGTATTGCAATGGACCATCAATAATCAGATCTGGGCGTTTTTCTTTGGCAATTCGGGTTGCTTCACGCACTTTATCCACATCAGAACCTGTACCTGAGTTGCCAGTTGAGTAGCTGATCATTGCCACTCTTGGCTCGATACCGAAGGCTTTTGCTGATTCTGCCGATTGGATGGCGATATCAGCTAACTGCTCAGCATTAGGATCTGGGTTAATCGCACAATCACCGTAAACAAGCACTTGATCTGGCATCAGCATAAAGAAGATGGATGAAACTAAGCTTGAGCCCGGTGCCGTTTTGATCAATTGCAGTGGTGGACGAATGGTATTGGCTGTGGTGTTAACCGCACCAGAAACGATACCGTCGACTTCGTTTTGCGCCAGCATCATAGTGCCGAGCACCATGTTGTCTTCTAACTGTTCACGAGCAACGACTTCAGTTAAGCCTTTGCTGCGACGCAGTTCCAACATAGGTTCTACGTAACGGTCGCGCACCTCTTCTGGATCGATAATGATCACGCCTTCGCCAAGCACTACATCTTGTTGTGCTGCGATACGCAGGATTTCATCTTTTTTGCCTAAAAGTACACAGCGCGCGATACCGCGTTCGGCACAAATGGCCGCTGCTTTAATGGTACGCGGCTCATCACCTTCTGGCAGCACCACAGTCTTGTGGGCGGCGCGCGCTAATTCCGTGAGTTTGTAACGGAAAGCGGGTGGTGACAGGCGATGCTCACGGGGCGAGTTTTTAGTCACGCTTTCAATCCACGTTTGGTCAATGTGGCTGGCCACATAATCCTGCACCAGATCGATACGGACGGCGTCATCGACGGGTACTTCATGGTCGAAACGTTGAATGTTGAGCGAGGTTTGCCAAGTGTTACTGTCGATTAAGAACACAGGTAAACCGGTTTCAAAGGCCTGTTCACACAGCTTAAGGATTTCTGGCTCTGGCTCGTAGCTACCTGTTAATAACAGGGCACCAATTTTCACGCCGTTCATGGCCGCAAGACAGGCTGATACGATCACATCTGAGCGATCACCTGAGGTTACAAGCAAGGAGTCAGTCTTGATATGAGTGACCATGTTCGGGATACTGCGGGCACAAAAGGTTACTTTACGCAGGCGGCGGGTATGCATTTCACCAGCATTTAGAATGCGTGCACTTAAATGTTTCGCTAAATCCGACGCACGAGGAGCGACAAGATCAAGATTGTAGGGCACGCTGCCTAAGATACGCAGTGGGCTCTTACCCGGCAGTTGGAACATGCTGGCCGCATCTGAGCGTTGAACACCTTGGTGATCAAAGACTTCAGATAAGTCAGGGCGCGCGCGACCTTCGTCGTCAACGGGGGCACCAATCTTGTTGATCACAGCGCCAATTAAGCGTTTATTCTTTTTCCCGCCCCAAGAGTTATAGGCGATTTCGAGGCGATTCATTAGCCCTGTAGCCGTATCACTGCCTGGTGTGGCAATAAAAATCACGTCGGCATCCATGGCTTTAGCGATGGCATAGTTCACATCATCGGCGAAGGGATGATTACGCGTTGGCACTAAACCTTCGACAATTAAGGTCTCTGTGTTGCTAGCGCAATCGGCCGCACGGGCAATGATTTGCTCCATTAAGACGTCGATTTGGTCGGCGCGGATTAAGGCTTCGGCATGGGCCATGTCGAAGGGCTCTAAGGGATTTACTGTTGGCGATTTGCTCAGAATAGTGGTCGAGCGTTCTGGGCCATTATCGTTTGGACGAAGCTGAGAAATAGGCTTAAAGAACTGAACCTTAACCCCGTGGCGCTCCAGTGCGCGCACCATCCCAAGGCTTAAGGAGGTCAGGCCGACTCCGGTACCTATGGGGATTAACATAATATTACGAGACATAAAAACCTCTAGTTTCGATGGTTTTTGGCAGAAGAGTTTCTGCAAATTTGCTTGTGAGTACGGCTACGTAAGGTATAAAGCCGTTTGGGTGAGCAAACGGCTTAGGTCTTTTTATTTGTTGATAAGTTTAATGGAATCTTCGGCGATAACCCATTCTTCGTTCGTTGGGATCACCATGGCAATCGTGCCTTTATCTTGGGTGATGATACCTTTCTTACCGAAACGCGCCGCTTTGTTGCGCTCACTATCGACATGGAAATTGAATATTTCCAGCATGTTGAGCACTTTTTCACGGATTAAATCTGAGTTTTCACCAATACCACCGGTGAAGACGACTGCATCTAAACGGCCCAGTGGCACAGTGTAAGAGGCGATGTACTTGGCTAAGCGGTAGCAGAAGATTTCTAAGGCTAAGGTCGCGCCTTTATGACCGTCGGCGTAACCTTCTTCGATGCCACGGCAATCGTTAGTCAGCTCGGAAATCCCCAGCAGACCACTTTGCTTGTTCATCAGGTTATTCACTTCTTCTAAGGTGTAACCCAGTTGATGAACTAAGTGGTAGATGATTGAAGGGTCAATATCGCCACAACGTGTGCCCATGACCAAACCTTCTAATGGGGTTAACCCCATAGAAGTGTCGACACTTTTGCCGCCTTTGATGGCGGTGACTGATGCACCGTTGCCTAAGTGAGCACAGATTACATTCGTTTCTTCAATTGGCTTGTTGAGCATTTTTGCCGCTTCACGGCTAACGAATAAATGACTCGTGCCATGCATGCCATAACGACGGATACCGTGTTCACGGTATAACTTGTAAGGCAGGGCGTAGACATAAGCTCTGTCTGGCATGCTTTGGTGGAAAGCGGTATCAAATACAGCAGCCTGTGGCAATTTAGGGAAAGAGGCCATTGCCGCGCGGATGCCGATAAGGTGAGCAGGATTGTGCAGTGGGGCTAATGAAGCACAGTCTTCGATACCTTTGATCACGCTCTCATCGATGATCACTGAGCGAGTGAATTTCTCACCACCGTGAACGATACGATGGCCAACGGCTTGAATTTTTGCTGCTAATTCAGGTTGTTCCGCAAGAATTTTATTAACAATGTATTCAACTGCTTCACGGTGAGCCGTAAATGCACCTAAGGCTGCTTCATGTTTTTCGCCGTTGATTTTCCATTTAATGCGAGAGTCTTCTAAACCAAAACATTCGGCTAAGCCAGAAATTTGGTCGTCACCTGTTTGCGCGTCAATGACGGCAAATTTGAGAGAAGAGCTACCGCAATTGAGAACTAAAACCAGTTTATTTGACATGTGTAAACCCTTTGCCATTGTGTTTAATATAACGATTCAAAATAATGAGGAACTGCGGTGTTTTTACCATATCAGTCTTGGGGCGATTCGCCAGATTGTGCTATGGTAAGAGCAGTATTCCATTGTAGTTGGTGTCTAAGATTGAGCATTAAGATCCTCAAAACCTTAGGTGATGGTCATCAGTATATGAAGACTTGGCCTATGGTTAGACAACTGGGTTTTTATTTTCCTGAGTATCGGGTCGTCCGAGCGACTCAGCTTGCCATACTGGTGATGCCAGTGCTGGCGATTTTTGTGAGCATGAGCCAGCTGTATATTCACGGTTGGGCATTTCTGCCCCAAGCTGTCACTCTCGGTTTATTTTTCATCAGCTTACCGTTACAGGGGCTGCTGTGGTTAGGCTGGCGAGCTCGCCATCCATTACCGTTAACGCTGTTCGACTGGATTAACCAGTTGAGTGCGAAGTTGTCATCCATGGGCATCAATTGCCACACGTTAGGCGCTAAAGCCTGTTACCTCGATATGGCACTGATTTTAAAAATAGCCTTTGAGCGTTTAGATGCCAGTTATTGGGAAGAACTTTAGGCCGTTGCCGCGGTTATCCGTTTTGGCTTTTCTATTACTGTGGATTAATAAATCGCGTTAATCCCTTGTTGGACAAATACCGCTTTGATCTTTTCCATGGTTTCTCGACTCGGGGGGGATATCCCATCGAGTTGATAGCTTTCGCCCATGGCTTCCCACTTATGTTTACCTAATTCGTGATAGGGTAGTAACTCTACCTTTTCAATGTTTTTCATGGGCTTGATAAACTCGGCCAGTTGTAATGCCGATGCTTCATCGTCGGTAAACCCGCCCACTACGACATAACGTATCCACGTCGCTTGATTACGCTCTGCTAAATACTGCGCAAACTGTAATGTTCTATGGTTGCTGACTTTGGTTAACTCAATATGTTTTTCATCGTTCATGTGCTTGATGTCGAGCAGAACCAAGTCAGTATGGTCGAGCAACTCATCAATCACTGGCGTGTACTTACGTACAAAACCATTGGTATCTAAACAGGTATGAATACCTTCTTGCTGACAAGCCGTGAATAATTCGGCGACAAATTCGGCCTGTAAAATGGCTTCACCACCACTGGCCGTAACACCACCATTGCTGGCATCGAGAAAAGGCCGATAGCTGATGATTTGACTCATTAACTCATCGACCAGAACTTCTTTTCCGCCATCAAGATCCCAAGTGTCACGGTTGTGGCAATATTGGCAGCGCATTAAACAGCCTTGCATAAAGGTGATAAACCGTATGCCGGGACCATCTACTGTGCCAAAGGATTCCACCGAGTGGATCCGACCGATAACTGCCATTGTGACTCCTGTTAAAATAAGTGAGGCTGTAGCACAGTGTACTACAGCCTTGACTAATTTAGCTTACAGACCTTTTGTGAATGTACGCGTGATCACATCTTGTTGCTGCTCTGGCGTCAGTGAGTTGAAGCGCACTGCATAGCCAGAAACACGGATGGTCAGCTGTGGATACTTGTCTGGATGCTTAACGGCATCTTCGAGCATCTCGCGGTTCATCACGTTGACGTTTAAGTGTTGGCCACCTTCTTTTTTGTCATTGTGGTCGAAGTATCCGTCCATCAATGCCGCTAAGTTGGTACGGCGAGCATCATCATCTTTACCCAGCGCATTTGGCACGATTGAGAAGGTATAAGAGATACCGTCTTGAGCGTGGGCAAATGGGAGTTTTGCCACTGAGGTTAATGAAGCGATTGCGCCTTTTTCATCACGGCCATGCATAGGGTTTGCACCCGGTGCAAATGGCGCACCTGAACGACGACCATCGGGTGTGTTACCGGTTTTCTTACCATAAACCACGTTTGAGGTGATGGTCAGAATTGACTGCGTTGGGATCGCATTGCGATACATTTTACGGTCACGAATTTTCGCCATAAAACGTTCAACTAAGTCACAGGCGATATCATCTACACGTGGGTCGTTGTTACCAAATTTTGGATAGTCACCGCTGATATCGAAATCAACTGCTATGCCGTTTTCATCACGCACTGGTTTTACGGTGGCGTATTTGATGGCAGACAGTGAGTCGGCTGCGATAGATAAACCCGCAATACCACAAGCCATAGTGCGACGTACGTCTCTGTCGTGCAGCGCCATTAGCGCCGCTTCATAAGAGTACTTGTCGTGCATGTAGTGGATTGAGTTCAATGCTGTGACATATTGCGTCGCTAACCAATCCATTAAACCGTCTAAACGATTCATCACGTCATCAAAGTTGAGCACTTCGTCTGTGATCATGTCTGCTTTAGGGGCAATTTGGATTTTCAGTTTTTCGTCTACGCCGCCGTTAATCGCATACAGCATGGTTTTCGCTAAGTTAGCGCGAGCACCGAAGAACTGCATGTGTTTACCCACAACCATAGGGCTCACGCAACAGGCGATTGCATAGTCGTCTGATTGGAAATCTGGACGCATTAAGTCATCGTTTTCGTATTGGATTGAGCTAGTGTCGATAGACACTTTGGCACAATACTCTTTGAAACCGACGGGTAGTTGTTTTGACCATAATACTGTGATGTTTGGCTCTGGACTTGGACCCATAGTGTAAAGGGTGTTCAAGAAACGGAAGCTTGATTTCGTCACTAACGTACGGCCATCTAAGCCCATACCGCCGATTGACTCCGTTGCCCAAATTGGGTCGCCTGAGAACAATTCGTCGTATTCAGGGGTACGTAGGAAACGCACCATACGCAATTTCATCACGAAATGGTCAACCATTTCCTGAGCTTGTTGCTCAGTTAAGGTGCCATTTTTCAGATCACGTTCAATATAGATATCGAGGAATGAAGAGGTACGACCTAATGACATGGCAGCGCCATTTTGGCTCTTCACTGCAGCTAAATAGCCGAAGTAAGTCCATTGGATCGCTTCTTGTGCATTGGTCGCTGGACGAGAAATATCGAAGCCATACTTGGCAGCCATTTTCTTCATTTGGCCTAATGCACGGTGTTGCTCGGCAATTTCTTCACGTAATTGGATAACGTTAGATAACTCTTCACCCGCTTCGAACTGCGCTTGCAGTGAGCTAAATTGGGCAAACTTATCTTTCATCAGGTAATCGATACCGTAAAGTGCCACACGGCGATAGTCACCAATGATACGGCCACGGCCATAAGCATCGGGTAAGCCCGTTAAAATACCTGATTTACGACAGGCCATAATTTCGGGGGTGTAAACATCGAACACACCTTGGTTATGGGTTTTGCGCAGTTCTGAATAAACGTATTTAACATCTTCATCCAGTACACGATCGTAGGCGGCGCATGAGCTTTCCACCATACGAATACCACCGTTAGGCAACATAGCGCGTTTTAGCGGCGCGTCTGTTTGTAAGCCAACGATAGTTTCTAATTCTTTGTTGATATAGCCGGCGTCGTGGGAAGTGATGGTTGAAACCATCTTAGTGTCGAAATCAACAGGCGCGTGGGTACGGTTTTCCTGTTTGATGCCTTCCATGACTTTATCCCACAATTTTGTGGTCGCTTCGGTGGCACCGGCGAGGAAGGACTCGTCGCCTTCAAAAGGCGCGTAGTTTTGTTGGATAAAGTCACGTACATTGACTTCAGATTTCCAATCGCCAGGAGTAAAGCCTTCCCATGCGTTGGCAAACAGTTCAGTTTTGTCGGTCATCGTACTAATACCTTCTGGTTGAGATAAAAGGTTATTGGCGATCAGCGTTAAGCAATGCTGAGTATAAGCCAATAGCTAATTCCTGAAATAAAGCTCCCTTCATGATGACGCCCTATGATGGGAACTGGATTTTGAAGCGCTCGTCACTCCAAAAGTCTGTCTATTGATACCCGATAAGATGACAAATATTCGCTTACTTTGATTATCGGCTACTGATAAATCTTTATAATTGGTAAGACCAATTGTCCATAAGCATATTAACATAGGTCTGTCGCTATCGCATCTTAAACGGCTTGGTTTATGCGCTGTTAATCCCAAATTTGCTAGCTAGGTAGCATTTTTTTACCACAATAGGGAATACGGCACGCTTTTTAAGTTGGTGTGACATCTGAACCCCATTATCTCTTAAATCAGCCGTCCTATATTGTTCCCATTTACTGTCCACCTTTAGCGAGGATAAATCTATCCTCGTATAGGCTGATTTTGATTGGTGGGAGTCTCGGCTCGATAATGGGAGCTGTCACAGTAGGCGCAGTGGTTATGATATTAAAAATAAGTTTGATGTTAGCTATTTGTATTAATTTATTTTTATTTGCTAACTTAGTGTCGATTTAGGAGACGTCATGTCATAACGCCATCAAATAAAGCATGCAATGCTTAAATCATTCAGGAAGGGTTAAAGAGTGGCTAAATACAGTAGTTTGCTATGATGCAGGCAACTTGTTACTTGCTGTTGGACTAAACTGTAAATGCTAAAGTATGGGTTATAGTGGGTTCAATTTAATGAATACCGAGAGACACGCATCAAGCTCTTGGTCATTTAATGTGTCATTGCTGAGGTTAACTTGAATCTATAGCGCATTAATTTAAGCGTTAGTTCGCTAAATATGAGATGGAAACGTGCAGGATTTGCATCGTATACCATCTTAATTAAGCCACATTCTCGCGATGAAAATCGTGTCATCATGGTAAGACCAATTAACCTTTTGTGTTTTTGGCTTCAAAGTTTTCACATTTTGGGTGTGAATAGCATCACGCTTTAGCAATATCTGCTTCACAGCATAAGCGCGTTGTATGATACAAAGCGAGACTTTAGTGAATCATCATTTAAGCAAATCATTATCTCGGTTTTGATTCGTGTTATCTGCGCAATGGCGCTGCTGGAGATACCTATGCTACGCGTTCAAGTTTGTTTATCTGAAGTTGGAGTTATGCAATGAAAAGCCCAAATCCATCGTCATCAGTTCCAACTGTGACAAACAGCGCACATGAAGCGCCACAGGTTTCAGCTCATTTTAGTTGTTACAATCAGGCTGAAATTTACGGGACAAGCAAAGTGGTTAAAGCACCTTGGCAGTCCTTTGGCTTAGCCGTATTTGCTGGCGCATTTATCGCTTTAGCCTTTGTTTTTTATTTAACCGTAACCACTGGCGCAGGCGATGCGTCTTGGGGTTTAGTTCGTTTCGTTGGCGGAATAGCCTTTAGTTTAGGTTTAATTTTAGTGGTTGTTTGCGGTGGAGAACTGTTCACTAGTTCTGTGCTCAGTACCGTCGCCTGGGCACAAAAACAGGTCACTAGCGCTGAATTACTCAAATGTTGGTGCCGCGTGTATGCCGGCAATTTTGTCGGCGCCATGTTGATGGTTTGCTTGATCACTGCCGCAGGTATGTATGAGCTAGATGGTGGTAATTGGGGATTAAATGCCCTTAAAGTGGCACAGCACAAACTGCACCATACTTGGATTCAAGCCTTTAGTTTAGGCATTTTATGTAACATGTTGGTGTGTTTAGGTGTGTGGATGACCTTTGCTAGCCGTGATGTGCTGACTAAATCGTTACTGTTAATTTTACCTGTGGCTATGTTCGTCAGTAGTGGCTTTGAACACAGTATCGCTAACCTGTTTATGGTGCCTATGGGCATGATGATCCAATCAATCGCCAGCCCAGAGTTCTTCGTGTCTTTAGGGGTTACTCAAGCACAATTTGCCGATTTAACCGTGGCAAACTTTATATTCAATAATTTAATACCTGTCACCCTTGGCAATATTGTCGGTGGCGGTGTGATTGTTGGTTTAGGTTATTGGTGGATAGAGCAGGGTAAAACGACGTCAAGCGATCCACACAAAGCTCACCATGAACATTTTTCTGCACCACATTCACATACTGAAAAAACTCAGCATCAGAGTGAGATTAAGCTGACTAAACATTCCTAGAACGCCTTTAATTATTAGTCTGAAGTGAAAGTGCCCAGCAGGTAGCTGGGCATTTTTTTATGTCGGTTTACTATGATGTGTAAATAATGAAGTAAATAAAAACGGCATCCGAAGATGCCGTTTTTTGATTAGGTTCTAACTAATAAATGCGAGATTAGAATTTAACTTCGCCTTCGATAAACCATTCACGACCACGCGCATCATATGATGAGCGGTTATAGTGTGGCCAGGCTGTATCTGTTGGATCAAAGTTTGGTCCAGCATTAAATAAGTTCATTACACCGCCAGTCACTTTAATTGCGTCTGTGATGTTATAAGCTGATGTTAAGTTCCACTTCGTTTGTGATGCAATTTCGTTTGCACTTTCATTGAATGCCAAACCTTTATCTAATGCAGCTTTTTTAAACGATTTATATCCAACACCATGCATTCTTGCTGTGTGGTAAGCACCTAAAGTTGTTTCAAAATCGTTTATATACCAACCTAAAATGATATTGGCTTTATATTGCGGTAAACCACCATCATCGATGTCATCATCAATTGCTGCTGTAGGATCTGTTTGTACTTCAGAAAGAAGAATATAAGTACCATTAAAGTTTAGTTTTAACTCACCAAAGTCAGCGACATCCCATCCATAACCAGTGGTTAAGTCAATACCACGAACTTTCTGATAAGCAAGGTTTTGTGCGACGGTATTAATGTGAGTAATGGTACCTAATGCGTCACGGGTGATCATGTTTGCATAAGTTTCATATTCACGAGCAGCTTTGCTTGCAGAGATGTCACTTACCATGTCATCCAGTTTCCACTCCCAAATATCGAGTGAAGCATTTAAGCTATCGCCACCATAAACAGCACCTATGTTGGCTGTATAGCCTGTTTCAGCGCTAAGATCTTTGTTAGCACCAGTAGTGATATCAATATTGAGTTCATTACAGATTTTGTTCAGTGTTGGATCTGGATTTTTCTGAGATGGAGTTCCACCTAGAGCTTGGCACTGTTTAAAATCAATGATATTGCTATATGCTTGAGTTGCATCTCCATATACGCGATGCATATCTGGTGCGCGGAACACTTTACTGATAGAGCCACGAACTAATAATTCATCAAGTGGACGATACTCTACGGTTAATTGAGGCGACAAATTTCCACCGAAATCATCATATCGGTCATAACGTAAGGCCGCATCAAGTGTTAAGTCCTCAAGAACTGGAAGCTTTAATTCCATATAGGTTGCCCAGTATGAACGCTCACCAGCACCTGATGAACCACCACGGCTTAGAATATTGCCTTTAACAGATTCTGAGTCAGATTCTGATGAGTAGTCTTGAGTGGTATATTCTGCCCCAAAAGCAAAGTCAGCTGAACCTGCTGGCAGTTCAAATGCTGGACCTGTGATATTTGCTTGAATATTTTTTTGAGTTGATTGAGCTTTTTCAAACGGAGTGTACGCTATACCGCTGACATCATTTGTGCTGATTGGCGCAAGCAGTGATTTACCGTCAGTGCCTTGAGCTAGATAATTAAATAATCCACCAACAGTCGCAAAGCCGCTATTGAATACATCCACATTAGTACGGCCGTAATTTACGGATGTATCCCAACTATAATCATCAGCGATCACGCCTTCCAAGCCCGCGGTGAAGAAATAGTTACGGGTACTTGTTTCTCCTGCGCGGTTGCCGAATTCGTGCAAACGACGAATATAGTTGTAGTCACCATTTTCGGCATTTTTAAAATCTCCACCAAGACCTGTATTCTTGTCGAATGTTTTTGTCAGTGAATCATCTAAATCAACGCCTAAAGTTACTTTGTCTCCTGCAACATTGACTGTGTAGTTATCGATACCCATAGGTTCGATACGTGTTGTTGATTTTGCTTCTGCAAAATCAAGACGTCCTACAAAGTTCAAATTATCTGCAAGTTCATAGTTAAAGTTCGTTGAACTGATAAAACGGGTGCTTTCTGGTGATAGATCGCGCCACTTTGAGCGATCAAAGCCACATGCGCTACCTGTCCAAAGAAAACCGCCCGCTTCGCATTCACTCGCAGTGAGGGCACGTTGGCCTTTTGGTGTCGCTCCACCAGCAGGTTTTTTACCTGTAATGCCAGCCCCATATGAGCTGTATTGTGAATATTTACTATAAGGTACTTTGTCTGTATCTAATCCAAAAACAGCTCTATCAGTTGCATTCAAACGCTCAGTATCAGTAAATTCGATGAAGGTTGAGACGTTACCACGTTCGGAAGATGAACCCAGAGATAGCGCAATTCGATCGCTTCCACCACCGCCTTCAGTAGTATCACCATGTCGATATTTTAATGCGACGCCATCAAAATCTCTTTTTAAAATAATGTTTACTACGCCACCAACAGCATCTGCACCATAAATTGCTGAACCACCAGATTGTAATATCTCAATACGAGCAACAGCTTCCATTGGTAAGTTTGCGGTATCAACAAAGTTGTCTGTACCACCTGCTGGTTTAGGATATTGGTTGAGACGTTTACCGTTAATCAATGTTAGCGTTCTGCTTGCACCCGCATTACGTAAACTGATTGATGACGCAGCTGGTGTAAAACCATGTACTGATTGAGTTGTCATTGCTCCTGTTGTTGAAGTCAGGCTCTGCAATGCATCTTGTACGTTAGTAAAACCTTGTTTTGCCATATCATCAGCACTTAGTACTGTAACTGGGGTTGCGGTTTCCATATCGGTACGCTTAATACGTGAACCTGTTACTTCAATACGTTCAACTTTGGCACCATCTTCAGCTGCATATACTATCGAAGTGGTTAACGCGGCAGTAGCTGCTCCGCTTATTAATGCAAAGCGAACGGCTTTGGCTAATGTAGAATTTGCACGCATTTTATTCTCCCTTAACACATGTTGTATGTTTATTTTTTATTTTTCTTAAATGGTTACTTATGTAAAGAATTAAGCTCTCATTTAATTGAGTTCAGGATATAACCACAAGAAAATAACAAGTGCAACATTGGTCATGCTGGAGTTTTGTTTAAAATTTGTTATTTACTCTCTTTTTAAAATGCAAATATAAGTAGGGTGTGTGTGTGATCGGTGGCAGATAAGGTTTTAATCTGAGGGTTTTGTTTTTTATTTGGCTTTTTTGTTTTTATTATTGGTTTTTTGTGTTTTTTTATTGTTGCTAATATTTTGTTTTATTGTGTTTTAATTTTGTTGTTTTCAATAATAGTTTGAAACTATTTTATGTGAAAAAGTAAAAATTAATAACGATATGGTTTGTCATTTCATATATTTTAGATTGGATGATTGAGGAGTGTTATCAATAAGGGTTTTCATGCGGTTTAATTTTGTATGGTGATGTTTTTACACCGCGTCAGTAAGCTAGAAGTAAAATTATGGAATGAAATGTTGTAAAGAATAAAAACTAATCAAATACTATTTCTGATTATTTAATTTTGACTGTTTAAATATAAAAGCGAAGTGAATATCTATTCACTTCGCTTTCGGTTTATTGTTTAGTTTTTTGAGTGAACAATTCATTTGTATGGTTAATTATTTTTACAAAAAGCTGTTCTGTTTATTTGCTATTTAGAACTGATTTGTGCTCTACCACGTTAAATTGCAGTGGAAAGTAGTGTCCTAAATAACGTAGGGCGACATAGGCAACCACTAAGGTGGCGATTACCAGTTCGAATTCTGCTAAGTATTTTATCCATATCGCTAACTCACCCATGTTATTGAACTGCGTTAACCAAGCTGCGGTTTTAAAGAGGGCGGTTGCACCGATCACCATAGGGAAGGTAAAGGCTGCGTAGCCTGGGCTAAAGGGCAGTTTTAGTAGGTGAAAGAAGGCCAAGTAGATGATGCTGGTCATCAGAATGGCGATGCTCAGTAGTAAGGCGACTAAGGGGATTGATGCCTGCTCACAAACAGTCAGATAGCCCGCGAGTGATAAACTGGCGGGAGCTGCAAGAATGGCAATGGTTGGTTTAGCGGCATCAGGTATCGTCTGACAGAAAATGAGGCGATAGAGCATCAAAGGCAGCATGATTAAGTAGGCTAACATTCCAAAAACCAAAATGGCGTTTGCTAACCATTGGTAATCAGACACAGGGAAAGACACCGCCGCGACGATAATGCCAATCGGTGGTACAAACCAGCTTGGAACCATGTGCTCGAGTTTAAAATCGATGGCGCGAAAGTAGATAAACGCGCTTAGGAAGATCACATGGATACCAATGGCTACTAGCCACAGAGTTAAGCCTGCATGGGGGAAATAATCGCCGAGTGATTTAGACACCACCATCAAGCCCATGGCGAAGGTGGGGATCACACTACCAATCACTGGGTGGCTTAGCTCGTCCTTTAAAATATTAGGATGAAGCATGAATTTACCCATGAGCAATAACAGTAACACAGAGGCTATGATGGCCCCTGTGAGTTGTCCTGCGCCATTAAGTGAAGGTGTCATGTTCTCCCATGTCCAACCTAAGCTGGCAATTGCCAGTGCCAACCCAGCCATAGGGCTGGGAAGTTTAGCTGCGTGGGATGTCCAGCGTTTGCGTTTTGAAGTCATTTTGAATACCTCTCAATACTGACAATGCTTAACATCGCTTTTTTGGGGCGCTGTTTTGATGTATTTAGTGTACTGCGGGTATCAATGATAAATAAATTTGATTAATTTTATTCATTGCATAAGTTTTGTTTACTTTGATGTTGCTATTAAACTTAAGGTTTGAGTTTACAACGTAGTAGCGTGTGCCCTAGGCCAAGATTGTCTGTGTCTTCATCCACATACAGTCCCGCTTGGTGAAGCAGGGCCAATAAATCCTTAGAGTGATACATGCGGCTATTGCCATTGGCCATGGCGCTGAAATAGAGGCTAGTGGCATTTACGCAATAGGCGGAGGCGGCCGATGGCTGTCTATCCCAAAAGGTTTCGACGATAAAGAGTTGGCTGCTTGATGTCATTGCCTTTGCCGTGCGTTGTAAAATGCTCAGGATTTGGATTTTTGAGAAGCAATCCAGAAATTGACTCATCCAGTAAGTATCGGCGCCTTCGACAAAGGGTAGTGAGTCGTCTAGCAGATCGGTGGCAAAGGTATGCACGCGTGCTGCAAAACCTCGTGCGAGTGCATTTTGTGTGGCTACCTCTAGTTGACCCGGAAAATCCATAATCGTAACTTCAACGTTTGCGTCATAATCACAGCAGCTCAGTGCCCATTTTCCGGTATTGCCGCCTATATCCACTAAATGGATTGGCTTATGGGCAAACACTAATGGTAGAAGCTGTGGAAAGGCATGATCCGAATAGTAATGATCGAAGGCAAACCAGCTCTGTTTCGCTTTGGGTGGTAGATCTTTTAAGGCGGGATAGATGGTATTCCAGTCACCGAACACCTTAAGTCCTGCGGCCTTGCCTTCGAGTAGCGCGGTATCAAGGTTAAAAAGGCCTTGATAGCAAACATCCTGCACAAAGTTAAGGTTGATGGCTGCCATGTCGTCATGGAGTAAAAAGTGCCCAGTTTTGTCGAGCACATAGCCATTTTCATGTTGCCAAACGAGACCCATACTGAGCCCCATATCCAACAATACCCCCAAGGCATATTCACTCAGTGGGGTGGATTGGCTTAACTCGGCCGCAGTGATCCCATGTTCGGCCGCTTTATCTATTTGGGCTAGCACATCGAATTTGAGTAGGCAGTGGGCGACTTGGAAACTAATGGGGCCAAAGGCAATTTTTTGAGCTTCAAACTTTGCATTGAAGGCGCTGATGTTACTTGGTGTTCGGTAAAAAGACATAAAAAGGAATGAATTGGCGAGCGGGTCCGTTCTTTATAACCAAGTTAGCCGTGAAAGCCAGTTGAGATACAAAGAACTATGAGCTGTATCCAAACTTGAGCAGTAACTTGTTTATGCTCTGTAATCGAGATCTAAATAATGGAATGCCATAAATAAAAATACCCAGCCAAAGCTGGGTATTTTAAGGACGATAAAACGTCGTTTATTGAACGTTTTCTTCGTCGCCGAATTGGCCTTGGAACAAGACTGAAGATAGGTAACGCTCGGCAGCCGATGGCAAAATCACCACAATGGTTTTGCCTGCAAACTCTGGCAACTCAGCGATGCGGTTGGCGGCGACAACGGCGGCACCCGATGAAATACCCACTAAAATGCCTTCTTCTTGCATTAAGCGGCGGGCCATGTCGATGGCTTCATCGTTAGTAACAGCTTCAACACGGTCAATCAATTCTAAATCTAAGTTACCTGGGATAAAGCCAGCACCAATACCTTGGATTTTATGCGGCCCTGGTTGCACAGGTAAACCCGCTAAGGTTTGAGCTATAACAGGAGAATCTGCTGGCTCAACCGCAACTGAGGTGATGGTTTTACCGGCCACTTTTTTCAAGTAACGGCTTACCCCAGTAATTGTACCGCCAGTACCTACACCGGCAACAAACACATCCACTTCACCATCGGTATCATTCCAGATTTCTGGACCTGTGGTTTTTTCATGGATTTCTGGGTTAGCAGGGTTATTAAACTGCTGCAATAAAATGTATTTTTCAGGAGCCGATTGGCGAATTTCTTCCGCTTTATCAATGGCACCTTTCATGCCTTTCGCGCCTTCAGTCAGCACGAGAGTTGCGCCTAGGGCTTTGAGTAGCTTACGACGCTCTAAACTCATGGTATTTGGCATGGTCAGGGTCAGTTTATAGCCACGGGCCGCGGCAACATACGCTAATGCAATACCTGTGTTGCCTGATGTCGGCTCAATCAGCTCGTGATTTTTTGTTAATAGACCTTTCTTCTCGGCATCCCAAATCATATTGGCACCGATACGGCATTTAACACTGAAACTTGGGTTACGGGCTTCGACTTTGGCCAGCACTTTACCTTGGCTAACACGGTTTAAACGTACTAGTGGTGTATTACCAATAGTATATGAATTATCTTCGAAAATTTTGCTCATGGATTGCTTGCTCCTATGTTGGCACTACTGAATCATAATCTGCTGTGGCGCTTTTAGAAGTGATTGTTTGTTCTTCTTTATTCGATTTGGTTATTAAAGGGTGTGCTGTTATTCGCAAACCCTGATTGGCAGCCAGTTTAACTGTGTTAACCTCTTGCTAACATAAAAAAGATTGTGGCATTAACAGGGATAACTTCTTGATGTCTCAATCGTAAAACTAGCCTATCACTCGTATCGGACAAGCGCAAAGATGAAGCAGCAACAAATGGATCTGGGTAAAGATCCAAAAACGATGGTAACGCCAAAGGCATTTACCATTGCAGCAGCCGTGTTATATACCCCATTGGCGACACCGTTGAAGCGGATGTTAGCCATACTGATTGATGGTTTGCTGATCACTGTGTTAGCTGAACAGATGGATTGGATGTTTGTCTTGCTGGTGGTCAGTATTATCTGGATTGAAAAGCGCAGTCGTAAGTTTGGTCGTTTATTAAAGTGGGGACTTTATGCCCTGATGTTGGTTTTTATGTTGCTGACAACCGCCAATAATCTGTTTGATTTTAATGGAACAGACGTTAAAAGCAGTGAGGGAGTAGAGCAACAATTGGCATTAGGTGAACAAATCATTACGTCACTACCAGCATTGATGTCGTTGAGCCAGTGCAATAATTATGCTTGTGGTAAAACTCAAGTTCAATCCCTACATGAAGCGATAAAAAGCGCTTCAGTATCAAAGGGCATGACAGAAAATGATCAACGTGAAATGGTGCTAGAAACCATAGCCAACAGTAGTTTGCCTGCCGTAGACAGTGAAAAGTTACAGGCGGAGGTGCTTAATGGCAGCCTATGGCCTGTTATTACACTTCCTGTTGAGTTGGCGACAACAGATTCTCCGCCTGAGCCACTTCAGCCTATTCAAGCTATTTCGCCGGATGTACAGCTGCAAAGTGCGGCTGATGCAGTGAATGTGAGCTCTTCGCAATATTCTCGCCTCAGAACCGTTGATGAAGCTACAACCCATAGTGTTGTCGCTTGGGTGAAAGGCTTTCTGAGTGATATGGGGTTGGGTTTTGGTTGGGCAGCGTTTTACTTTACCGTCTTTACTGCACGATTTGATGGTCAAACCTTAGGTAAGAAGATGTTGGGCATTAGGGTGATCCAGCTCGATGGTGCCAACATCAGTTTATGGGCCGCGTTTGGCCGTTATGGTGGCTATGCCGCAGGCTTTACTACTGGCTTACTTGGCTTTATGCAAATATTTTGGGATGCCAATCGGCAGGGGATCCAAGATAAAATATCTTCAACAGTCGTGATAGACTTAGTGCAAATGCATAAAAAGCAACGATTAGAGCAACAAGCGCAGGGGCAAAATGAGTTAGCACCTGTGCTTACGAGTGATGATGCATCCTCTGCTCACCTTACAACCAGTACCCGTTTGGAGCATTTATGAAACAGGTCGTCATTTCGGGGAGTGGCCTATTTACGCCGCCCCACAGTATTTCCAATGAAGCCTTAGTTGAGAGCTTCAATGCTTATGTGGATATTTTTAATCTTGAAAATGCAGGCTTAATTGAGCAAGGCCATGTTGCGGCTTTGTCCTATTCATCGAGCGAGTTTATTGAAAAAGCCTCAGGTATCAAGCACAGATATGTGATGGTGAAAGAGGGCATTCTGGATCCCGAAGTCATGATGCCGCTAATTCCTGAGCGCAGCAGTGACGAATTATCTATGCAGGCTGAGATTGGCCTTGAAGCTGCCTTGATGGCACTAAAGAATGCCAATCTCAAAGCTGAGCAAATTGACTTAGTGATTGTTGCCTGCGCTTATACTCAGCGTGCGTATCCTGCTATGGCAATTGAAATTCAACGTGCACTGGGTACGCGGGGTTATGGTTACGACATGCAGGTAGCGTGTTCATCGGCGACGTTTGCAATTGTCGCCGCGGCTAATGCCATTGCTACGGGTTCTGCCTCAAGAGTGCTAGTGATCAACCCTGAAATTTGCTCGGCACAGGTGAATTATCGCGACCGTGACAGCCATTTTATCTTCGGTGATGTGGCGACGGCTCTGGTACTGGAAGAACAAAGCTTAGCCCAGTCTGACCATGTGTTTAAGATCATCTCAAGCCGCTGTTTTACCGATTACTCGAACAATATTCGCAGTAATTTCGGTTTCTTGAACCGCTGCGATCCGAGTGCGGCCCATCAAGCCGATAAGTTATTCCACCAACAAGGGCGCAAGGTATTTAAAGAGCTGTTGCCGATGATTTACCAACATTTGGATGAACATCTGGCCGAACAAGCGTTAACGCCACAGTCCTTCAAACGTTTGTGGTTACATCAAGCGAACATCAACATGAATCAGTTTGTGGTGAGAAAGTTGCTTGGGGATGATGTGTCAGCGGAACAAGCGCCCGTGGTACTAGATGAATACGCCAATACGGCTTCCGCGGGTTCTGTTATTGCATTTCACAAGTTTTCCGGTGACTTTAAGACTGGCGATTTAGGTTTATTGAGTTCGTTTGGCGCAGGATATTCTATTGGCAGTGTTATTCTGCAGAAGGTCTAAGATTCTCACCGCCATAATAAAAAGCCCACATCGAGGAAGATGTGGGCTTTTTATGTCAGTTGTTTGCCTAAGTTGCTTTCTGTTTAAGGCAATGATTGTTTATAGCAGCCATGCGTAACTTAACTTCATAAAGTAGGTTTTCTCGTCCCGCGTCAGGCGGCTTAACTCATCATTAGCCTGCAAACTATCAGAGTATCCAAGGTAGAACACACTCTGCGGATTGAGTTTATAACCGTAGAGGAGTTCATTACCTAAATGCGCTTCCTCACTCTGAGGCGCCGAATATAAATACTGCGCCACATTGCGATTTATCCGGGTGTAAATGCTAGAAAGGCGAATAAAACTGTGTAGACTGAATTGCCAGTTGAGGCGTACATCGCTCAGATTAGCGGTAAAAAGCGCACCTTGTTCCACATCCATTTGCTGATAAAGATGGGAGATATCGATAGAAAGTCCATTAGCAATTTTCCAATTGATATTCGGGTTCATTTGCGTTTTAGTGCCCAGCCTATCATTGATAAAATCAATTTCATCGCCGTAGTACATTTCAAGCTCCATACTCAGGGGCGATAACGGGGTTACTGCGCCATAAAACCACACTTGGGTTTCATCATATAGTTGACTATTTCCGGCGATAGTGAGCTGTGAAGCATTGCGGCGAGGGCCCACACGTTCACGGGTTTCTACACCAAAGGTGATTTCGCTTTGTAATGCGCCGAGGATTTCGATGTAGGCTTCATACTCTTCTTCAAGTCGTTCGCCTGCTTGGTTATGAGTGATATCCCAATCTCCCGCTAATTCCACCTTGTTAAAGGTGCCCGTAGGATACCAAATCAAACCCGCACCAGCCTCAAAGGTGCGGTAATCGATTTTTTCGACAAAGCCTAAATCGGCACGAAAATCGGGATCAACTGCGTTGTATTCACTGTAAGCAAACCAATTTCGCTCTTCGTGTTTAAAGGTTAACTGATATAAATTGCCGCCAAAGCGGCTATCAGATTGGCTACGTAATACTTGTTCGTTGAGTTGGCAGTGACCGAGTTCGCAATCAAGCTGAGATTGGCCACAGGGCAAACCATTACTAGGGTCATTTTCAGTATCAGTACAAAATTGACGATAAACTCCCGTGGGGTACTGAGTATCTGATTGGGCCACTTGCGCAGTGAAACTGTCCTGTGGTGTTGGTTGATATTTCGCATCCAGACTAATGACATAGTTGTGGTAATCGGGTTGGCTGTTAATCCCATAGTGTGGGTTATTTGCTGTACCATTGTGAGTGTTGTCACTGCTCGTTTTCGCGGTAAGTAATCCACCGATGGAGAAGGTTTTGCTCATGTCGAAACGATAACGTCCCGCAAGGTTCACACTTTCTTGATCAAGCGAGGCAACCTCTGAGCTTAAATTTCCCGGTACCAAAAACGTGGTTTGGCTATCGTTACTCGCTAGCAGAGCTAAGGTGTGATCATCGCTCTTACTTGTCAGTTTGATACCATAGTCAGGTGCAACAATATTGCGGGTGTGCAGCAGATTCACCTGTGTGTCGAAATAGTCTTTATTATCCAAAAAAAACGGCCGTTTCTCATCATAGAACAAGGAGAAAGTGCTGTTCACATCGAGCTGGCCAGCATCGGATTCCACTTGGGAAAAATCGGGATTAATGGTGGCATTGAGTAAGGTGCTGGAATTAATGCCCCAGCGCAAGTCTACACCTGGCTCGAGATTGTTATCAGCTTCCCAGCCATCCGCCTGTTTATGTTCGTTACGGTTGGCGATAAAAGTCGGGGTGATTTGTACATCCCGTCCTTGTTCTGCCCCCGCCAAGCCAGAAGCCACACCTAACTGACAAAGTTGACAACTCGTATTACGGTCAATCTTATGGGTCGATAGGCGATGTTTTTCATTGCGTGGATAATAACGAATTAACTCAAAGCCCCATTCTTGTAGGCTTTTCTTGTCGTCAAAGTTGAACAGTCTCAGTGGTAATTCAACTTCGACCTGATAGCCATCGGCGGTGATCTTGCCTGCGGATTTCCAAATACCATCCCATGCTTCGCTTTCTTCACCCGTTAGTTCGTTTTCAATTGAGTCTAATTGCACGCCAAGGGGATTAATAAAAAATTGGTATGCTAAACGGGCATTATTAAAAGTATCGAGTTTAATTCCGACTAAATCATCACTCCACAGCTTGTCTCTGTCCTTAAGTGTTGCTCGAATGAGTTTGGGATTAATGTCTTTGGCAGTAAATGCTACAAAAAGACTGGTTTTAGTCGCATAGACTCGCGCCTCGGTTTTCACTAATGCGGCAATGTTTTCCCCTGGTTGGGTTTCGTATTTGAGCTCTGTGACTGCGGCTTGTTGCCAAATGGCATCGTCCAACTCACCGTCGATATTGGCAGCACTGTTAAGTGTTGGAATAGCTAACTGAAATTGGCTGGCATAGCCAGCAAGGCAAGTTACAGGTAGAAAAGCTAGACTAGATAAGATGATGGCTAAGATTGATTTCAACAAAAAAGACTCAAATAACACATTCGTGGCGCGCATTTTGCCAGAAAACGTGAAGTTAACAATAGCGAGTAATTGTTACAAGGTTTGCGTTGATTTTGACGAGGCGAAACATGATTGGATTATTGGGTTTAAAAAAATTGGGGA
The DNA here is from genome assembly GCF_025653725.1 of Shewanella sp. SM74. Taxonomy (NCBI): domain Bacteria; kingdom Pseudomonadati; phylum Pseudomonadota; class Gammaproteobacteria; order Alteromonadales; family Shewanellaceae; genus Shewanella; species Shewanella sp. SM74. Next base: position 21,528 of record NZ_JAKKRZ010000009.1, on the reverse strand, counting down.
GCAGTGCTGAGCCATGACTCAGCACTGCTGGTGTTACTACTCGGGTGCGATGGCATGGTTGCGATACGCTTCACGATACTTATCGACCCACATGGCCGTCGCGCCACAAATCGCCACTGGCATGACGATAAAGTTGACTATGGGGATCATCGAAAATAGCGTCACAGTGGCGCCAAAGCTAAAACTGGTGCCACGGGTTTGATTCAATGCAAAGCGCATATCTTTAAAACTGACCTTGTGGTTATCGAAGGGATAATCGCAGTACTGAATCGCCATCATCCAAGCGCTGAACAGAAACCATAAAATCGGCGCCAGCGTCTGGCCTACCATAGGCACTAAAAACAATAACAAAAATACCAGTGCGCGGGGCAGATAGTATTTGAGTTTGATCCACTCACGTCCAAGGATACGCGGTAAGTCTTTGATTAAATCAATACCAGAACCGGTATTCAGCTGCTTACCAGTTAACAGCTGCTCGACTTTTTCAGCCAACAGACCATTAAAGGGGGCGGCGAGCCAGTTCATGACGGAGCTAAATACAAAAGCAAGCATCACCAGCATAGTGGTGACGGCGAGTGGCCAAAGTAAAAAGTTTAACCAGCTTAAGTACTCAGGGAGCTGGGCATTCATCCAAGTGAATAGCGTATCTAACTGGCCTATGGCTACATAAATGACGCCAGCAAACAGCAGAAGGTTAATCATTAACGGAATAAATACGAAAGTGCGCAGGCCTTTACGTGTGATTAAACCAAAGCCATCGAGAAAATAATTAACGCCACTTTTGGCTGGGAAGGGCAAGTTTTTTTTCTGTGTCATATCGTTTTTCCAAAAAGTTAAGCGACAGCTATATGCGATTGTGATCAACTCATGGACAGATGACAAGCTAAAAGCCGCATGAATTCAATAAAAAGCGTTACAAAATGCTGCCTGCTTTGTTAAAGTTGCCAGCAGAATGCATTTGCACCGCTCGGCTCATTTTCGGGCCAGACTTCAGAGACGCGCTAACTGGCACCATGAGATTAAAACAGATAAAACTTGCCGGCTTTAAGTCGTTTGTCGATCCCACGAAAATTCCTTTTTTACAGGCATTAACCGCCATTATTGGCCCAAATGGCTGCGGTAAATCGAACGTGATCGATGCCGTGCGTTGGGTGCTCGGTGAAAGCTCGGCGAAGCACCTACGCGGTGATTCTATGGCCGATGTGATATTTAACGGTTCAAGCGCGCGAAAACCTGTGTCTGTGGCGGGTGTTGAACTTATTTTTGAAAACAAAGAAGGTCGCCTCGCTGGTCAGTATGCCAGTTATGAAGAAATCGCCGTTAAGCGCCAGGTGAGTCGCGATGGTGAGTCTTGGTATTTTCTCAATGGTCAAAAGTGTCGTCGTAAAGACATTACCGACTTGTTTATGGGCACAGGTCTTGGTCCGCGAAGCTATGCCATTATCGAGCAAGGCACTATTTCCCGCCTGATTGAATCTAAACCCCAAGACTTGCGCACCTTTATTGAGGAAGCCGCTGGGATTTCCCGCTATAAAGAGCGTCGGCGCGAAACTGAAAACCGTATTCGTCATACCCGTGAAAACCTCGAACGTTTGGGCGATATTCGCAGTGAACTCGGTAAGCAGTTAGATAAACTCGCACAGCAGGCTAAAGCTGCTAAACAATATCGTGAGCTTAAACAGGCCGAGCGTAAGACCCATGCTGAACTCCTTGTGATGCGCTATCAAGAGTTGCAAGATCAGATGGCGAGCCTATCTGAGCAGATAAGTGCTATTGAAGTGCAGCAAGCGGCGGCGCAGTCACTCGCGCAAACCGATGAATTACAAACCACTGAATTGCAAGTGCAACTCGCGCAACTGGCGGAGCAAGAGCAGCGATCGGTTGAAGCCTATTATCTGACTGGTACTGAAATCGCTAAGTTAGAGCAACAGCTACAGAATCAAAAGCAGCGCGACGCCCAGCTCGAAACCCAGTTGGCGCAAGTCAAAGAGCAGATCCAACAAAACACCGATAAGCTTAACGGCTATAAAGCGAGTCTTAGCGCGTTAGAGCTTGAGCTTGCCAAGCTTGGGCCACAGCATGATGAGCAACAAGAGCTCATGGATGAGCTGCAATCCCAATGGGAAATGAGCATAGAACGCAGTCAGCAGCAGGCCGAAGTGGCGCGCCAACAGGCAGCGGATGTTTCTCAGCATAAGTTGCAGCTTGAACTGCGTCGCAGCCAGTTAGCGCATCAGCAGCAATTACTGCAACACAAACAGCAGCAAAGTCGTGAGCAGCAGGCGCAACTTTCGGCGTTAATGGACGGTGATCTCGCATCGAGTATTACACCATTGCAGCAAGATATTGAGTCTTTGGATGATGCGCTCACACTGCAAAATGAAATTAATCATCTGCAAGAACAAAGTGTAAGTGTAAGTACGCAAGCCTTAGATGAAGCCCGCCATAGCGCTGAGCAAATTCAGCAGCAATTAACCGCGACTAAAGCGCGCCATGAGCTGGTTGAACAATGGTTGACTAAGCAAGAACAGCAGAGTGATAAACCGCAGTTATGGCAGAGTTTAACCGTTGAAAATGGTTGGGAAACTGCGGCGGAACTCGCCCTTAATGGCTTGTTGACCTTGCCCGTTGGCGTCACTGAAACTGAAATGGGGTTTCAAGCGTTAGCGTCACAATCAAGCCAAAGTGAATTTTTACAGGCTAAGGTGAATCTCGCCCCTTGGTTAGCGGGGCTTAAGTGGGCAAAGGATATCCATGCAGCGAAAGAACTGCTGCCACAGCTAACATCCGATCAACGGATTGTCACTGCCGACGGTTATCTACTGGGACAAGGTTTTTTAATCACGAAAACAGAGGGCGCCCAGTCACTGGTGCAACTCAGTAAAGAGCAAGCTCAGTTAGCGCAAAATATCCTCGATTTGCAACAATCCCTGCAGATTCGGCAAGACAAGATGACAGATCTTGCGGCTATTTTGCAGCAACAAAGACTGCAACTGACTGATGGCGCGCAAAAATTACATCAATTGCAGTTAGACAAAGCGACTAAGTCGATGCAGCTCAGTGGTTTAATCGAGCAAGTGAAGGCGCGTGTCGAACAGCAAAGTAAACTCGACGCGGCTTTAAGTACGAGTTTGATTGATATTGAACGCTTAAGCGAGCAATGCGAAGTATTAGCAGAACAAGAAATGGAGCTCGATGAGACGCTGCAGGCTAGTGAAGATATTCAGCGGCAACTCATCCAAGGCACACAGGCCGATAGTGTGCGCCATCAAGCATTAAAAGGGCGTATTACTGAGGTAGAACGTCAATTATCAGCCATTGCGACGGGTTTGCAAGCCGTGACGATGCGCATGGCCGTGAGCGCGGAGCAAATTGAATTACAGCAAGTGCGTGTCAATGAACTCATCCACTCCCGCGAGTCTGTGTTAACAGAACTTGCCAAAGTTGCCCAATTGAGTGGGGTGCAAAATAGTGTGCAGCTGACAGAGCAGTTAACGCAGTTACTAAAGCAACAACATGAGCAACAACAGGGCTTAAAAGAGGTTCGTCAGCAGCAAAGTGTGCTCACAGACACATTAAACAGTATAGGAATAAAGCAAAAACAAGAGCTTGGTAAGCTTGAGGACTTGACTCAAAGCCTGAGCACGTTAAAGTTACGTCGTGAAGGAATAAAAGGCCAAGCGAATAGTCAGCTGGAAGCCTTACAGGAACAGCAAATCATTCTGTCTGAAATCCTTGGAAACTTGCCCGCAGAGGGGATGCCAGACAAGTGGCAGAGTGATTTAGATCAAATACGGCAGAAAATTGTTCGTTTAGGTGCCATTAACCTTGCGGCGATCGAAGAATTTGAACAGCAAAGTGAGCGAAAATCTTATCTTGATCATCAAGATGACGATTTAAATAAAGGGCTTGCAACCTTAGAGGAAGCGATCCGTAAAATAGATAAGGAAACCCGAAGCCGCTTTAAGACGACATTTGATTCAGTCAACGAAGATCTCGGACGCTTATTTCCGAAAGTGTTTGGTGGCGGCCGAGCTTATTTAGCGTTAACTGACGACGATTTGCTAGAAACGGGCGTGACTATCATGGCCCAACCACCGGGGAAGAAGAACAGCACAATCCATCTTCTTTCGGGTGGTGAAAAAGCCTTAACCGCTTTATCATTGGTATTCGCCATTTTTAGGCTGAATCCTGCTCCCTTCTGTATGTTAGATGAAGTGGATGCGCCATTAGACGATGCCAACGTAGAACGTTTCTGTCGATTGCTAAAAGAAATGTCACAGAGCGTACAGTTTATTTATATCAGCCATAACAAAATAACCATGGAAATGGCGGATCAACTTATTGGCGTGACTATGCACGAGCCAGGTGTGTCTCGTATAGTTGCGGTAGACATAGAGCAAGCGGTGGCGATGGCTGACGCTGGATAACTAGAAGAAAGACAGGGTAACCAATGGAAGATTTGCAACTAGTATTGTTCGTTTTAGGCGCCATAGCCATAGTTGCTGTGCTGGTGCATGGATTTTGGTCTATCAGAAGACAACAGCCTAAATCATTGAAAGATAGCCCAATGAGCAACTTTTATAAGAAACAGGCTGAGAAAGGTGAGCCGAGTCCGAAGCGGATCGATTCAGAAGGGTTTGATGCCGATGGTATTGGCGCCGTACGCGTGCGCAAAGCCGGTGAACTTGCACCTAACAACGAAACTCCTGCGGCCAATCCTTATTTGAAGCAGGAAGTAAAGCTAGAACCTAAGCCTGAATTTAAACCACAAGAGTTTAAATCAACAGAATTTAAACCAGAGTTGAAAGTTGGCCCTAAACACGAGCCCGTGATAGCTCAGCCTGATTTTAGCTTGCAGCCACCCGTGGCAAAAGAGCAACACCGTGGCCCGAAAGTCTCGCGTCAAGAGCCCGTTTTGAACACTCAAGCGAGCATGCAAACTCCGCCAATGGGTCAATCCCATGCGGCTATCGTAGCGCAAAAAGCGGCTGAGCAGGAACATGCGTTACGTAGTGCAGTTCCGCAGCAAACGGCCTTGTTTGACGAAAATGAATATAAAGAAGATAGCTATCAAGAAGAGGTTGTCGAACAAGCCGCTGAAGATGAGTTAGGTGAACCACGCGACGTACTGGTATTACACGTGGTCGCTAAAGAGGGTCTACAGCTTAACGGCGCCGAATTGCTACCTTGTTTCTTAACCTTGAATTTTAAATATGGAGATATGAATATTTTCCATCGCCATGTAGATAATGCTGGCAATGGTAAAGTATTGTTCTCGATAGCGAATATGCTAAAGCCTGGCGTGTTTGATCCTGATAATATGGAGCAGTTCAGTACCCAAGGAGTGGTGTTTTTCATGACTTTGCCTTGTTACGGTGACGCCCTAATGAACTTCTCGATTATGCTTAACTCGGCGCGCCAACTTGCGGATGATATCGATGCGGTCGTGCTTGACGGACAACGCCAACCTTGGGGTGAGTTCACTAAGCAAGATTATTTACATCGCATTCGCGCTAACGCTTAAGCCGACGCCGCAACTTGGCGGTTAATAGATTGATGAGGCCGCTATTGCGGCCTCATTTTTTGTGATCTACTTTTTGTGATCTAAAGAATTCTGGATAAAGAATATGCAAGACATTCAACTCGATACACTTCTGTCTAAAGACGTCACCCCAGAAAACGCATCGCAGGTGATGCAGGCGCTCAGCCAATCGCTGAACGAGCACAACATTCGTTACTATGTGGACGATGCTCCGAGCATTACCGATTCTGAGTACGACAGGTTGATGCAGCGTTTACTCAAGTTAGAAGCCTTGTATCCCCATTTGATTGTCGCTGATTCACCGACTCAAAGGGTGGGCGGATTAGCGCTCGCCAAATTTGATCAAATCACACACCTTAAGCCTATGTTAAGCCTAGATAACGCCTTCGATGAGGCGGATTTCAGTGCTTTCCATAAGCGTGTCACCGATAAAGTGGGTGAGGTGAGCTTTTGTTGTGAGCCTAAACTTGATGGCCTTGCCGTGAGTATCTTGTATCGCCATGGTGTGCTCGAGCGTGCGGCGACGCGCGGCGATGGTTCAGTGGGTGAAGACATCACTGAAAATGTTAAAACCATTAAATCGATCCCGCTTAAATTACGTGGTAATGACTTCCCTGAACTCGTTGAAGTACGCGGCGAGGCTTTTATGCCAAAAGCCGCTTTTGAAGCTTTGAATGACAGGGCGCGCGCCAAAGATGAAAAACTCTTCGTGAATCCGCGTAACGCAGCAGCCGGTAGCTTGCGACAACTTGACAGTAAAATTACTGCTGCCCGTTCATTGGCTTTTTATGCCTATGCGCTCGGTGTGGTGGAGCCGGATTCCCATCCGTTAGCTAAAACCCATTTCGAGCAGTTACAGCAGCTTAAATCGTGGGGTTTACCCGTAAGTAGCGAAATTAAAGTCTGCGCTGAACTAAGCCAAGTCTATGACTACTACAAAGACATTCTTACTCGTCGCGGCGATTTAGCCTTTGAAATTGATGGGGTAGTGATGAAAGTTAACGACATTGCCCAGCAGCAACGTTTAGGCTTTGTGGCTAAATCACCCCGCTGGGCGATTGCTTATAAGTTCCCCGCACAGGAAGAAATGACCCAACTTGAAGGCGTTGATTTTCAAGTGGGCCGCACAGGTGCTGTCACGCCAGTAGCACGCTTAAAGCCAGTGTTTGTTGGTGGCGTGACGGTATCGAATGCGACGCTGCACAATGCCGATGAAATTGCCCGCTTAGGCATTAAAGTCGGTGACACAGTGATCATCCGCCGCGCTGGCGATGTTATCCCACAAATTGTTGCCATAGTGCCCGAAAGACGCCCTGAAACGGCGACAGACATTGTATTTCCGCACAATTGTCCTGTATGTGGCAGTTTAGTTGAGCGCCTAGAAGGTGAGGCTGTGGCGCGCTGTAGCGGTGGTTTATTCTGCGAAGCGCAGCGTAAAGAAGCGATTAAGCATTTTGCATCCCGCAAGGCTTTAGATATCGATGGCATGGGCGACAAAGTCGTTGAGCAATTGATTGATAAAGAGTTAGTTCAAAGTCCTGCGGATCTGTTTAAGCTCACCGCTTCTATGATGACTATGCTTGACCGCATGGGGATGAAGTCGGCAACCAATTTAGCTGCCGCGATTGAAGCGGCCAAAACCACCACTCTTGCGCGTTTCTTATATGGCTTAGGTATTCGCGAAGTGGGCGAGGCGACGGCAGCAAACCTGGCGGCGCACTTTGCCAGTCTAGATGCGCTGCGGGTGGCAACTGTGGAGCAGTTAACCGAAGTGGAAGATGTTGGTGCTGTTGTTGCACAGCATGTGGCCCATTTTTTTGCCCAGCCCCATAACCTTGAAGTTATTGATGCTTTAGTTGCTGCAGGTGTTCATTGGCCTGCCATTGAAGCACCTAGTGCAGATGCACAGCCGCTTAAAGGCCAAACTTGGGTATTGACTGGCACCTTAAATCAGCTCAATCGCAATGATGCTAAAGCTCAGTTGCAGGCGCTGGGGGCGAAAGTGGCAGGCAGTGTCTCCAAAAATACCGATTGTTTAGTGGCAGGTGAGGCGGCAGGTTCAAAACTGGCTAAAGCGCAGGAGCTTGGTGTTAAAGTGATGGATGAAGACGAGCTGTTAGCACTTCTCGCCGCGAACGCTTGATTGGCGTCAGTTGAGAGAGCGTTGGCTTGATGTTGATTCAATGCTGGCTGTAGCGGCTGCAGCCTTGTATCAAGGGGTGAATACCGTCGAATAGCCGATATTAAATAGTGCCTGGCCCAAGGCGCTATTTTTTTGTCTGAAAATAATCACGGTGCGGAAAGATTATCTGCTTTGGCTATTGAATTAACTGCGATTGGCACCATCTCCTTGATATGCTGTTTTAGATTTTGCTGATTGGAAACCTATTTGAATTTTAGTCACATCACTTGGCTCGATGATAAAGGCCACATTAAACCGCCCATCTTTTTATATGCGCTTTTGGCTTATCTCGCGCGTGGTTGGTGTATTTTTATCGCCTCGCTGACTCAGATGGGTGATCGTTCTGAGTTAGTGCGGATTTTTTACCCTGAAAAGTCAGATTTTTTGCTAGCAATCGGGGCGGGACTTGGCGCGGTTTTGATTTATCTTGTGGTGATAGCTGAACGTCGACGTTCGCCCCAATGGTTAAGACCGATTTTTGTGCATTTAAAATGGGGGTTGTGGTTGCTGTTGATGATTGATGGCGTTTTGTTGGGTCAGCGGTTAATCCATAGCCAATTTCTGTTTCATTGGAGTCTTGCTTTAGATGCTTTAATGTTGTTTTGGTCGAGTATTTATCTTATTAAATCGAAGCGACTCAGTTATTACCTCCGTGATTGGCCAAAAGAAGAAGCTCAAGAACTTCAGCCTTAGTTTTTATCGTATTGTTATATAATAACTTTATTTAGAACTGAGCGGTGGGGCACATGACGATGTGTTCTATCCCTCAGTTTGATAAGGATTTTTACCTTATTTCTCCATTGAATGCTTTGAATCATCTATAGTTATATGTACTTAGCTTAAATGTGCCCTGTTGGATACGCAGATGAGGTCATCTGTTTATATCCACATTACATTTGAAAGGAGTCATATTGCGTGGCAAAAGTACCTCAAAAAAAGTTGTTACTGTCAGAAATTCAACTTGGCATGAGAGTCAAGTTGCCTTTGTCATGGACGAACCACCCTTTTTTATTTAACCGTGTTGATATTAGCAGTGCCGCTCAAATCGAAATGATCCGTGGCTTAGGCGTTCCCTATGTTTTTTTGTTATCTGAATTGAATCCCGGATCGGAGACTGTTAGGGAAGATGAGGATGTTGAAGATGAAATTGAAGTTCCACCTGAGCGGGATCTTAAGGCCGATACCCGTAAGGCGATACGTTTAAGCCAAAAGCGTTTCCTTGAGAATGTAAATAACTGCCGAAATGTATTTGGCAAGATAGCCAGTGATCCCGAAGGTGCCTATCGATTGTCGGCGTCATTGGTAGAAGACTTGCTAAGCCATTTGCAGGAAGTTGAAAAACCTTTCCTCACTTTGGTCGGAATGGATGATAACGATGTCAGTGTGACCCAGCACGGGGTCTCTGTGGCAGTATTAGCAATGATGATGGGTCATGCACTGGATTTAAGCCCAAGGGAACTGCGTGATATTGCTCTTGGTAGTTTGTTACATGATATTGGAAAACTTAAGGTACCTGATGTTATTCGCCGTAAGCGCGGAGCCTTAACACCTCATGAGTCAAATTATCTGCAAATGCACCCTAATTTCGCCTATGACATGCTCAATCGTTCCGGATTATTCCCTAAAGAAGTACTCCACATTGTGCTACACCACCATGAGTTTATTGACGGTTCAGGTTTCCCTGATGGGTTAACTGATCATAAAATTCCTATCATTACGCAGATCGTGAGTTTGGCAAATGACTACGATCAACAGCTCAGTGGTCAACAAATATCCTCCCCTCAAGTCGCTTTAGGTTATTTGTTTAAGAATCGGGCCACTAAACATGCCGAATCTTTAATCGCTATTTTGGTTAAAATTCTCGGTATTTATCCACCAGGAACCATAGTGAAACTCTCCGATGGCTGTATCGCAAAAGTCATGATGACGACTAAAGATGTGAGTCAACCCCAAGTGTGGGCCTGCAAAGAGGATGGCAGTGAACCATCGCTGCGTTTTTTAAGTAATGAAGGCGTGACAGTACAAAAAGCCATCAAGGCGGAAGAGTTGTCCGAGGGGGCTATTCGTACCTTACAAGTCGATAAAGGGATTAGTTTTTATTTTAGTTCGCTACAAACTTGAATCTTATGCGCTAAGTTCCGTATTCTATCCGCTGATGTGATTCCCTTAGGGCTAATATGGCGAATGTAAAAGCAGAAAACAGCACAGTAAAATCCAGTGTTGCTTTGGTCGGTTGTGGTTGGTTTGGTTTTGCTTTGGCAAAGCAACTTGTCCATGAGGGCTATCGAGTCACTGGCTGTAAGCGCAGTGCCGAAGAATTATCGGTATTAACTGAAGTCGGGATTGAAGCCTATCCGCTGCAATTGGGCCACGAAGCATCATCTGCCCCCGATGCTCAGGCGTTAAGCGGTTTATTTCAGACCGATTATTTAGTGGTCAATATTCCTCCCCGATTAAAGCGTGGTAATGCCGCTTATCTTGAAGAATTACAACAACTCATCGCATTAACTCAAGGCTGGCAATATCAGCGGATTGTGTTTATCAGCACTACGGGCGTATATCCGACCCAAGATAAATTGATGACAGAAGCCGATGCGATAGCAGAATCAAGCGATAGCCAAGTGCTATTAGATGCTGAAGCTTTATTTCAAGCATTGCCCCATACCTGTATCGTTCGTTTTGCTGGACTCGTCGGTCCTAAACGTCATCCTGGGCGTTTTCTTGCTGGAAAAACTGATGTGAGTGGGGCGAATGTCGCGGTAAATTTAGTCCATCTTAGTGACTGTGTGCACGCCGTTAGCGCCATTCTCGCGGCAACTCATTCTGGATTATCAGTGGCGCCGATTTATAATCTTTGCGCACCTTCACATCCGACTAAAGCTGAGTTTTATCAAGCTGCTGCCGAATCTCTAGGTTTAGTCGCGCCAGAATTTAATCAACAATCTATGCCGAGTAAAGTCATCCAAGCTGACGCGATTGTCACAGATTTAGGCTTTCGATATCAGTATGTTTCGCCGCTGGATATGCTAGCGGCATGTTGAGAAAGGTTCATTACTGTAAAAGGTAAAAGTCGAACTTTTAGGTTATCTTTGGGTTCCAAATTTGCTTTAGCAAATGTGTAATCCTTATTTATTTAAACAAATGACGAATAAAAAGAGACAATATAATGGGCGTGTTTAATCGAGTTCGACCTATAGCAGTATTTGCGTGCGGATTAATGCTGAGTGCCAGTTTTGCCCTGCAGGCTGCAAGTTTCGAAGAAGGCAAGGATTATGTCACTGTGGCGGGCATTACCGAAACGCAAAAGCCAGTGCTGCGGGAGTTTTTTTCTTATAACTGCACACATTGTTATAAGCAAGAACCGCTCATTGAGTCGACAGTAAAGCTGCTTGGCAAAGATGTGGCCTTTGAGCGTACACCCGTTGGTGCAGGTCGTCCCGCTTGGGAATTGAGCCAGTTTGCCTATTATATGGCGCAAAAATTAAAGATGACTAAGCAAACCCATGGTGCCATTTTTAAGCAAATTCATGAGAAAGGTGAGCAATTTACCACCCTTGAGCAAGTAAAAGCCTTTTTCCTTGCCCAAGGCGCTAGGGTGGATGATGTCGATGCCGCGATGAATTCCGTCGATGCAAAATTCACCCTAATGAATTATGACTCTCAAGCTGAGCTTGCTGGGATCAAGGGGGTACCGTCATTACTGGTTAATGGCCGTTATATGCTGACCTCAACCGCACATACCGCAGAAGAATTGGCGGCGTTAGTGAAGTTTTTAGCTGCGAAGTAACGGCATTTTATAGACGGACGGCACGCGATGTATCATGCGATGAAAGTTGCTTGTTGCGAGTAACGCTTAGTCACGTTTCCTCAAGGTAGATTGAGTAACCCAGCATAGGCTGGGTTATTTTTTGTTGTTAACCTGCAAGGTGACTGTGAGTCAAACCCTAACATTTTGACGAAATAACATGATGAAATGAAACGGTAAGCAATTGGGCTGACCTAGGTTTGATGAAAGATTTAACGTCTCTAATTGATTGAGAAACTCATGATTAAAACTCTCGATAATCTAGGCTAAAAACCTCAAGTCATCTGATTTTTAGCCAGTCTAGAGCTGTATTAAAGGTCATTTAAATTTCTAATTTCCCTAGTTCAGACAATAAGTTATTTCTATTTATTGGATGAAAATCCTCTTTCTCCATTCGCATCCCACTCATTCATGTTCGACATTGGTCTAACCTGTTAAAAAAGTTAAAACCGTATCGAAATGTAATATCATTGTTAACTCTTTGAATTTGTTTCTATTCGCTATTTGCAGGCAGTGTTTTGAATCACGGGTTAGACGAAAGTCGTGATTGTGCTCACACCAGCTGTTGCTAGATTAAACATGACTTAAAATTAAAACAGCACAGGGGAGTCACTATGGGTTTTGAAAACAACGACAAGGCAAAGGGTTATTGGCGCGAGAATATTCGTCTCGTACTGAGCTTATTAGCCATTTGGGCGGCAGTTTCTTTTGGATGCGGCATTTTATTGGTTGATGTACTCAATGAAGTCCATTTCATGGGATTCAAATTAGGTTTCTGGTTTGCACAACAGGGATCTATGTATGTATTCGTTGCGCTTATCTTTGTCTACGCGGCAAAAGCCAACGCCTTAGATAAAAAATATAACGTACAAGAAGACTAAGGAGCTTTGAGATGGATGTTCAAACACTCACATATATTATCGTAGGGCTCTCATTTGCGCTCTACATTGGGATTGCAATCTGGACCCGTGCGGGTTCAACCAAAGAGTTCTATGTTGCTGGCGGCGGTGTTCACCCTGTGGTGAACGGTATGGCAACGGCGGCAGATTGGATGTCAGCGGCGTCATTTATTTCGTTAGCGGGTATTGTGTCTTTCGTCGGTTACGATGGTAGCGTGTACTTGATGGGCTGGACGGGCGGCTACGTATTGCTTGCCCTTTGTATGGCACCGTATTTACGTAAATTTGGTAAGTTTACTGTGCCAGATTTCGTCGGTGAGCGTTATTACTCACAGGCGGCACGTACTGTAGCGGTTATCTGTGCCATCTTTATTTGCTTTACGTATATTGCAGGGCAAATGCGCGGTGTGGGTGTTGTGTTCTCGCGCTTCCTTGAAGTGGAGGTGGATACTGGCGTATATATCGGTATGGCGGTCGTGTTCTTCTACGCGGTACTCGGTGGTATGAAAGGGATTACCTACACTCAGGTTGCCCAATACTGCGTACTGATTTTCGCCTTTATGGTTCCGGCTATTTTCCTTTCAGTGATGATGACGGGCCACTTAGTACCGCAAATTGGTTTTGGTGCTGAGTTACTGGATGCCGCTGGCAATAATAGCGGTGTGTATTTGTTAGAAAAACTCAATAACGTTTCGGTTGAGCTCGGCTTTGCACCTTACACCGACGGTTCTAAGAGCATGATAGATGTGTTCTGTATTACGGGTGCCTTGATGGTGGGGACTGCGGGTTTACCCCATGTTATCGTGCGTTTCTTCACTGTACCTAAAGTGAAGGATGCACGTATCACTGCCGGATGGTCGCTTGTTTTTATTGCGATTATGTACACCACAGTGCCTGCGTTAGCAGCGTTCTCCCGCGTGAACATGATTGAAACTATTAACGGTCCCGATTCTAAAGGTGTGGCTTATGAGTCTGCACCAGATTGGATTAAGAACTGGGAAAAAACCGGTTTGATTAAGTGGGATGATAAAAATGGCGACGGTAAAATTTACTATTCGTCAGGTAAGATTGAAGATCCCGCTAGCAAAAATGAAATGAAGATTGATAACGATATTATCGTACTTGCTACGCCAGAAATCGCTAATTTACCAGCTTGGGTTATCGCCCTTGTGGCGGCGGGTGGTTTAGCAGCTGCGTTATCAACATCTGCAGGCTTGCTATTGGTGATTTCAACGTCGGTTTCACACGACCTATTGAAAAAGAATTTAATGCCTAACCTTTCCGATAAAAAAGAGCTGCTATATGCTCGCTTGGCGGCAGGTATTGGCATTGTGATTGCGGGTTACTTTGGGGTGAACCCTCCTGGTTTCGTGGCGGCAGTGGTGGCATTCGCCTTCGGATTAGCGGCTTCCTCACTGTTCCCTGCCATTGTTATGGGTATTTTCTCTAAGACAATGAATAAAGAAGGTGCGATTGCTGGTATGTTAACGGGTCTGCTGTTTACTGCTGGTTATATCATCTACTTCAAGTTTGTTGATCCAACGGCTAACATAGCTGCTAACTGGTTCCTGGGTATTTCACCAGAAGGTATTGGTATGGTAGGCATGTTAGTGAACTTCGGTGTGGCAGCGATAGTGAGTCGAGTCACTGCGGCAACACCACTGCATGTTCAGGAGATGGTTGAATCGATTCGTTTCCCTAAAGGTTCGGGTGAAGCAAGCGGCCACTAACCTTACTGCGTAATGGTGAGTACCAACACAATAGAGCGCTTCGGCGCTCTTTTTTATGGCTCTTTTGGCCAGCCTTTATGATTCTGTGGGGAGTCACTTTATTATGCTTGCGGCTGACTTTAGTCGAATGTAGCGTAGCGACAATGCAGGCTATAGTGATGACATCTCAGTAAAAATTCGCCTAAAGAAGGTGTTGCCTATGAATGCCAGTGAGTTACAACCCGTAGTGCAATTTCTACAGGGACTTGTGCCCTTTGATGCTCTACCTGAGGATGTCGTCGTGCGCTGCGCTAAGGCTGTTACTGTTGGGTATTACAGCAAGGCCTCTGGTTATGTTAATTTCGACGCGAATTCGCCTAAGTTGTATATGGTGCGAAGCGGCGCCTTTGAAGTGCGCGATCCTGACGGCGTGTTGGTGGATAGAGTGGGCGAGGGTGAGTTTTTTGGCTTTTCTACTTTGTTATCAGGGGAAAAAGTCGTTAATAAAGTCGCTATTCTTGAAGACGGTCTAGTTTATCATCTGCCCCAAGCCTTGTTTGATAGCCTTAGGAGTGAGAGTCGTCACTTCGATAAGTTTTTTACCCGCGCCTTCGCAAAGCGTTTACGCCATGAGGCCCGCTTTAAGGCAAAGGATCTGACGACCACAAGTCGGATAAGTACCTTGATGTCTTCCACTCCCATCGTTATAGATGCCCAAGCTAGCGTGACTCAGGCGGCACTCTTGATGCGAAATCGCCGAGTATCGTCCTTATTGGTGACGGATAATCATAAATTGGTTGGCATCTTAACCGATAAGGATTTGCGTAATCGCGTGTTAGCAGCAGGGCTTGATGGCAGCGTTGCTGTGCATCAAGCCATGACGGTTTCACCTATCTCGATCTCCTCCAATGCCTTGATTTTTGAAGCCATGCTGCTGATGAGTGAGCATAACATTCATCACTTACCTATTATCGATCAAGATAAAGCTATCGGTATGGTGACCAGTACTGACATCTTGCGCGGGCAGGGCTCACAACCGCTACTGTTGATTGGTGAGATTGAACGGCAGCAGGATCTTGCCAGTTTAATTGGCGTCAGTAAGCAAATTCCCCTATTGCTGCAAAATCTTATTAGTGCCGATGCCAGAGCTGAAGAAATTGGCCGAGTGTTAACCTCTGTCACCGATGCGCTGACGCGGCGATTAATTGTGCTCAATCAGCAATTACTCGGTGAACCGCCCATGGCCTTTTGCTGGTTGGCATTTGGCTCGCAGGGACGACAAGATCAGGCTGCGTGTTCAGATCAAGATAATGGCTTGTTAGTCGCAGAAGAGATGGATGATTTTGCTAAAGGTTATTTTGATGCCTTAACCCATGCCGTGTGCGCAGGGCTTGACCAATGCGGTTATGAATTTTGTCCCGGCAATATTATGGCGCAAAATCCCCAATGGCGGATGTCACTCAAACAGTGGCAACAGGTATTTGAAAAATGGGTCATAACGCCTGAGCCTAAGGCGTTAATGCACGCCAGCATCTTCTTCGATATGCGATCGGTTTACGGTCCACAAACCCTGTTTGATGCCTTACAGGATAAAGTCTTGGCTCAAACCCGCGATAACGATATTTTCCTCGCGGGTATGACAGGCAATTCGTTGGTGGAGTCACCGCCGCTAGGATTTTTCCGCAAATTTGTACTCGAGCGGGATGGTAGCGAAGTTAAAGGCATAGATTTGAAGCATAAAGGTAATGCTTTGATTAACGATATTGCCCGTGTCTATGCCTTGTCTGCGGGCATTAAAGAAGTGAATACTGCAAAACGTATTCGTGCCTTGATGGATGCGAATATTCTCAATCGGCAAGATGCGCTCAATTTGGCTGATGCCCATGAGTTTATCGCCCATATGCGGTTATCGAACCAAGGTTATCAACATAATCAAGGGGTAGAGGTGAGTAATTATTTGCTGCCTGGGCATTTATCTTCGCTGGTTCGTCATCAGTTACGTGACGCTTTTAAAGTCGTACATGAGGCGCAGGCGGGGATGAAGATGAAATTTATGCGAAGCTTTTGATATGAATACATTGTTGCTGAAAACTCAGCTCAATTGGCGGGCGCTGCGTTGCCAACATCATTTATTTAAAGGCTATTATCAGTCGCTGTTGCCTCTACTGGCAATGCCGTTATCCGAAGCGCCGTTAACGGCGATGGATTTGGAGATGACAGGGCTCAATCCACAGCAAGATCAAATTCTCAGCATTGGATTGGTGCCGATTGAGCGCGGTGAGATCCCGTTGGCACGCGCCGAGCAAAAGTTAGTGCAAATTCGCGGTAGTGTAGGCCAAAGTGCGACGATCCACGGCATTCTTGATAATCATTTGGTGCAAGCTGTCACCATTGAGGAAGCCATGGGCTGGTTTATCAATCAAACCTATGGCCGTGTGCTGGTGGCACATCATGCCCCTTTAGATTGTCGTTTTTTACAGCAGGATTTATTAACGATTTATCATCAAGCCATTGTTTTACCTGCAATCGATACTTTAATGGTTGAAAAGCACCGTTTACTACGGGAGCACTCAGTGATTAAAGAGGGGAGTTTGCGCCTTGGCGCTTGTCGCGAGCGTTACGGTTTACCCATTTATACGGCCCATAGCGCGCTGACCGATGCCTTAGCTTGTGGGGAATTATTACTTGCGCAAATGGCTGCTATGGGCGGTGCGGCAAAGCTTACTGTGGCTGATTTACTGCAAAAATCGACTTAGTCAGTGCTAACAGAAATCACTCTTTGTGGTGAGTGAATTCATTTGAGATGGATTGGTTTCATCTGGATTTCATCTTAGGTTAATCACTGACAAGCTAAACTCAGTTTACATTTAATCCTCTGTTCGAATTCAACCTGCCGTTAACTTGGCAATCCAACCAACTTGTACTTCACTCTACTAAGTTGAGTGTGTAGGAGAATATGATGCCGTTACCTTTACTTTGGGTGGGTGGTGCCGTAATCGGTGCGGTTTTGCTGGCCGATGAGCGCCAGCAGCGTCAACAGCTTGAGCGTGACAGATTACTCGGTAAGGCCCCTAAGTACCCCGTTGCCAATCGCGCTATGGTGGCACCGCCGAGTCAATGGCAAAAGGGATTAAAACAAGTATCGCCAATTCCTGGCAGTATCGTCTGTTGTTATGTTTTTGGCGTGATTGAGCATACTGGCATTTGGCTTGGTGATGATTGCCTCGTAGAGTTACATGGCTCAGGGCTGGTGCGAGCTGTATCGGTAAAGCGTTTTTTAGCGGGACGGACCGGTAGCCAAATCTATCTTGCCTGTAATCACCAACATCAGCCTCTTATTGCCGACTCTGTGTTGCCCCGCGCTGAACAGGCGATTTATCAGTATCGGGAATACGATTTATTCGACAATAATTGCCATCGATTTGCCTGGTCTTGTATTAGTGGCAGCGAAGGCGTGATTAAAGGCTTTAACGAGTTAAATCAAAAACTCGCCGAACATTTTAATCAAGCTATCTATTGGGATGAGATGATCATTAGCAAGTTGAATGAATAAGTTCTGTAGTCATAAACTAAAAAAGCCATCGCTTAAGATGGCTTTTTGTTTTAGTGGAACACTATGTAATCGTTTTGCAGAAACCGTTTACGGCTTACAAAAATAATCTACAGCGCGTTTAACTAACTCTATGCCTGTTTTGTCACAAGGCGGTAACTCGGCATCACTGATATTGATAGGTGTGACGCGATTTCCCCATTGCAGCAAGAGTGCAGCAGAGGTTAAGCCTGCGCCAAAGGCACAAGAGAGTATGGTTTGATTCGGCTTGATAATGCCTTGTTCTAACGCATCACAAATCGCAATTGGAATCGTCGCCGCCGAGGTATTGCCATAATTAGCGATGTTCACGAAGGCTTTTTCTTTCGGGATTTTCATTCGGCTAACTAAGGTATCAATAATACGTTCGTTGGCTTGATGCGGGATCACGAGATCCACTTCATCCTTATCAACACCACATTTTTCAAGCACTTTAGTGCTCAATTTATTCATTCCGTTAATCGCACGCTTGAAGATTTCTTGGCCATCGAATTCAATGAAAAAGTCCAATGAGTCGGCTGAGAATCTGTCCATCGCCGTGCCAAAGCCCGCTTTAAGAATGTCACGACCTTCAGGATCGTTATTCAGTTCATAACCGAGCACGCCACCGGCAACATCTGTCGCTTCAACCACAACGGCACCCGCACCATCACCAAATAGCACTGCAGTTTCGCGGCGCGACCAATCTAAATAGAAAGATAAACGTTCAGCACCAATGACTAATACTTTCTTGCTCTGGCCACTCTTGATTTGTGAGCTGGCTAAACCTAAGCCATATAAGAAGCCACTGCAGGCAGCATTGATATCGAATGCGGCACAACTGGCGCCAATATTAGCTTGTACAGTGGATGCAATATTTGGGATCAAAGTGTCTGGGCTGGCACTGGCCAGAATGATCATGTCGATTTCACTGCCATCAATACCTGCTGCTGCGAGCGCACGTTTTGCTGCAACTGAAGCAAGTTCAGAGGTATTTACATGACTGATATGGCGTTGGCTGATCCCTGTGCGAGATTTGATCCATTCGTCGGATGTCTCGATAAAGGTAGCAAGATCATCGTTGGTCAGCGTGGCTGGTGGAACACATTTGCCCCAACCTGTGATAGTGGCGTACTGCATGGTGGTTTCTCTCAAATAAAAAAGGCAGAACCTGAGCGCTGCCTTGAATCGACAACAAAGCTTATCGGCAACTCTAATGGCCGTCCGTGATCTAGACCACCTGTTTGGCGACGAGATCTCGAATTGTCATTGCGGCATGCAGAATATGATGACGCAGTAGCGCCGTCGCTTTTTCTGTTTCTCTCAGTTTGCAGTGGTTGAGCAAAGCCCTGTGCTCATGCTCTGCGGCAGGAATTCCCCCCGCGAGCAATAACTGCAAACGAATGTATCTATCACAATTAGTATTGAGGCCGTGAACAACCTCAAGGGTGTGTGGGCGATTAGCCGCCTGATATAAGCAAGTGTGAAATTGCGTATTCAACTCGCTCCAACTGGCGACGGCATCTTCATGTTTGAAGGCCGACTCCAATTGCTCGAGTACACGTTCTGCTTTTTCTAAATCAGCCTCTTGAAGTCGTGGGATCGCTTTCGCAAGCAGATCGGTTTCGATCATTGCACGTAATTCAAAAAGTTCGGTGACTTGTTCGACGGATAACACGGTCGCAGTCGCACCTTTATGGGGCTCAAACTTAACGAGTCCTTCGGCTTCGAGTTGCAATAATGCTTCTCTCACCGGAATACGGCTGACATTTAACGCTTCAGCCAAGGCACTTTGTCTGAGGGGTTCTCCTGCGGCTATGTCACCTGAAAGAATTCTCTCTCTGAGCACTTCCACAACTAACTGGGTGCGGGTTTTGTGGACGATAGGCGTAGTTCGACTCATTATTTCCGTCTATTTCGGGTATTTTCTCGTTATTTGCCCAAGATTACCGTTAAAAACACCACAAATAAAGGGAAATGCTTGATTGAGTGCAGCATCTAAGAGACTAACAATGTCCAAACGACGGGGTTTTTTGTGGTTTTCTCTTACGATTTGAAGCGCATTACTTGCGAGTGGCTTCGATGGCAACGCTGGCAATTATTTGTAAAAACGCTGTTCAGCTTCTTCGATTGAGTATTTTGATTAAAACAGTGCAATTACACATTTCACTGCTGGATTTTTTGGACTCTAATTTGGTGGGACAATTGCTATCTCGCATAGACACAAGCTGTACATAGAGATTTGCCTGTACAGTCACGAAATATCACTAACGCGCAATTTAGCACTAAAAGCATAACTTCAGCGGTGCAATTTCTGATAATGAATGGAATAATAGCGCGATAACGCCTTAGGCGATTTGGGAGTATTACAGTGAGTCGAGCAGTATTTTTAGACCGTGATGGTGTGATTAACAAAGACCATGGTTATGTCCACCTAGTGGATGACTTCGAATATATTGACGGTGTGTTTGAATCTTGCCTCTCTTTAAAAGAAATGGGCTACAAGTTAGTTGTCGTCACTAATCAATCCGGTATTGCCCGTGGCATGTATACAGAAGATCAATTCCACAGCTTAACGGAGTGGATGGATTGGAACTTTGCCGACAAAGGGGTCGAGCTCGATGGTATTTACTATTGCCCGCACCATGCCGAAAAAGGTATAGGGGAATATAAGGTCGATTGTGATTGCCGCAAACCTAAGCCGGGTATGCTTAATGATGCGGCGCAATTCTTAAAAATCGACTTAGCGCACTCAGTCATGGTTGGCGACAAAGCCGAAGATATGCAGGCAGCGAAAGCGGCGGGCGTGACCACACGCATATTAGTGCGCAGTGGTAAGGTTATTGCTGATGACAGTGATGCCACAGTGGTACTCGACAGTATTGCCGATGTGCCGGCTTACTTAAAAAGCCTAGGCTAGTCGCTACGCGACTACTTATAAGCAGATAAACATTTGCTTATAAGTTCATCTCAAGTAGCTACTATCACAGTAGCCAGTAGCGTGGGTTATTGCTCTTGTTGAATGGAAGCTTGCGTTAAAAGCGATCTAACATGGCATAAAGAGCTAACCAATAAGTTGGCTCTTGTCATTTCTAGCGCTGGGTTAACCTCATCTTTTTACCTTAATCCAGCACAAATTCGATAAAATTGGCGTTAAAACACACTTTTAGTTTAAAAAGTGTGCGCTTGAATCGTTTTTCGTAATTATTCGCGCCAAAGGGGTTGCGGTAAAATCTGACATCCCTATAATGCGCATCCACTGACCCAGCGGGGTCAAGGGTTAAACGCTGAATAAGCTGCTAACCATGCTCTTTAACAATTTATCAAGCAAATCTGTGTGGACACTCACAGGTGTTGAGTTAATCGAAACTGCTTAAYCTTCGGGTTRGCAGTCAAAAATTTAAATCAATGTTTTCAAGTCATTCTCMTCAACGAGAARCGTGACTGAGTGTTCATAGTAATATGTACATACAGTAATGTATGARTTGAAACGCGATGCTTCTTAGTGAGCAAAGCGAATCAAACAGTAGAATTCATTGAGCCGCTGAAGTCGMAAGACGGAAGCAACAAAACTTTAATTGAAGAGTTTGATCATGGCTCAGATTGAACGCTGGCGGCAGGCCTAACACATGCAAGTCGAGCGGCAGCACAAGGGAGTTTACTYCTGAGGTGGCGAGCGGCGGACGGGTGAGTAATGCCTAGGGATCTGCCCAGTCGAGGGGGATAACAGTTGGAAACGACTGCTAATACCGCATACGCCCTACGGGGGAAAGGAGGGGACCTTCGGGCCTTCCGCGATTGGATGAACCTAGGTGGGTGG